>CAYZFN010000195.1:0-26956 GCA_964477695.1 uncultured Enterobacteriaceae bacterium | reverse complement strand
GTCACCGACTACGAGCACCTCTCGGGCGGCGAGGAGGAGCCGGGACGCTACGACAAGCTGAAGATCGATCTCCCCGCCTCCATACGGTTGAAGGCCATCGGCGAAAGCCAGACTTTGGCGCAGATGATCGCCGAGGGCGAGATCGACGCGCTGGTGACCGCGCGCGCGCCGTCCACCTTCCGCAAGCGGCCGGATGCCGTGAAGCGGCTCTTCCCCGATTACGTGGCGGCAGAGAAGGCCTACTTCCACAAGACGCGCATCTTCCCCATCATGCATACCGTGGTGGTCCGCCGCGACGTGTACGAGGCGCACCCCTGGGTCGCGCAATCGCTCTTCAAGGCGCTCTCGGCGTCGAAGGCTAAGGCGATGGAGCTCTACGGCCAGACGGCGGCGATGCCGGCGATGCTGCCCTGGCTGGTGGCGCATGTCGAAGAGGCCCGCTCGCTGCTCGGCGAGGACTGGTGGCCTTACGGGCTCGAGGCGAATCGCGCCGTTCTGGACACGTTCCTGCGCTATCACCATGAGCAAGGCCTGTCCAAGCGGCGCCTTGCGCCCGAGGACATCTTCGCCAAGGAGACGCTCGAGGCGTTCAAGATTTAGAATCCGCCGCGAGGAGAGGAGGAGCAATGCATAAACGCGGGGTGCTGGGCATTGTCCTGGCGATGTGGTCGGCCGCCGCGGCGGCGCAGTACCCGAACCGGGCGGTCCGGCTGATCGTCCCCTTCCCGCCCGGCGGCGCCGCCGAGGTCGGCGCGCGCATCTTCTCGCAGCCGCTTAGCCAGGTGCTCGGGCAGCCGGTGGTGGTGGATACCAAGCCCGGCGGCGACGGCATCGTCGCGGCCGAGGCGGCGAAGAGCGCGGCGCCCGACGGCTACACGCTCTTCTATGCGACCAACACCGCCTTCAACTGGGTGCCGGTGACGCGCAAGAACCCGCCTTACGACCCGCTCGCCGATTTCACGCCGGTGTCGCTGGTCGGCTATTTCGGATTCTTCCTCTTCACGCATCCGAGCGTGCCGGCGAAATCGGTCGCCGAGCTGATCGACTATGCGCGCGCCAACCCCGGCAAGCTCAATTACGGCACCGGGAACAGCACGAGCCAGCTGCTCGGCGCGCAGCTCAAGTACCTGGCGAAGATCGACATCGTGCACGTGCCCTATAAAGGCGACGGGCCGCTCAACGTCGATCTCTTGAGCGGCCGGGTGCAGATGGCCTTCGCCACGCCGGGCGCCGCGATTCCGCACGTCAAGGAAGGCCGCCTGCGCGCGCTCGCGGCGATGTTCCCGAGCCGCAGCCCGCTCATGCCCGATGTGCCGACCGCGCAGGAAGCCGGCCTCGGCCAGATGAGCATCCAGCCCTGGGGCGGCATCTTCGGCCCGGCGAAGCTGCCGCAGGAGGTCGTCGACAGGCTCGGCCGCGACCTCGCCACGGTGCTCGCACGGCCGGAGGTCAAGGAAGGGCTCGCCAGGATCGCCTTCCAGGCGAAGAGCTCGAGCCCCGAGGAGCTCAGCGCGATGCTCAGGCAGCAGACGGAGATCTGGCGCGCGACCGCGCGCCAGGTGGGCATCGAGCCCGAATAGATGGCGTATTCGACCCTCCGCTTCGCGCTCGCCGACGGCGTAGCGCGCGTCACGCTCAATCGTCCGGAGGCCGCGAACTCGCTCAATGCCGAGATGGCGCGCGAGCTGGCGCACGTGGCGATCCGCTGCAGCGAGGAGCGCTCGGTGCGGGCGGTGATCCTCACCGGCGAGGGTCGCATGTTCTCGGGCGGCGGCGACCTGAAGAGCTTCGGCGCGCAGGGCGAGGCGCTGCCTTCGCACCTGAAGGAGGTCGCCGGCAACCTGCATGCGGCGATCTCGCGCTTCGTGCGCATGGATGCGCCGCTCATCGCGGCGGTGAACGGCCCGGCGGGCGGCGCCGGCTTCAGCCTGTGCCTCTTCTGCGACCTGGTCATCGCCGCGCAGTCCGCCAAGTTCGTGCTCGCCTATACGCGCGCGGGACTCAGCCCCGACGGCGGCTCGACCTTCTTCCTGCCGCGCATCGTCGGCCTGCGCCGCGCGCTCGAGCTCGCCCTCACCAACCGCGCCCTCAGCGCCGACGAGGCGCTGGCCTGGGGCATCGTCAATCGCGTGGTGCCCGACGCGGCGCTCCAGTCCGAGGCCGAGCGGCTAGCCAACGAGCTCGCGCAGGGCGCGACCGGAGCGTTCGGCGCCGCGAAGCGCCTCCTGCACCACGCCTTCACTGAATCGCTCGAGACCCAGATGGAGCTCGAGGCGCAGGCGATCGCCGCGCAGGCGCGCGGCGCCGAGAGCCGCGAAGGCATCGCCGCCTTCATCGCCAAGCGCGTGCCGCGATTCCGATGATTTCCCAACCGAGCTAAAGGAGGCTCGATGTCGAACCTGTCCGCGTTGTGCCACGCCTGGTCGCCACGGCTGCTCAGCGTCCTGCGTATCGTCACCGGCTTTCTTTACATATGCCACGGCATGATGAAGCTGCTCAGCTACCCGGCGCCTTTTCCAAGGCCGGTAGAGCTGTTCTCGCTGATCGGCCTAGCAGGCGTGCTCGAGCTCTTCGGCGGTGCGCTGCTTCTGGTCGGGCTGTTCACGCGCCCCGTCGCGTTCATCCTGTCCGGTGAGATGGCGTTCGCCTACTTCATGGCGCACGCACCGAGAGGCTTCTGGCCGATCCTGAACGGCGGCGAGCTGGCCGCGCTCTACTCCTTCGTGTTCCTCTATCTCGCCGCCGCGGGCGGCGGGCCGTGGAGCCTCGACCGGCTGCGGCATGCTGCTTAGGCTCGCCTGCGCCGTCCTGCTCCTCTGGGCCGGCGCGGCGGCGGCGCAGGAGGACCTGAAGCTTTTCGGCGCCGGCGTGCGCACGCGGCCGAAGCAGGACGGCTTCTCCGAGAACACGACGGAGCTCGTTCCGGTGCTGCGCTATTTCGGCGAGCGGTGGTTCGTGCGCACGACGCAGGGCATCCTCGAAGGCGGCGCGCGCTGGAATGTCAGCCGCGGATTCGACGTCGGTGCGCAGCTCGCCTATGAGCAGGGGCCCAACGACAAGGATCCCGGCGCATCCCTCGGCGCGCATGCCGAGTGGGAAGGCAAGATCGGGCCGGCGCCGCTCATCGGCCTGGTCCGCTTTCGCCAGAACCTGGACACCGACCGCGGCGCGCTGCTCGACTTGCGCGCCGCGGGCGGCGTCTATCAGGGTCACGGCTTCATCGCCGTGCTGTTCGCGCAGCTCAGCTTCGCGACCGACAAGTACTACCGCGCCTACTACGGGATCGATGAAAGCGGCCTGCTCTACGGCAGCGTCGGCGCGCAGGCCTCGTACGACCTGTCGCGCCGCTGGATGCTGGTCGGCAGCGCCGAGCGCAAGCACATGAGCGACAACGCGGCGAAGAGTCCGCTCGTCGCGCAGCGCTCGGCGAGCTATCTGGGTCTCGGGGTCGCCTACAGCTTCTAGGAATTCCGAAAGCGATCGAATCGTCGTCCCCGCGAGCGCAGGGATCCGGTTCTTTTCTAAACGGGGTCCCCGCCTCCGCGGGGACGACTGCCCAAGCGATGGCTTGTTGATGAGCCGAACGGACTATGGCTTCGGCAGAGTCGAGGGGCTGATCGACGCGTTTCCTCGCGGCGACGCCACATCTCGCGTATTCGCTGCCCGTTTGGTTGAAGTGGGCTATTTCGCAGCGACGCGCATCTTGACAGACTGGGCGCCGCATCGCCACAGAGCGCTCCGCTGCACCTATGACTATGAGCCTGAAAGAGGCGCCGTCGGCTCCGGCGGGCAGCGCCGACAAGCCGCGCCACGCTTTTCGACGGATAGCGACACTCAAGGCTGCCCGGCCGGACGAGGCGACGGCGGAGTTCCGCGTCGGGGTTCGCTCCCTGCCCTATCTGGCGGACCACGGCGTTCAGGACATGGTCGTGCTGCCAGGGGCGTTCTACGTGGAAATGGCGCTGTACCTGGAGCGCGAGCTTTGCGGCCGCGTTCCGCGCATCGCACGCAACCTGCGTTTTCATGCCCCGATCGTGCTCGCTGCGGAAGACACCGTCGTCCGCGTCGAAGCGAAGGGCCGCGGCGGGCGGTGCGTTGAATACTCGTTCTATGAAGCGGGCAGCGCGGCGGCGACGCTGGAGATCGATAGAGACGAGTCGATCTCCCTGTCCGCCGGGACGGACCCGTTGTCGATCGAGGCCTTCCAGGCCCAAGCCCGCGACACGATCGAAGGCCAACGGTTCTACGCGGCGCTAAGCGCAAGCGGCAATCAATACGGGGCGCGCTTTCAGAACATCGGCGGGATCTGGCGGGCCGGCGAGCGATCGCTGGGCAGGCTGCATGCGGCCCATGCGCACGACCCGACCGAGCCGTACCTGTTGCATCCGAGCCTGCTTGATTCGATCACCCAGATGCTCGCGTCCTTCACCCTGGACTGCGGCAAGACTTTCGTCCTGCAGTCGATCGACAGGATCGAAATAGCGCAGCTCGGATTCCCCGATACGCTCTGGGGCTGGGCCACGCGCTCGGCTGCGGATGGAGATGGCGGCGTGCGCGGCGACGTGCGGGTCTGCGACGCCGCCGGCAAGCCGCATCTGAACCTTTGCGGAGTGGCCTTCCGGCTTCTGCAACGAGCCGCCGCGGACGCCGCGACGCCGGCGACCCCGCTCGTCGTGGCCGCGAACTTCACCGCCGAGCCGCTCGAGGATTCGCTGAATTTCTGGGGCGAGCACTTCGGCGTTCCGTTCCACGTCGAATTTGCGCCCTATAACCAGGTCTTTCAGCAGCTGTTAGCCGCGGGAAGCGCGCTGCGCCGCAACCGCGACGGCGCCAACGTCGTGCTGCTGCGACTCGAAGAGTGGGCGCGCGAGGACCGTCCCGCCCTGGCGACGCTGAGCCCGGAAGCGGCCGAGCGATGCTTCGGTGCGCGCGCGAGACGGATGCTGCCGAACGGCCTGGAAATCGCGCACCTCAACGCCTACGAGACGGATTATCTGTACCAGGAAATCTTCGAAGACCAGTGCTACCTGCGGCACGGCATCCAGCTGCGCGATGGCGATACGGTCTTCGACATCGGCGCGAACATCGGCCTGTTCTCGCTGTTCGTCTTGAGCCGCTGCAAGAACCCGACGATCTATGCCTTCGATCCCGCCCCGGCCGTGCACGACCTGTTGCAGGCCAACTGCGCGGCCTACGGATCATCGAATGTCCACGCGCTGAGCCTGGGCGTGGCGGATCGGCCGGGAACGGCGCCGTTCACCTTCTACGAGAAGTCCTCGGTGTTCTCCGGATTTCTCTCGGACGAAGGCGAGGACCGCGCGGCGATCCAGAACGTCGTGCGCAACATGCTGAAGCGCCAGGCGCTGCCCGGGGAATCGGTCGAGGAATACATCGCCGAGCTCACCGCAGACAGGCTGCGTCGCAAGACTTACGAATGCCGCCTGACCTCCGTGTCGGAGATCATCCGCGAGCATGGCGTCGAGCGCATCGATCTGCTCAAGATCGATGCCGAGAAAAGCGAGCTGGACATCATCCGCGGCATCGCCGAGGCCGACTGGCCCAGGATCCGCCAGATCGTGATCGAAATCCACGACCCGACGCGCGAGGCGATCAAGCAGGTCGAGGCGCTGCTGACCGGAAAGGGCTTCCGCTGCGCAGTCGAGCAGGAAACGCTGCTCGAGCGCGCCGGCCTGTTCAATCTCTACGCGGTACGGGAGCCGGCGGCGGCGATCGCCGCTGCGCGGCCGGCCGCTGCGGCCGCGAGCCGCCTGCAGCGCAACGTGCACGATTTCAGCGACGCGCTGCGCTCGTTCATGCCCGACGCGGCGGCGCCGCTGCTCCTTTGCGTGTGCCCGCGCACGCCGGCGGCCGGCGACGATCCGCAACTCGCCGCCGCGCTCGACGCGGCCGAGCAGGCCTTGTTCGCCGAGGCCTCGGCGATTGCGAACGTCCACACGATCGGCTCGGCGTCGATCACGCGCCGTTATCCGCTCAACGATTACCACGATGCTCTTGCCCATCACGCGGGCCACATTCCGTACACGCCGGAGGGCTACGCCGCGATCGGCACGGCGCTCGTGCGCGCGCTCTTCAACCTGAAGAGAAGCCCCTTCAAGGTCATCGTGCTGGACTGCGACAACACCCTGTGGAAAGGGGTGTGCGCGGAGGACGGCCCCGACGGCATCGTGACGGGCGGGCCCCACCGCGCGCTGCAGGAATTCATGGTCGCGCAGGTGAAGGCCGGCATGCTGCTTTGCCTGTGCAGCAAGAACAGCGAACGCGACGTGCTGGCGGTATTCGACCGCCGCAGCGATATGCCGCTGCAGCGCGAGCATTTCGCGGCCTGGCGCATCAACTGGCGCAGCAAGTCGGAAAACATCAAGTCGCTCGCGCAGGAGCTGGGCCTCGGGCTCGACAGCTTCGTGTTCATCGACGATAACCCGGTGGACTGCGCCGACGTGAGCTGCAACTGCCCTGCGGTCCTCACCCTGCAGCTGCCGGGGGACGGCGGATCGATCGGCGCTTTTCTGGACCATGTCTGGGCCTTCGATCGCACGGCTGCGACGCGCGAAGACCAGCAGCGCACGCGGATGTATCGCGAAGCCGCGATGCGCAGGCATTATCGCGAGCAATCGCTTTCGCTGAACGACTTCGTGAAGGGGCTCGAGCTTCGCGTCGCGCTCGCCGAAGCGTCGCAGGCGGAGCTCGGCCGCGTTTCCCAGCTCACGTTGCGGACCAATCAGTTCAACCTGACGACCATCCGGCGCTCGGAAGACGAGCTTCGCAGCTACCTGGAGAGCGGCGCTCGCTGCCTCACGGCCCGCGTAGCCGATCGATTCGGCGACTACGGGCTGGTCGGCGTCGTGCTCTACGAGTCGCAGGCCGACCGCTACGACGTCGACACCCTGCTGCTGAGCTGCCGCGTGCTGGGCCGCGGCGTGGAGCATGCGCTCGTGTCCCAGCTCGGCCAGCGCGCGCTCGACGAAGGAAAACGCTTCGTGCGGTTCCGCTACCGGGCGAGCGAAAGGAATTCGCCGGCGCTCGAATTCATCACCCGCATCGGCAAGCCGTATCGCGATGCGGCCGGCAGCCTGTGGACCTTGCCGGCCGAGTACCTCGCCCGCATCGCCTATCAACCCGATGAACAGGCGGCCGACGAACCGCCGGCGGAAAGAAAGGCGGCCACCGCGCCGCAAACGCCCGGCATGGACGACTGGCCCGCGCGCCTGCGGCGCATCGCCGAAGAGTTGCGTGACATGCGACGGCTCGCCAAGGCAATCGAGGAACATCGGCTCGGCAAGGAGCCGCTGCCGGCGACGGACGCCTCACCCGGCAGCACGCTCGAGACGGCGCTCGCCAGCATCTGGCAGAAGGTCCTCGGCCGACGGCGGCTAGGCGTCGACGACAATTTCTTCGACGCAGGCGGCAACTCGCTCAAGGCGGTACTCGTGATCGCCGCGATCAAGCGGGAGCTGAACAAGGCGCTGTCCATAGTGAGCCTGTTCGAGTGCCCCACGGTACGGCTTCTCGCGGCGCGCCTCGCCGCGCCGGCGTCCGAAACGCCGCTCGGCGCTCCCGCGGCCGAGCAGCGCGGTCAACGCAGGCGCGCCAGGCTGGTTCGGCAACATGCCTAGCGCGCAATTCCGGAGCATCGCCGTCATCGGCGCCGGCAACATCGGCATCGGGGTGATCACCGATCTGGTGCTGCACGGGATATCCGCGGTGGTCGTCGACGTCTCGCAGGAGGTCCTGGAGCGCGCCCGGACCGAGGTGCTGAACAACCTGCGCTTCGCCCCGCTGCTGTCCAAGAGCCTGCCGCGCGTGTCGCGGAGCGAAGCCCTCGACCGCATGGTGCTGGCGAGCGATCTGAAGGCGATCGCGTCGTGCGACTTCGTCATCGAGAACGTGACCGAGGACTGGCAGGTCAAGAAAGCGCTCTACCTGGAGCTCGACCGCGTGGCGCCGCCGCACGTCTGTTTCGGCGCGAACACCTCGTGCATCTCGATCACGCAGATCGGCAGCATCACGCGGCGCCCGGCGAAGGTGGTCGGCATCCACCTCATGAATCCGGTGCACCTGAAGCCGACCGTCGAAGTGATCCGCGGCTTTCATACCTCGGACGAAAGCATCGCCACGCTGCAGCGCCTGTTCTCCCAGCTCGGCAAGGAAGCGATCCTCGTGGAGGACCTGCCGGGCTTCGTCTCCAACCGCATCTCGCATCTGTTCATGAACGAGGCGGCCTTCGTCCTCCAGGACGGCGTGGCCGACGCGCAAAGCATCGACCTGATCTTCAAGAAATGCTTCGGCCACAAGATGGGGCCGCTCGAGACGGCCGACTTGATCGGCCTGGACACGGTGATGCGCTCTCTCGATGTCCTCTACGAGAGCTTTCACGATCCGAAGTACCGATGCTGCGCGCTGCTCAGGAAGCTGGTGCACGCCGGGCATCTGGGTCGCAAGACCGGGCGCGGATTTCATCTCTATCCGGAGGCATCGCCGCAAGGCAACGGAGGCTGAACCATGCAGGGATCCCTCGCGCCATCGCTCGCTTACGACTTCCGGCGCGCTTTCGTCAATCCGCTGCGAACCTGGAACCGGATGCGCCACTGGGTGCAGCTCGCGCGCTACACGGAGCTGCCCTACCTCGACCTGATGCGCTACCGGCGCGAGCTGCGCGATGACCGGGAGTTCCAGGCGCACCTCGCGCGCTGCCTGGAAGAGATCCGCTACGGGTTTGCCGGCCTCGCCCAGCTCTACGCCGTCGTGCGCGCCGCCAAGCCCGCCGTCGTGGTCGAAACCGGCGTCGCGAGCGGCATGTCTTCGGCCCACATCCTGCGGGCGCTCGAAGCGAACGGCTCCGGCACGCTGTACTCGCTCGACCTGCCCAACGTGCAGGAGGGCTCGATCCTGCCTCAGGGCAGAACGACGGGCTGGATCGTACCGGCGGCGCTGCACGGGCGCTGGAACCTGCAGCTTGGCGACACGCGCGAGCTGCTGCCGAAGCTGCTGGACTCGCTCGGCCGCGTCGACCTCTTCCTGCACGACAGCGATCACTCGTACGAGGCCATGTCGTTTGAGTTCGAGCGCGCCCTGCCGAAGATCGCGCCGGGCGGCCTGCTAATGAGCGACGACTCGCACCTGCACACGGCCTGGGACGACTTCTGCGCCCGGCATGGGCTTCGCCCCACCCGCGTCGAACATCTGGGCGTGACGCGCGCCCACAGGAGACATCCATGAGCGCAGAGCCGGCTACCGGAGTGAAGCAAACCGTGCGGGATTTCATCCTGCGTTGCGTCGCGATCAAGAACCTCGACGACGACGACGACCTGTTCGCCTCCGGGATCGTGAACTCGCTGTTCGCGGTGCAGCTGATGACGTTCGTCGAGAAGGCTTTCGCGATCGAGGTCGAAGTCGACGACCTGGACATCGCGAATTTCAAGTCCCTGAACGCCACCACCGCCTTCGTCCTGAGGAAGAGCGGCCGGCCGAATGGGTGAGGTGCGAACCGCGTGGCTCGCCGACGCTGGGGAATCGATCGGCCGCTCGGCGCTGCGCCGGCGCCTGACCGACCGCCAGCAGGCGCTCTACCGCGGGTTCCACGCCTTCGTCGCCGCGAACGTCACGCCGTTCGCAGCGCAATGGGACCGGGAGCAACGGATCCCGGAGCGCGTGCTGGGGCTGCTCGCCAGCTCGGGCTATCTCGCCTGCAGCGTGCCGCCGGACTACGGCGGACAGGGATGGGACACGGTCAGCTTCGGGCTGCTGAACGAAGCGCTCGGTCGGGGCTCATCCGCGCTGACCGACGTCCTGACCTGCCAGGCGATGGTCTCGATGGCGCTTCTCAAGTGGGGCACCCGCGAGCAGAAACAGAAATGGCTTCCGCCCCTGGCAGCCGGAAAGATGATCGCGGCTTTCGCGATGACCGAAGCGGGCGCCGGGAGCGACCTTCGCTCGCTGGCGACGCGGTTGACGCGCGAGGGCGGGCACTTCGTGCTCGACGGCGGCAAGAAATGGATCAGCTGCGC
Organism: uncultured Enterobacteriaceae bacterium; assembly: GCA_964477695.1. Lineage (GTDB taxonomy): Bacteria > Pseudomonadota > Gammaproteobacteria > Burkholderiales > SG8-39 > SCGC-AG-212-J23. The sequence continues at coordinate 16,931 of CAYZFN010000195.1, read as the reverse complement.
GCAATTCGCCGGCGTGTTCCTGGTGTTCGCGATGCTCGGGCCGCAGGCAGTGGCGTGCCTGGTGCCGCGAGAGAGCCCGGGGCTGAGCATCGAACCCATCGACGACTTGATGGGTTTTCGCGCCGCCGGCCTGGCTGAGCTGCGCTTCGATGCGGTCGCAGTCCCGGCGGCCAATATCGTCGGCAAGCCGGGGTTCGCCCTCTCGCATGTCGCGCCGGTGGGGCTGCACTTCGGACGGATCAGCACGGCCTGCTCTGCGTTGGGACTGCTCAGAGGATGCTTCGAAGAGAGCATTGCGCGTGCGGCGGCGCGCAGGATCGGCGAGCGGACCGCGGGCCAGTTCGGGATGGTGCGCTCGCTGATCGCGCGCATGGGCGCCGACCTCGAGGCCGCGTGCCTGCTCTGCCACGACGCCTGCCGTGCGGAAGACGAGCATCTTCCCGAGGCGTTCGAGAAGACGCTGATCGCGAAGTACTTCACTTCGCGAGCGGCCGCACGCGCCGCGTCCGACGCGGTGCAGATCTGCGGCGCATCGGGCTGCCACGCAAGCTCCGCGGTTTCGCGCTTTTACCGCGACGCAAAGATCCTCGAGATCATCGAAGGCACCACGCAGATCCACGAGGACATCCTTGGAAAGATCTTCGTCGATGAGCGCTGAGCTGCCGCAAGCCGCGAGCGAAGCCGATATCGCGGCGATCGCCCGCTTCAACCGCACCGAGGCGCCGTTTCCGGATGGCGCCACGCTGCCGCAGCTGATCGAGGCGCAAATCGCAGCCCACCCCGGGCGCACCGCGGTGATTTGCGACCACGACGCGGCTTTCGGGACCAGCACATTGACCTATGCGCAGCTGAACGAACGCGTCAATCAGCTGGCCCACCAGCTCAGGGCCACGGGCGTGCGGCCGGGACACATCGTCGCGCTGATGGTGGAACGCTCTTTCGCGATGACGATCGGCATCCTGGCGATCCTCAAGGCCGGCGGAGCGTACCTGCCGCTCGCGCCCGACCTGCCCCCGGAGCGCATCGGCTACATGCTGAAGGACGGCGGTGTCGAGATCCTGCTGGTGCATGCCAAGACCGCGACCCGCGTCGTTTTCGGCGGGCGCACGCTCAATCTCGACGATCCGGCGCTCTACTGCGGAGCCATGGAAAACCCGGCGCCGCTCAACCGGCCGCAGGATCTGGCGTACGTGATCTATACGTCCGGATCGACCGGCAAGCCGAAGGGCGTGATGATCGAGCATCGCTCGCTGATCAACCGCCTGCACTGGATGCAGCACGCCTACCCGATCGACCAGCGCGACGTGATCCTGCAGAAGACGCCTTACTCGTTCGACGTCTCGGTGTGGGAGCTCTTCTGGTGGGCGCTCCAGGGCGCGAAGGTCAGCTTCCTCGTGCCCGGAGGCGAGCGCAATCCGCTCGCCATCGTCGAAGCCATCCGGACGCGCGAGGTCAGCGTGCTGCACTTCGTGCCGTCTATGCTGAGCGTGTTTCTCGAGTACCTGGACGGCCGGGATGCTGCGGTCATCGGGCGCCTGGCTTCGGTGCGCAGCGTATTTGCCAGCGGCGAGGCGCTGACGCCGAGCCATGTGCGCAAATTCAACCAGGTCTGGGGCAGCAAGACCGGCGCCCGCCTGATCAACCTCTACGGTCCCACCGAAGCGACGGTCGACGTCAGCTATTTCGATTGCCCTTCGCACAACGACTTCGACAGCATCCCGATCGGCCGTCCGATCCACAACACCCGGTTCTACGTCATCCGGGACGGCCGGCAGACGGCGATCGGCGAGACCGGCGAGCTGTGTATCGCCGGGGTCGGGCTCGCGAGGGGTTACCTGAACAACCCGTCGCTGACCGCCGAAAAATTCACCGACAACCCGGTGAACCCCGGTGAAAGGATCTACCGGACGGGAGATATCGCGCGCTGGCAGGCCGACGGCAATATCGAGTATCTCGGCCGCGCCGATCACCAGGTCAAGATACGCGGGCTGCGCATCGAGCTCGGCGAGATCGAAAGCACGATCAGGGAGCATCCGGGCATCACCGACTGCGTGGCCGTGGTCAAGAAGTACTCGGAAAACGTCATCCTCATCATCGCCTACGTGGTCTGCAGGCCCGACTTCGACTTCGAAGGCCTGAAGCGTCACCTGATGAGCCAGCTTCCCTCCTACATGATCCCGAATCGCTTCGAGCGGCTCGACGAGATGCCGCTGACTTCGAGCGGCAAAGCGGATCGCAAGGCCTTGCCCGAGCCGCTCATCGCGGCGGCAGGTTGATGACCTCCATGGATGGCGCGCCGGATATCGCGGTCATCGGCATGGCCGGCCGCTTCCCGGGCGCCCGCAACGTCGACGAGCTCTGGCGCAACCTCGCCGCCGGCGTCGAATCGATCAGCCGGTTTTCGGACGAGGAGCTGCTGGCGGGCGGGGTAGCGCCGTCGCGGCTGGCCGACCCGAGGTACGTGAAGGCCGCGCCGGTGCTCGAGCAGCCCTACCATTTCGACGCCGCTTTTTTCGGCTTCTCGCCGCTCGAAGCGCGCCGCATGGACCCGCAGCACCGCCTGCTGCTCGAGCTGGCCCAGGAGGCGATCGAGCACGCCGGCTACGACCCGGACCGCTATTCCGGCCGCGTCGGCGTATTCGCCGGCTGCGCGCTGAATACCTATTACGGCAACGTCGGGCTGGGCGGCCGGCTGGCCGAGGACTACATCCCGACGTTGATCGGAAACGACAAGGACTTTCTCAGCACCCGGATCTCCTACAAGCTGAACCTGAGAGGGCCGAGCCTCACGGTCCAGAGCGCCTGCTCGACCTCGATGGTCGCCGTTCACCTCGCCTGCCAGAGCCTGCTCGGCGAAGAAACGGATATGGCGCTGGCGGGGGCCGTATCGGTGCGGGTGCCGCATCGCGCCGGCTACCTGTGCGACGGCGGCGGGGTGACTTCGAACGACGGGCACGTCAGAGCGTTCGACGCCAAGGCGAATGGCACGGTGTTCGGCAGCGGCGGCGGCGTCCTGGTGCTGAAGCGCCTGGCCGACGCACTCGCCGACGGCGACGTCATCCACGCCGTGATCAAGGGCTCCGCGGTCAACAACGACGGCGCGGGGAAAGCCGGCTATACGGCGCCGAGCGTCGACAGCCAGTCTGACGCGGTGGTGGAAGCATTGGCCAACGCCGGCGTCGAAGCCGACACGATCGGCTACGTCGAGGCGCACGGCTCCGGTACGCCGGTCGGCGACCCGATCGAGGTGCGGGCGCTGACCAAGGCCTTTCGCCGCTTTACCCGGCGTTCGGGTTACTGCGCGCTCGGATCGGTCAAGACGAACATCGGCCATCTCGATGCAGCGGCGGCGGTCGCCGGCATGATCAAGACCGTGCTGGCGCTCAAGCATCGGCAGCTGCCGCCGACCCTGCACTTCAGCGAGCCCAACCCCGAGATCGATTTTCCCGCCAGCCCGTTCTACGTGAACACGGCGCTGCGCGAATGGGCGAGCAGCACTCCGCGGCGCGCCGGCGTGATGTCCACCGGCATGGGGGGAACCAACGCACACGTGATTTTCGAGGAAGCGCCGCACAGCGCACCGTCGGCGCATGCGAGCCCGCCTCACTTGCTGATGCTGTCGGCGAAGAGCGAAACCGGTCTCGAGCAGGCCACGCAACGCCTGGGCGCGTTCCTGGACGCCAACGCCTCCGTGAACATGAGCGATGTCGCGTACACGCTGGCCATCGGACGCAAGGCTTTTGCGCACCGGCGCTACCTGGTCTGCAGCGGGCGCGACGACGCGCTCGCCGCGCTCGCCGCGCTCGCCGCGCAGGGTACCCAGCGGCTCGTCTCCGGCCGCACGGACAAGGCGCGGCGTCCGATCGTGCTGCTGTTGCCCGGGGTCGGCGATCATTACGTGGGCATGGCCCGCGACCTGTACGACGACTGGCCCGCCTTCCGGCGGGAAGTCGATCGCTGCGCGCAGATCCTCGAGGCGGAGCTCGGCGCCGACATCCGCCGAGCGATCTATCCGGACGGCCTGAAGGCGAAGAGCAGGTCCGACGGGATCGATTTGCGCAAGATGCTCGGTCAGGGCGGCGAGCAGACGCAGGACCCGCACGAGCAGAACCTGAACCGCACGCTGCTCGCCCAGCCGGCGCTGTTCACAATCGAATATGCAATGGCGCGCCTTTGGCAATCGCTCGGTATCACGCCCGCGGCGATCGTCGGTCACAGCCTCGGCGAGTACGTGGCGGCGTGCCTGGCCGGGGTGATGTCGCTGGAGGACGCGCTACGGCTGGTGGCGACGCGCGCCCGGATGGTCAGCGCGCTGCCGATGGGCGCGATGCTGGCCGTGATGCTGGCGGAAGACGAATTGCTGGCGCTGTTGCCGGAAGACCTGTCCATCTCGCTGATCAATGGCCCGCGCCTGTGCGTGGTCGCAGGTCCGGTCGACTCGGTGGCGAGCTTCGAAAAGCGGCTGCACGAGCGCGGCGTCATCGTCCGGCGCGTGCGCAACGCCCACGCCTTCCACTCGAAGATGCTCGAGCCGATCGCGCAAGCCCTGATGCAGGAGGCGGGCAAGCTGCGGCTGAATGAGCCCACCCTGCCGTACATCTCGAACGTGACCGGAAACTGGATCTCGGCGAGCGAGGCGACCAATCCCGCCTATTGGGCGCTGCACGCCACGCGCACCGCCCGGTTCAACGACGCGTTGCAGGCGCTCTGGCGGCTCGAGAATCCGGTTCTGCTCGAAGCGGGGCCTGGCCGCACGCTCGGCGTGCTGGCGATGCAGCACCCGGGGCGGCTCGCCGACGCGTTCGCGGTGCCGTCCATCCGGCCTGCGTACGAAGGCCGGCCGGACAAGGACGTCCTTTGGGACGCGATCGGCAGGCTGTGGCTCGCCGGCGTCGAGGTCCGGCTCGACCAGGCGCCGTGGGGAGCACCGCGTCGCAGAGTGCCGCTGCCGACCACTCCTTTCGAACGGCAGGAACACCGCCTCGAGGCGCCGCGCTCCGTTGAAGCTGCGGCGAAAAAGAATACGGATCGTGCCGCGTGGCTGTACGCGCCGTCCTGGAAGCGCAGCCTGCCGCGCGCAATGGGCCTCGGCGTACCGACGCCGCCGCAAGGCTGCGCAACCTGGCTCGTGTTCGCCGATGAATCGGGCTTCGCCGCTTCGCTTTCGGACCAGCTGCGGGCCCGCGGTCGCGAGGTGGTCACCGTGCGCGCTGGCACCCGCTTCGAGCAGCTGGCGGCGCACGCCTTCATCATGGACCCTGCGAACGCACAGCACTACGACGCGCTCACCCGGGCGCTGCAGGCGAGCGCAGCGCTGCCCGATCGCATCGTCCACGGCTGGAGCATCGGTGGGGCGCATCAGTTCAGCCGCGCCCAGACTCTCGGTTTCTACAGCCTGCTCTATCTTTCGAGGGCGCTCGCCGCGCAAAACGCTCGCGATTCGATCCAGCTCTTTGTCCTTTCCGATGGCGTCCAGGACGTGCACGGCGCGGAGTCCTTGCAGCCGGAAAAGGCGACGCTGCTCGGACCGTGCAGGGTGATCCGGCAGGAATACCCGAATATCCGCGTCAAGAGCATCGACCTGGAGCTGCCGCACGATCCCGCCCAGCGCGACTGCGCGGCCGAGCTGGTCGTCGCCGAGCTGCTCGACCCGGACTCGAACCTGTTCATTGCGCACAGAAACGCGCAGCGCTGGGTCCAGACGCACGAGCCGGTGGAATCCGCCAGGCGCCTCGAGCGGGCGCCCGCGTTGCGCGAGGGCGGCGTCTACCTGATTACCGGCGGCCTCGGCAAGGTCGGCCTGGCGATCGCGGAGTACCTCGCTGCGAAGTACAAGGCCAGGCTCGTGCTGGTCGCGCGTTCCGCCGCAGCCAGCGGCGCCATCGAGCGGATCGAGGCGTTGGGCGGCGAAGTCTTGTGTGCGAGCGCGAACGTGGCCGATGCGAGCGCGATGCAGGCCGTCGTCGAGCAGGCGTATCGCCGCTTCGGCGCGCTGCACGGCGTCATCCACGGTGCGGGCATCGTCGGCGACGCCGCGTATCGCGAAATCAGGGATTGCGATCAGCGGAGCTGCGATGCGCAATTCCAGGCCAAGGCGCAGGGCCTGCAGGTGCTGGACAAAGTGCTCGACGGCAAGCCGCTGGATTTTTGCATGCCGCTCTCGTCCCTGGCTTCGTTGCTCGGCGGCATCGGGCAGGCCGCCTATGCGGCAGCCAATATCTACATGGATGCGTTTGCGCGCAGCCATAACCGCAGGTCGGCCGTGCCGTGGCTGAGCGTGAACTGGGATGTCTGGCGGCTGGATGGCGACGCGCCTGCCGAGCCGGGACTCGGGACGACGCTCAAGGAATTCGGCATGAACGCCGCCGAGGCGATGGCGACGATGGAAACCGTGCTCGCGCTTAGGGACGCCGGGCAGCTCATCGTGTCGACCGGCGACCTCGGCGCCCGCATCGACCAGTGGGTCCGGCTCGAATCGCTCACCCGGCGCGAGCCTGCTCGCCCGTCCCAGCAGACCCACATCGATGCACCGCGCGATGAAACGGAGCGCGAGATCGCCCGCATCTGGCAGGACGCGCTCGGCCTCCAGGCGGTCGGAATCAACGACAACTTCTTCGATCTGGGCGGCCATTCCCTGATCGCCGTGCGCATCGTCCTCCAGCTGCGCGCGCTGGCCGGCCGCGATCTGCCGCTCCGCGTGCTGTTCGAGCGTCCGACCGTCAAGGCCCTGGCCGAGGCGATCGACGCGCTCAAGTGGCTGGAAGAGCCCTCGCCCGCGCCCGCAACGGCGGGTAATCGGGTGGAGATCGAGCTATGAAGGCCGCGGCTTTCCTGGCCGAGCTGCGCAGCCGGGACATCGAGGTCTGGCTCGACGGCGGGCGCTTGCGCTGCAAAGCACCGGCGGCGCTGTTGACCCCGAACCTTCGCGACGAGCTGCAGCGGCGCAAAGACGAATTGCTCGCATTTCTGCGCTCTGCGGACGCACTCGCGCGGCAACAGCGCGCGATCGTGCCGCTGCAGCCGCACGGTTCGCGCCCGCCGGTCTTTGCGGTGCCCGGCCATAACGGCGACGTCTTCTGCTACCGCGCGCTCGCGCGCCATCTCGGCGAGGACCAGCCGTTTTTCGGCTTGCAGCCGCCGGGCCTGGACGGCCATGGCGAGCCGCTCGCAAGCATCGAGGCGCTAGCCGCGCACTTCCGTGCGCAGATCCACGAGTTTCGACGGCAGGGTCCGTACCTCATCGCCGGCTACTGCGCGGGTGGCCTGACCGCTTTCGCGCTCGCCAGACAGCTGGTGCAGGAGGGCAGCCCCGTCCTTTCCCTGGCGTTGTTCGGCGCCCCGTACGCCGCGAGATTCCGACGCCTGGCCATGCTGCGCGAACGCTGCGCAAATCACCTCGCGCGCGGGGTCAAGCACGGCCGCGGGCTGGCAGCCGTCCCGTTGGCCGGCTGGCCCGCCTACCTGGCGGGCGAGCTGCGCGAGCGCGGCGCGCGGCTCAGCGAAGAAAAATCGAACGCCGCGGACCCGGTGCTTGCCCTGCGCAGCCAGGTCGAGCGGGCCACGCTCGCGGCGGCACGCCGCTATACGCCCGAGCGATTCGCGGGACGCGTCTGCCTGTTCCTGCCATCGCGGGCCTTCGTGCAATCGTACGACCAGCCGCTACGCTGGCGATCGGTCGCGCCCGATGCGGAGGAGTACTACGGGCCGGACGGTTGCGAGCGCGACCAGATGCTGCGCGAACCCTACGTATCGGGATTTGCCGGGCTGTTCATGCAGAGCGTCGGGAAACAGCCGCTGCCATGACCCTGCTCGCGTCTTTCCGGTTCGGCGCAAGCGAAGTCGTGGCTGCTCGACTGGATACGCGGGACGAGGCGGCGGCGGCAACGCTCTCGCACGTCGAGCGGCTACGAGCGGGCCGGTTCGCGCGCGAGCGCGACCGCCGGCGGTTCATCGTCGCGCGCTCGTTGCTGCGCCAGCTGCTCGGCGAGCGGCTCGGTCAGCGGCCCGAGGATGTCGGCATCGTGTATGGGGAGCGCGGCAAGCCCGAGCTCGCGCCGCGCCTGGCAGACTCGGGCCTGCGATTCAACGTTTCGCACTGCGACGATGTCGCGGTGTACGGCTTTGCGCGCGGCTGCGAGATCGGCGTCGACGTCGAGGCGGTGCGTTCGCTGCGCGACGCGGCCGACGTCGCGGCGCGTTTCTTCTCGCGGCACGAATACGCCGCTTACCTCGCGCTCGAACCGCAGGAGCGGCCGCTCGGATTCTTCAACTGCTGGACGCGCAAGGAGGCTTTCATCAAGGCGCTCGGCGACGGCCTTTACTACCCGCTGTCCCGCTTCGACGTCTCGCTCGCGCCGGACGAGCCGACGCGGATCCTGCGGGTCGGAAGCACCGCGGGGGAGCGCTGCGGCTGGCGCCTGGACAGCTTCTTGCCCGCCCCCGGATTCGTCGGCGCAGTGGTCACCCGCAGCGCAGCGGTTCTTGCCAGGAACGAGCTCAGGGCTTGAGCGTCGGCGGCGCTCGCCGCAGCAGCCGCGCCTTGAGCTTGGGCAGCCAGAAACGGCGCAGCCGGTACGCCCACGCGCCGGGGCTCGAGGCGAAGGCGCGCAGGCAGATCGTTTCCCGATGCGTCGTAGCGAGCTCGTCCTTGTAGCGGTGCTCGCCGCGCAGGAAATCGAACGCCGCATTGCCTTCCCCGATCGCATGCTCGAGCGTATGGCCTAGCAGCACGTTGCCGACGGACAGCCGGGACAGCTTCGGGTCGAAACCCGCCTGCATCAGATAGACGCGATTGCGGAAGCGGTAGCAATAGAGCATCGCCCCGATCGCGCCGTCGATCTCGAGGCAGTAGAGGCGCAGCCAGCGGCGGCCGAAGAACGATTTGATGATGCTGCGGTGAAACTCGAGGTACGCCGCAGAGCCGAACGACTCACTGCCGCCGGCCGCCGCCCAGCGCAGGTGGTGCAGCTCGACCAGCCGGTCGACCGCCTCGTCGAGCCGCGCCGCGTCCTGCCAGACGAAAAAGCGCTGCCGGTGCGCCTCGGCGACCCGGCGCCGCGCCCGGCGCACCCGCCAGCGGCGGTCGCGTCCGAGCGTTTGCAGGAATTGCGGCCAGGTCGCCGGCAGCTCGACGAGCGCGATGCGCTCGCCGCCGCCGCGCGCCGCTGCGTAGCCGAGCTCGCCCGCGGCTGCTTCGAGCGCGGCGGGAAAGATCGAGCGCGGATCGATGTCGCTGAAGAGCCAGACGTCGGCGCCCGCCATGTGAAGCGCCGCGCGCGCCAGCGCGAGCGCCGCGCTCAGCTCCCTGCCGCGCGCGAGTACCGGACCCAGGTCATCCGGGTGCGTGTCGGCGCCGGTGCCGACGAAGCGCAGCAGGCGGACCGGCATGCCGAGCGCACGCGCCTGGTCGAAATAGAGCGGCAGCACGCCGACGGTGGCGCCCGCCTCGCGCGCGACGAGGATGCACAGCCGGCGGCCCTTGCCGTAGGTGTGCCACCATTCGTAGAGCCACATCCACGAGTTGAAGACGCTCGCCGCGTCGGCTTCGTCGTGCAGGCGGTTCCATTCCGGCGCGAGATCGGCGAACTCCTGCAGCGACGTGGCGAGGCTTACCGCGATCTCCGCGGACGAGCGGGCGGCGGGCTCCTGACCGGCGCGTTTCGCGGGTGCCGTGCGCGGCAGCGCGAAAAGGAAATGCGGTTGATTCGCCAATCGCCCTCCTGGCGGTAGCGAGCATCGCCTGCTCGTCCCCGAAATGTTCCTCTGGGACCATGAAGTGCGCACGCGCATCGCGTGCGCCACCCTGCGCCGGCCGGAGTACGCGCGCCGCTATTTGACCGTCAGGGCCGCCTTCATCGTAGGATGAAAGCGACAGACGTAAGGCATCTCGCCGACCCTCCGCACGACCAGCTTCCAGCTCGCGCCGGGCGCGATCGCGCCGGAATCGACCCCTGCGCCGGCCGCCGTCACCGTGTGCGGGACGAGGTCCTTGTTCGTCCAGGTGACGACGTCGCCGGCGGCCACCTCGAGGCGCTCGGGCACGAATTTCATGCCTTCGATCGCCACAAGATGGGACTGCGCTGCTACTTTTTTGCCAGGCTCTCCTGCAGGTGCTGCGCGTGCTGCAGGTGCGCGTCGATCGCCGGCCGCACCTTCTCGATCAGCCCCTTCAGCTCGGCGTTCTGCGCGCTCGGGATCAGCACCTTGTCGATCGCGCCGAGCACTTCCTCGTGATAGGCGACCTCGTGGTCGACGTAAGCGCGGTCAAAGCTCGCGCCCTTCAGCTTCTTCAGGCTGGCGATGTTCTGGGCCGCCTCTTTCTTCAGGCTCTTGCTGGTGTCGCTGTCCGCGGGCTTGACGCCGAGCTTCTTCGCGAGCGCCGCCGCCTGCTTGTTGACCGCCGTATGGTCGGTGATCATCTGCTGCGCGAACTGCTGCACTTCCTTGTTCTTGCTCCTCGACTTGGCGAGCTTGCCGGCGTCGACGTCGATCTTGTTCGCGGTGACGACGATGCCGGCGATCTGCGGGTCGGAAGGCGATTGCGCGATTGCGGCGAGGGGAAGCATCAGGACGAATGCAGCGGCTGGGACCTTCATCGTTTCTCCTTGGATTGACTAGGAACGTTGCAGGCGGGCGAGCACGGCCGCGACGATGCGGTCGCAGCGCTCGCCCGCGAAGGCAAAGGCGTCGGCGTACGCGAGATCGATCTGCTGCGCGAGCGCCTCGCGCAAGAGGCTCCGCGCGCGAAAGAACCGGGTGCGCACGGTCGCTTCCGGGATTTGCAGCACGGCTGCGGTCTCCTCCACCGAGAGCTCTTCGACCGCACGCAGCATGAACACCGTGCGGTAGGCGTCGGGCAGCGCGTCGATGTGGCGCTCGAGGAGCCTGCGCACCTCGGCGCGCTCGGCGGAAGGCTCGGGTCGCTGGTTGTGCATGGGGTTGTCCGGCAGTTCCTCGAGGCCGGGCGTGGCATCGGCCGACTGGATCGGCACGATCTCGGCGCGGCGCGCTTCCTTGCGCCGGCGCATGAGCGCCTCGTTCGCGACGATGCGCACGAGCCAGGTGCTAAGGCGCGCTTCGCCGCGGAACTCGGGGAGCGCGCGATAGGCCTGCAGGTAGGCCTCCTGCAGCGCGTCCTCGGCCTCGGCGTCGTCGCGCAGGATGGCGCGCGCGGTGCGGAAAAGGGTGCGGTTATGCCGCCGCATCAGGACTTCGAAGGCGGCGTTATCGCCGCCGGCGGCGCTCGCGGCGAGCTGCTCGTCGGGCGCGCTCAGGTCCCTGGCGCTTTGCGGGTTGTGGCTCATGTCCGGGTTCTCGCATCATTCGATGATGCGAGCCGGCGCGGCGTTCCCGGCCCTGCTACGGGACGACCTTCAGCCTCCCGTGCCCGAGCAGCTGGGCGCGCAGCTTTTCGCGCGCCCGGTAAAGGCGCGACATGACCGTGCCCATAGGGATGTTGAGGGTCTTTGCCACGTCCTCGTAGCTCATCTCCTCGAGCGTCACGAGCAGGAACACTTCGCGCTGCTCGTGCGGCAGCGCGCCGATCGCCCGGTCGAAGTCGCGCGCCCCATCCGGCGCTCCGTCCCCGCCATCGTGGGCGTAGACCTGGTGCATCAGCGTGAAAAGGGCGACGCGCGATTCGCGGTCCTCGCCGTACGGCTCGGCGGTGCGGGACGCCCGGTCGAGCGTCTCGCGCACCAGCTCCTCGGGCGCATGGCCGGGGCCGGCGAGCGCGCGCGCATAGCGGCGTAGCCGCGCCATCATGGGCGTCGTCTCCCGAAGGCTCACGCGCGGCTAACACGGGGCAAGCGTCCGGAATTCCCGCTCGTCGACCGGCACGGGCGCGCAGGCTCGCAAATTGCTCGGGGTCCTTTTGAGCCCCAGGAGGCAACCTATGCAAACCCCCGCCAGCATTGCGAAACACCCGATTCATCCGATGATCGTGCCGATCCCCATCGGCCTGTGGATTTTTTCACTGGTCTGCGACCTCGCGCACCGTTTTGGCGCGCAGAGCCCGAACTGGGAGGTCGTCGCCTGGTACACGATGATCGGCGGCATCATCGGCGCGCTGCTCGCCGCGGTGCCCGGCCTCATCGACCTGCTTTCGCTCCCCTCCGGCATCCAGCGCACCGCCATCAAGCACATGGCGCTCAACCTCACGATCGTCGTGCTTTACATCATCAACGCGTACCTGCGTCGCAATGGAGTGACGGATGGGGCGATTTGGCTTTCCGTCCTGTCCATCGTGCTGCTGGTCGGCTCGGGATGGCTCGGCGGCAAGATGGTGTACGAGGCCGGCGTTGCGGTCTCGCCCGAGTCCCTGGGCGCCGAGCGCTACCGGGGTCCCGAGCGTCGCATGCGTCTCGCGCAAGCGCGCTACGGCGGGCCCGAGCGCCGCATGGCCGTGCAGTAGCGACCGTCAATAGCCGTAGAACTCCTCCGAGCGCATGTCCTGCTCGGAGACGCCGGCACCGGCGAGCATCTGCTGCATGGCCATAGCCATCGCGGGCGGACCGGCGAAGTAGTACAGCGGCGACTTCAGGTCCGGCAGGTAGCGCGCGAGCATCGCCTGGTCGATGAAACCTTTCTCGCCGCTCCAGGAGCGCGCCGATTTCTGCGGCTCGCTCATCGCCGCGACCAGCCGGTAGTTCGGATTCTTCTTCTCGAGGCCGAGCAGCTCCTCGAGATAGGCCGCGTCCTCGGGACGGCGGTTGCCGTAGAACAGCGCGATGCGATGCGGCAGGCGCTCGTGCGCGGCATGGCGCACCATCGAGAGAAACGGCGTGATGCCGATGCCGCCCGCGAGGAACACCGCCGGGCGCGCCGGCTCCTCGTGCAGCACCATCACCCCGTTCGGTCCGTCGATCTCCACCGGCGTGCCGATCGGCATCGACTTGAGCACGCGCTTAAAGGCGGTGTCGCGCATCCGGGTGGCGACGACGAGCTCGCGCTCGTGCGGCGCCGAGGCGAGCGTGAACGCGCGGCTCGGGCCCTGCTCGTCGTCCTCGGCGGGATCGATCAGCGTCATGAGGACGTTCTGGCCCGCCTGGTAGTCGAAGCCGGCCGGACGCTCGAAGTGGAACGCCATCGTGCCTTCCGCGACCGGCGTGCGCGCGATGAGACGCGCCTGCATGGTCAGAAGCTGCGGATGCCGGCGAACGCGTCGGGCACCTCGTGGCGCTTGCCCGCGTCGTCGTACCAGTAGAGCCTGCCCGCCTCCTCGCCCCGGGTGAGCTTGTGCGAGCCGTCGCAGAACGGCTGGTTCTTCGACAGGCCGCACTTGCAAAGCCACACTTCCTTGCCGTCGAGGGTGTACTTGGTCGGTTCCTGCGGGGTGCGCTTCACGAGGCGTGCCATCGGAGTCTCCTTATCGGCGTACGGAATTGGATGGCGCGGGCGGGCGGCGCGTTTCCGCTCGCCGCGCAGCGCCGGCGAGCAAGAGCTCGACCGTGGCCGCGACCTCCGCCTCGTCGTCCCAGCTCGCCTCGGGCGCGAGCAGCGCCCGGGCGACGATGTAACCGAGATTGAGCGAGATGATCGCGCGCGCGATGGCCTGGGGGCGCACGTCGCTGCGCAGCTCGCCGCGCTTCTGGAAGCGACGCACCGTGCGCAGCGCGTGGCGCCAGAGATTCTTCCGCCAGATGCCGATCACCTTGCGCCGCACCGGCTCGTCGCTCATCAGCGTCGCGAGCAGCAGGCGAAACTGCGGCGCGGCGGCGCATGCGGCGTCGGTGCGAAGCCTGAGCACGCGCCGATGCCACTGCGCGAAGGATTCCGAGTCGGCGGCGAACAGCTTGCCGGTCTCGGTCAGCTCGCGCGGCATGGTGGCGGCCAGCACCGCCGGGAACATGATGCGGCGATGCAGCGCTTCCTTCGAGGCGAAATACCTGAACAGCGTGCGCTCGGTGACGCCGGCCGCCGCGGCGATGTCGGCGGTGCGCGCGCCGCGATAGCCGTTCGCGCCGAACAGCCGCGTGGCGGCGCGCAGGATGGCCGCTTCGCGGGCCGTGCGCGGCTGCTCGTAGCGGGACGACTCGCCGCGCAGCGCGCGGGCGGATAAACGTCTGGCGGTCACCGAACCTCGCGGGTATAGTGGCCACTATACCCGTTACGAGGAGCAAGCATGCGCAAAGTCCGCGTCGCGCCCAAGGGCATGGGGCTCAACGATTTCGTCGCCGAGGCCGAAGGTTTGTTCGCCGCCGAGGGCATCGAGGTCGAGTGGGACCAGAAGACCTTCCGCGGCACGCAGTCGAGCTGGAAGGGCAAGAGCTACCTGCAGCGTCCGCAGGACCAGCCGTACACGGAGGCGAAGGACGCCAGCCTGATCCAGTGCGCCTGCCTGTGGGGCACGATCTCCAACGCCGGCGCCGGCATGGGCCGCTTCGTCGCCGACTGCTACGGCGTGTCGCCGTGGGCGATCTTCGTCCGCGCCGACTCGAAGATTCGCAAGCCCGAGGACCTGAAGGACATTCCGATCTCGGTCGGCATGCGGGCCGGCAGCCATTTCAACGTACCCTACCGGCTGGAGAAGTACCTGCCGCTCGAGCACATCAAGACCGTCAACACCGGCGGCTTCGGCGCACGCCTGAAGGCGCTTCTCGAGCGCGAGGTCGAAGCGGCGAGCCTGCTGCCGCCGCAGATCGACATGGCGCGCCAGCTCGGCCTGCGCCCGGTGATCGAGGACGAGTTCAAGACGCTCTGGTGGGTGCCCGAGAGCGCGGCGCTCGACGACGTGCGCGCCTACCTGCGCGGCCTCGACCGCGCCGAGCAGGCGCTGCAGTCGAACCTGAAGAAGTACCTGCCCCTCTGGGAGAAGTGCGTGCCGCCCGAGTTCAAGGACGGCTACAAGTGGGACTACGGCAAGTTCACCCGCGGCGAGCGCTTCGTCTACCAGCCGCTGCCGCGCGAGGACTTCGACATGGTCATGGACCAGGTCGGGCGCTGGAAGCTCGACGACTATCTCAAGGAGCGAACCTTCGAGAAGCTTGCCTACCGCGCGCCGGCCACGGCATAGCGATTTACCGGGAAATAAAAAAGGCGGCCTCGGCCGCCTTTTTTGTTACGCGCAACGCTTTACTGGAAGCGATAGAGCACGCCGATGCTTAGCGCGTCTACGTCACCGTCGTCTTCCACGCCGGTGGCATCGTTGCGCGCCTTCATCTTCGAATAGCGCTGCCACTCCAGACGCAGGCCGAGGTTCTTGTTGAAGTCATAACCGCCGCCGAGGCCGTACGTCAGGTTGGTGGACGTCTTGCTGCCCGTATCAAGCCCGGACAGCTCCACCTTGCCGTAGTAGAAACCGGCGCGGCCGAAGACCGAGAAACCGCTGGCCGAGAACGGCCAGCTGAAGACACCGGTCAGGTCGAAGGCGCTCGCCTTGAGCTCGTCGCTGCCGCCGGGGCCCGAGATCGTCGACTTGCCAAGATCCTGCCAGCCGACCTCGACGGCGATGTTCTGGTTGAACGAGTAGCCGCCGAAGATCTTGAACGCGGTGTCCTTGTCGTCGCACGTCAGGCCGCCGCAATCGATGTTGAACTTCGACTGGCCGATCGAGCCGCCGATGTAGCCGTTGCTCATGCTCTGCGCGGCCGCTGGCAGCGCGAACGCCAAGGCGGCAGTGGTCAGGATTGCGGTACTGATCTTCTTCATTCTTGAATCCCTCGTGTGGTGGTAGTTGGGATAAACGTTGGATTGCAGCCACAAAGATGCGACCCGGCTGGGCCGGGGGTCAATTAAAACGGGCGCTTTGAGCCGCCGCGGTCCCTGAAAGCGTGACTTTCAGGCAACAAAAACGTCATGAATGGGAATATTCCGGGGAATAAAAAAGGCCGCAGAAGCGGCCTTTTTCGGTGCAGCAGCGAGGTCTGTTACTGGAAGCGCCAGAGCGCCGCGACGCGCAGCACGTCCACGTCGGTCGTCTCGCCGAACCCGCCGCCGCCCATCTTCGGATAGCGCTGCCACTCGCCACGGAAGCCGAGGTTCTTGTTGAGATCGAACTGCAGGCCGGCGCCGTACGTGATGTCGGTATTCGTCTCGTTGGTCCCGCCGCCCTTCAGCTCGCCGCGATAGCCGCCCAGCTTGCCGTACACCGAGAACTGGTTGGTGAACGGCCAGGCACCGACGGCGACCAGCTCCCATGCAGTGCCGTCGATGCTCGCGCCCGGGACGGAAACGCTGCCGAGATCGTGGTAGCCGAGCTCGGCGCTGAAGTTGCGGTTCAACTGATAGCCGGCGAAAAGACCCCACGAAGTGTCCTTGTCGTCGCAGCCGGGGATGCCATTGCAGGCGTCCTTGAACTTCGATTGGCCGAGTGCGCCGCCGACATACACAGAGCTCATGCTCATCTGGGCCGCAGCCGGAAGGGCGAACGCCATTGCAGCGGCGCTCAAAAGTGCGATGCTGATTCTCTTCATACGCTTCAAATCCTCTGAGTTGTTGAAGGGAAACCCCGTCGGCAAGGCGAGCAATCAACATGCCCACGCATCGGGGGACAGCGATCGTGTTTGCATGGGAAAGGGTCTTCCGGCCGGCGGGTGGGGTTGCTTTACTGCGGCCCTACGATGCGCGTCGCCGCGAGACGGGGTCAAATCGCGCGCGGCGGCGATGCCTTCAAACCGCTGACGCGTAGCGCACGCGCAACAGCTTTCGCTCGGGTGTTGACCTTAAGGAATTTCTCGCGCGCGTTTTCCGCATCATGATTTTCCCTTTACCACCCGATTTCTGAGCACGCCGATCGCCTCGACTTCCAGCTCGACGACGTCGCCCGCCTTGAGGAAACGCATCTGCTCCAAGCCGCAGCCGTTGCCCACCGTGCCCGAGCCGAAGAACTCGCCGGAGTGCAGCGTCTCCGAGCGCGACGCATGCGCGATGCAGTCCTCGAACTTCCAGTGCATGTCGCGCGAATTGCCGCGGCCCCACTCCTCGCCGTTCAC
>CAYZFN010000194.1:0-5109 GCA_964477695.1 uncultured Enterobacteriaceae bacterium | reverse complement strand
ATAGCGATCCTCGAATCGCAGCTCGTGGTCTGGAACGTCGTGCGCATGCCGGTCGTCGTGGCGCCGCCGTTCCTCATCCTCATGGCGGCGATTACCTACGAGCTGAGCCGCGACCTCGTCGCCTCCGCGCGCGCCGAGGTCGAGATGCAGCGCCTGCGCGACGATCTCGCGCACGTCACCCGCGTCAACACGATGAGCCAGCTGTCCGGCTCGCTGGCGCACGAGCTGACCCAGCCGCTGACCGCCATCCTGCTCAACGCGCAGACCGCGGAAAACCTCCTGCAGAAGGAAACGCCGGACCTGGTCGAGCTGCGCGCCATCCTGGCCGACATCCGCGATGACGACCGCCGGGCGGCGGCGATCCTCGAGCGCACGCGCGCGCTCGTCAAGCGCGAATACCTGGCGTTCGATGACGTTTCGCTGCACGCGATAGCGCGCGACGTCCTCGGCCTCGTGCGAGCCGATGCGATCAAGCGGGGTGTCGAGGTCGAATCGTCCGTGCCCGACAACCTGCCGCGCGTGCGCGCCGACCGCGTGCAGGTTTCCCAGGTGCTGCTGAATCTCGTGGTCAACGCCATGGATTCGGTGTCGGCCACCGCGTCGGGAGAACGATGGATCAGCGTCGCCGCGAACCTTTCCGACCCGCGCACCGTCCAGGTGAGCGTAGTGGACTCCGGCCACGGCATTCCGGCCGAGCTGCTCCACCGCGTATTCGACCCGTTCGTCACGACCAAGCGCGACGGCCTCGGCATCGGCCTCGCCGTGGCGCGCGCCATCGTCGAGACGCACGGCGGCCAGCTATGGGCGGAGAACAACCCGCACGGCGGCGCCACCTTCCGCTTCGAGATGCGCGTCAGCGCGCCTGGCTGAGCCCGAACTGGAAGACGTTCGGCGGCAGCTCGCGGCGCTCGGCCGGCTTGCCGCTCACCCAGTCGGCGATCGGCGCGAACTGCTTGCACTCGGGCGCCGAGCGCCCCGCGTCCATCTCGAAGATGCCGACGCCCGTTTCGGCGGCGTTCACGAAAGCATCGGAATCGAGCAGCCGGCCGACCATGTTGAGCTTCAGCGCGCTGAGGAACCTTTCGAGCGGCGCGTAGACCGGCATCGACCTGCGCACACGGTTTGCCACGACACCGATCCGGATGCTCAAGGTCCGCGTGATGCCGGTCAGCAGCACGTCCTTTATGAAATGCGCGGTGGCATGGATGTCGATCGCCGAGGGCGTCACCGGGATGATGATGGAATTGGCCCTGCGCAACATCTCCTGCAGCTGCACGCCGGCGACGCCGGCGGGCGCGTCGATGATCAGGTGCTGGGTCTCCGGCGGGACATACATTCCGACCCCGCGCAGGGTGCCGAACTTCTCGGGCGCGGCGTTGGCGCCGTGGATCCTCGCCAGCTGCGGCGGACGCGACCTTATCCAGTTCAGGCTCGACCCCTGCGGGTCGTAGTCCATGATGGTCGTCGCGATGCGATGAGCGGCGAAGTAACTTGCGAGATTGATGGAGACCGTCGTTTTGCCGGCGCCACCTTTGCGGTTGATCACCAGTGTGGTGTTCATGCACCACCTCTTTTTTTGTGGAACTACGTCGCGGAACGATCATGCGCTTACCCCTCGGGCAAATCAAGCCGGCAAGATTTTGTCGCCCGCAGGCGACGACCGGATTCGGGGACGGAGCCCGAACTCCGACCCCGGACTGGAATTGCAGTGAGCGCCGAAGTGCAGACGTATGCGCCGCCGTCGTCTATCGCGAACGCGCCGGCGAGCGGCTTGAGCCAGCGGATTATCTCGCGGTCCGACCGGTACTCGAGGCAAGAGGGCCGCACGATTGTTGACGCGCGCCGTCTCTTGCCTCGCGCCGCGGCACGGTAGATTCGCTGCACGGGCGCGCAATGACCAAAATCCTCGTGGTCGACGACCATATCGACGGGCTGTTGAGCCTGTGCGCGCTGCTGCAGACGCTCGGCTACGACGTCGCCTCGACGCACGACGCCATGCAGGCGATGGCCCTCGCCGCCCGCTTCTGCCCGGACCTGATCTTCCTCGACATCGGCATGCCGGGCCTCAGCGGCTACGACCTGGCGCAGGTGCTGCGCGCCGACTCGCGCTTCGCGGAATTGCCGATCGTCGCCGTCACCGGCTACGGCAGGCGCGAGGACAAGGAGCGCGCCAGAGAGGCCGGCTTTACCGCGCACCTCACCAAGCCCGCCGACGTCGAGGACATCCTCGCGACGATCCGCCGCCTCATGCCGCCGCGCTAGCGCTTCAGCGTATCGTCCAGCACATCGAGCACATCGAGCAGCCGGTGCTCGGGGATCGAGGTGTGCCCGAGGATCCAATCCTCGACGATCGCGACCGGAACGTTCAGGCGCTGGGCAAGGGTCGCTTTCCCCAGCCGCCCGACCACCATCTCCAGCAGGCGTGCGGCGGAGTCCTTGCTCATGCCGCCGGGGTTAGAATCGGACAAGATCTACCGCCGGCGCAACATGGCGATTCTCACCCACACGCTGAGCCGCAAACATTCGACGGTGTACACGCGCGCGCTCGCGCGGGCGATCGAGATTGCGGGCAGCGCGGAGACGCTGGCGGCCTTCCTCGGCAGCTCGGCGAAGGAAGTCGGCACCTGGTCCACCGGCGAAACGTACCCGCCGATGCCGATCTTCCTCGCCATCGTCGACGTCGTCTCGGCCAATGCGCTCACGCCGCTCGCGCTGGAGAGCCTGCCGCTCGCCCGCGCGCGGCGCAGCAGCGGCGCAAGCGCCCTCTAGATCATCCTCATCCGGCATTGCGTTACCTCCTTGTGAGCCGGAAACGGCAAGCAAGGTGCAGGCCGCGAGCGCGCCGTTTAAGGTGTTTCCCCATGGACTTTTAGGTGTTCCACCGCCTTACCGGGGCGGCCGACGTCGGCGACCCTTCGCGAGCGCGCCCTTCCCCCGGCTTCTTTGGGCGCCATTCCGCCTCGGCCACGTCGAGGCGTTTTTTTAATTGCCGCCGGCGATGAAGATCGCGACCTTCAACATCAACAGCATCACCCGGCGGCTCGCGCACCTTCTCGTCTGGCTCGAGCGCGAGCAGCCCGACATCGTCGCGCTGCAGGAGCTCAAGGCGATCGACACGGCGTTCCCGATCCTCGATATCCGCCGCGCGGGATACGAAGCGATCTGGCACGGCCAGCGCTCGTGGAACGGCGTGGCGATCCTCGCGAAGGGAGCGACGCCGCGCGAGATCCGGCGCGGCTTGCCGGGCAACGCGGCCGACGAGCAGAGCCGCTACCTCGAGGCCGAGGTGCGCGGCATCGTGGTCGGCTGCCTCTACCTGCCGAACGGCAATCCGCAGCCCGGGCCGAAGTTCGACTACAAGCTGGCGTGGTTCGAGCGCCTGATCGAGCACGCCGCCGCGCTCTACCAGGGCGGCCGGCCGGTCGCGCTGCTCGGCGACTACAACGTGGTGCCGACCGATTTCGACATCTACAACACGCGCTCGTGGAAGAAGGACGCGCTGCTGCAGCCGCAAAGCCGCGAATGCTACCGGCGGCTGCTCGCGCAGGGCTGGACCGACGCCATCCGCGAGCTCTATCCCGGCGAGCAGGTGTTCACGTTCTGGGACTACTTCCGCCAGCACTGGGAGCGCAATGCCGGGCTGCGCATCGATCACGTGCTGCTCAACGCAGAGCTGCGGCCGAGGCTGCTGTCGGCCGGCGTCGACCGGTGGGTGCGGGGGCTGGCGGGCGCGAGCGACCATGCGCCGGCCTGGGTCACGCTCGTCGATGCGCCCGCCCGTGCGGCGCAGCGCCAGAAGCGTTAAGGTGGCTGCGCATGCTCTGCCCGTACGAGACGCCGAACGCCGAAGCGCTGCCGCTGCGACGCTACGTCCACCTGCACGATGACGCGAAGCGGGTCATCGAGTCGTGCCTCCGCCGTGCCATCGAAGCGCAGGCCGACCCGGCAACGACCGGCATCAATGCATTCGCATTCGTATGGGCGGCGTTCAACGGTTTCGGCGCCTGCGTGACCCGGCAGGACCGGGAAATCGACATCGTCAAGCGGACGGCGACCTGCCCCGAGCTTTCGCGCCGATTCGGCCAGGTGATGGCCGACGATGACGCCTTTCGCCGCGAGGTGAACGCCTTCGCGCAGTCCTGGCCGATCTTCCGGGCGCAGGATGTGCGCGCCACCGGCGCCACTTTCCTGCCTTTTGCCACGCGCGCGGACCGCGTTGCCCATTACCTGCGAGACGCAGGCATCCGCTATCAACCGGAATGCTACGCAGCGCATCGCGCCGATGGCGGCAGCGTGCCGGTCGACTGGGCGCACACGCTGCACGCGATCTACCGGGTGCGCGGCAACCTCTTCCACGAGAAGCAATCGGTGACTTCCGAGACCGAGCCGCAAATCGTCCACGCGGCTTGCGGCGTGCTGTCGACTTTCCTCCGGCGCGCGCGCCTGATCGAAGCCCCGGCCTAGGCTCCGGCCGAAGCAAAAAAACGTTACGGCACCGTCCCTTAAGGCGGTTTCCGAGCTCGGAGCCGCCGCTTTTCGCTACCCTACCGGGCGTGAGTGATCCCGATCGCACCGACAAGCTGCTCCTGCAGACGCATCGCAAGGGCCTCGCCGCCATACGGCCACGGGCGAGCCGCGCGCTACTGTGGCCCGCGCCGCCGTATTGCGAGTTCGTCGACGAGTCGCCGCGCGACGGCGAGCTGTGCCTTCTCACCTTCAGCGACGGCGAGCAGGCGACCGGCCTCCTGGACGGCTTCTCCCCGGAGGCCGGGCTGCTGAAGTTCCATCCGGAGAAGGCGGCGAGCGCCGTGACCATAGCCTTCTCCTCGCTCCTATCGGTGCGCCTGCTGCGCGCCGTAAGGGCGCGCCGCGAGCGCATCGCGATCGATGGCGAGGTCTTCGAGGGGTCCGAGCGCCAGCCCTTCCGCGTCAAGCTGGCCAACGAAAGCACGCTCGACGGCCAGACCCTCGGCCACGTCAACGCCCTGTGCGGGCTTTTCCTCTTCCTGCCCGGGACCGACGACAAGGTGCTGCGCGTCTTCGTGCCGAAGCACGCCGTGCGCGAGGTGCAGGTGGGAAAGCCGCTCGGCGAGCTGCTCGTCGACGAGG
>CAYZFN010000193.1:0-5874 GCA_964477695.1 uncultured Enterobacteriaceae bacterium | reverse complement strand
TCCGTGGCGTCCGCGAACTGCGGCACGACCTTGGGATTGGAATACGACGTGGCCTCGACGCGGCGGAAGCCGAGCGCGGCGAAGCGCTCCACCAGCGCGCGCTTGGCGGCGGTCGGGACGAACCCGGGCTCGTGCTGCAGGCCGTCGCGCGCGAAACATTCGCACAGGGTCACGGCGTCCATCGTTGACACTATCAACGACCTCGTTTACGGTTGTCAACCCATGCCGCCGATCCTCGAGCGCCGCGATCCGGCCACGCAGTCCGAAGGCGTGGTCGCCGGCTACGCGCAGACGTCGCAGCGCTGGCCCGCGCAGCCCCTGCGAAGCCGTCCCGTGACGGCCTCGGAATTGGGGCAGATGAGTCAGCTCGACAAGAAATTACCGCTGCTGCGCGGCGACCTTGCCGGACAGGGCGCCAAGCGCGCGCTCGGCCAGCTCATCCGCGTGCGCGTGCGCGTCGTCGACGAAGGCGGCGTGCCGGTGCAGGGCGCGCTGGTCGAGGTCTGGCACTGCAACGCGGCCGGCAAGTACATCCACCCGAACGACACGAACGATGCGCCGGAGGATCCGAACTTCTACGGCGCGGCGCGCCTGGTGACGGGCGACGGCGGGCTGGTCGAGCTGCGCACGATCAAGCCCGGCGCCTATCCCGTGCCGGATACCGGCGGCTGGTGGCGTCCGCCGCACATCCATTTCTCGGTTTGGGGACGCGTATGGCTCTCGCGCCTCGTCACGCAGATGTTCTTCGCCGGCGAGCCGCTGAACGAGTTCGACGCCATCCTGAACGCGGTGCGCGATCCGGAGGCGCGGCGCCGCTGCATCGCCGAGCTCGCGCCTACGGCGCACGGTCCGCGTAATGCGCTCGTCTACGACTACCAGATCGTGGTGCGCGGCCGCTCGTCATCGCCGGGCCTGCCGTGAAGCGGCTCGTTCCCACGGCCGAGATGACGCTCGGGCCGTTTTTCCCGCGCGAGTTCGCGCAGGGCGCGCACGATTTGACTCGCATGGGGACGACAGTCGTCCCGGGCGAGCAGATAGAAATTGCTGGCACGGTGCGCCAGGCCGACGGCGCGCCGCTCGACAACCTCGTGCTCGAGATCTGGCAGGCGGACAGCCGCGGCCGTTTCGACAATCCCGCGTTCCTCGGCTGGGGCCGTGCCGCTACCGACGCGCAGGGCGTCTATCGCTTCCGCACCATCAAGCCCGGCGCGCCCGAGGGCCGCATCGCGCACGTCAACTTCCTGCTGCTCTACTCCGGGCTGATGCGCCAGCTGCAGACGGTGATGTTCTTCGAGCTGGGAAGGGATCCAGTCCTCGAGGCGATTCCCGCTTCCCTGCGCCCGCGTTTGGTAGCGAGCAGGGAGGGCACCGTCTACAGGTTCGATGTTCGGTTGAGGGGAGATGGAGAAACGCCCTTCTTCGATGACTGAGATCCGCGACCTGCTGTCCTACCGGCTGCACGTCGTCGCGAACCTGCTCTCGCGCGGCGCCGAGCTGCGCTACCGCCGCGAGTTCGGCGTGAGCCTGTGGGAGTGGCGCACGCTCGCGCTGCTCGGCGCGGTGACGGCGCCGCTGTCGCTCAACCATCTCGCGCATGCCGCCGGCATCCACAAGAGCCAGATGAGCCGCGTCGTCTCGGGGCTCGCGCGCCGGCGCCTCGTGCGCCGCGCGGCGGATCCGGCCGACGCGCGCGGCGTGCACATCGCGCTCTCCAAGGCCGGGCGCCGGATCTACGAAGGGCTGATCCGCGCCGCCGCGGAGCGCGATGCCGCGTTCCGCGATTGCCTCTCGAAGAGCGAGAAGCAGGTGTTCGACCAGGCCCTCGCCAAGCTCGCCGGCCAGGCGCGCCAGTTCATCCAGCGCGAGAAGGTGAAATGAGGGCTGCATGAAGACCCGCATCACCGAGCTGCTGGGCATCGAGTACCCGATCTTCCAGGCGGCGATGAGCTGGGCTTCGTCGTGCTCGGAGCTCATCGTCGCCGTGTCGAATGCGGGCGGCATGGGCGTGCTCGCGGCGGGGCCGCTGCGCATCGACGATTTCCGCAGGGTGCTCCATGAAATCAAAAGGGCCACGGCGAAGCCCTGGGGGCTCAACATCCCGCTGAACAATCCCAAGGCGCGCGAGATGCTGGACATCGCCTACGAAGCGCGCGTCCCGGTGATGGTCGCCTCGCAAGGCGGGCCGCGCGAGCATCTCGCGCGGTTTCGCGGCATCGGCACCAAGTGGCTGCATGTCGTCGCCTCGGTCGAGCACGCGAAGAAGGCCGAGCGCGCGGGCGTCGATGCCCTGGTGGTCGACGGCGCGGAAGCGGGTGGGCATCCGCCGCCTTCCGAAGTGGGCACGCTCGTCCTCGTGCGGCGCGTGCTGCAGGAAGTGAAGCTGCCGGTCGTGGCGAGCGGCGGCATCGCCGACGGTGCGGGCATCGCGGCCATGCTCGCGCTCGGCGCCGACGCCGTGCAGCTCGGCACGCGCTTCATCGCCACGCCGGAAGCGAACGTGCACGACAACTACAAGCGCGCGGTGCTCGACGCCGAAGTCGACCAGACCGCCTTCGTCGGGCGCGGCCACGCGCCGATCCGGCAGCTTGCGAACGCGTTTTCGAGGAAATATCTGGAGCTCGAAAAGGCGGGTGCACCCGCGGCCGAGCGGGAGGCGCTTTTCGAACAGCACTCGCTGAAGCAGGCCGCGCTGAAAGGCGACGTCGAATGGGGCAAGGTCGAAGCGGGCCAGAGCGCAGGCCTCGTGCACGACATCGTTCCCGCCGGCGAGCTCATGAAGCGGCTGATCCGGGAACTCGAAGACGCGCGCCGGAGGCTGGCCTCGCTATGACCCAAACCAATAACAGGGACAGACCACGTTTTTCCCTGGACGAGCCTGTAAGAAAACGTGGTCTGTCCCTGCTTGTGGGGTTTTATGAACCTGCTTGTTGAAAACCGTGGCGCGGTCCGCATCCTCATTCTCAACCGTCCCGAGAAGCGCAACGCCCTCGACACGGCGCTCTCGCGCGCGCTGCTCGAAGCGCTGCGGCGCATCGACGAGGAAGAGACCGTGCGCTGCGTGGTGCTGACCGGCGCGGGGCCGGCATTCTGCGCCGGGGCCGACCTCTCGGAGTTCAAAGGCCTCGCCGATCCGCAGGCGGCGGAGACGCGCGCCGAGCTGACCATGCACCTGCATCTCGCCTTCTCGAAGATGGCGACGCCGGTCGTCACGGCGATCAACGGCTCGGCGATGGGCGGCGGCGCGGGGCTTGCGATCGCGGGCGACCTGGCGGTGATGGCGGAAGGCGCGAAGCTCGGCTATCCCGAGACCAAGCACGGCATCGTCGCGGCGATCGTCATGGCGAACCTGGTGCGGCAGGTCGGACGCAAGGCCGCCTTCGAGCTGGTCGCGCTCGCCGAGCCGATCGGCGCCCGCCGTGCGCTCGAGCTCGGCCTGGTGAATCGCGTGGTGCCCGACAAGCTGGTCGTCGAGGAGGCGGTGCATCTCGGCGAGCGGCTGGCGACGGTAAGCCGCCCGGCGATGGCGCTCACCAAGCGGCTCTTCCACGAGGTGGCGGATCTCTCGCTCCAAGAAGGGCTCGAGCGCGGGCGCGACGCCAATAAGCGCATGCGCGCCTTGCCGAAGTGAAGCCGCTCGAGCACGTCACCATCCTCGACCTCTCGCGCGTGCTCGCGTGTCCGTTCGCGTCGATGATCCTCGCCGAGCTCGGCGCGCGGGTCATCAAGGTCGAGCAGCCGGGCAGCGGCGACGAGACGCGCGCCTTCGAGCCGCAGCTCGCGCGCGACAGCGCGTATTACTTCGCGTGCAACCGCGCCAAGGAATCGATCACCGTCAACCTGCGCTCGCCGGACGGAACGCAGATCATCCGCAAGCTGGCGGAGAAAGCCGATGTGCTGATCGAGAACTTTCCCGTCGGCACGCTGGGACGCTACGCGCTCGACTTCGCTGCGCTCTCGGCGCTCAACCCTCGGCTCGTGTACGTCTCGTGCACCGGCTTCGGCCAGACCGGGCCGTACGCGCACAAGAAAGGCTACGACACCGTCTTCCAGGCGATGGGCGGCATCATGAGCCTCACGGGCGAGCAGGGCGGCGGCCCGGTGAAGCCCGGGCTGCCGGTGGCTGACCTGACCTCGGGCCTTTGGGTGGCGATCGCGATCCTCGCCGCGCTCGCCGGACGCGAGAAGACGGGCAATGGCTGTCAGGTCGATTTCTCGATGCTCGACGGCCAGGTGTCGCTGCTCACGCTTGCGGCTGCACGGTATTTCGCTCTGGACGAAATACCGCCCCGCCTGGGCACCGAGCATCCGGGACGCGTGCCGTCGGCCACTTTCCGCGCGAGCGACGGGCGCTTCGCGCACATCACCGCGAGCGATCAGCACTGGATGCCGCTTTGCAAGGCGCTCGGCATAGAGGACTGGGGCCGGCCTTTTGCCGACAACGCCACCCGCGTTGCGCAGCGCGGCCAGGTGATGGCGATGTTGAAGAGGAAAATCGAGCAGTTGACCCGCGCCGAGCTGATCTCGAAGCTCGATGCGGCCGACGTGCCGGTCGGTCCGGTGAACGACGTCGCCGAGATCCTCGCCGATCCGCATGTGCGCGCGCGGCGCCTTGTCGGCAGCTTCGACTACCCGGACGTCGGCGAATTCAAGGCGCTCGCGCTGCCCTACAAGTTTCTCGGCTGGGACAACCCCGAGATCGGCCGTCCGCCGACGCTCGGCGAGCACACGGAAAGCGTGCTCGCCGGAATGCTCGGCTATTCCGCGGACGAGATCGCGAAGCTCAGGGAGAAGCGCGCGATATGACGGTCGAGTTTTCGCTCGCCGAAGGCGTCGCGACCCTGGCGCTCAATCGGCCGGAGGCGCGCAATGCGCTGAACCTCGAGATGTGTGAGGCGCTCCTCGCTGCGACGAGGAGTATCAGTGAGGACGTGAAGCTGGTCTTCGTGCGAGGCAACGGGCCGGTCTTCTGCGGCGGCGCGGACCTGAAGGAGCGCACGGGCAAAAGCGAGGCGTGGGTGCGCGAGCGGCGCATGAAGGCCTTCGCCGCCTACGAGGCGCTCGAGGCGCTGCCGATGCCGTGCATCGCGCTTGTGCACGGCGCCGTAATCGGCTCCGGCGTCGAGATTGCTGCTGCGTGTGACTTCATCGTGGCGACGCCGGAGGCAACCTTCCGCACGCCGGAAGCGCAGCGCGGTACGGTCGGCGCGACGCAGCGCCTGCCGCGCATTCTCGGCAAGCGGCTGGCCAAGGACCTGATGTTCACCGGCCGCGCGCTCGGCGCCGAAGAGGCGCTGCGCGCGGGCTTCGTCGCACGAGTCGTTCCGGACCTGGACAAGGAGAAGGCGGAAATTGCGGCAAGCATCGTCAAAGCGTCCCCTCTCGCCATGAAGCTGGCCAAGCGCTCGATCGACCGCGGCGTCGAGCTGGATCCCGCTGGCGCGCGGCGGGTGGAACTCGAGGCGATCGAGGAGCAACTGGCGACGGGAAAATGGATGGGCAAGGCATGAGACGAGCCGATGACTGACTGGAAAGCGCAGACACTCGGCCAAGTCCTCGCGCGCCAGGCGGCCGGACGCGGCAAGCACGAGGCGATCGTCACGCCGGAGCGCCGCGTTACCTACGAAGACCTGTATCTGCGCGCGGGGAGCGCGGCATGCACCCTGCATTCGGTCGGCATCCGGCGCGGCGATCACATCGGCATCCTGATGGGCAACGACGAGAAATGGCTCGCGATCTTCTACGGCGCCGCGCTGATCGGCGCCGTCACGGTGCCGGTCAACACGCGCTTCAAGGCGGCCGAGATCGCCTATTGCCTGCAGCAGGCGGACTGCAAGGCGCTCTTCTACGTGCCGAAGTTCCTGAACCTCAACTTCC
>CAYZFN010000192.1:0-23713 GCA_964477695.1 uncultured Enterobacteriaceae bacterium | reverse complement strand
CGCGCCAAGGAGCAGGACTTCAACACGCTCAACCGCGACTTCCAGCGCAAGGAGCGCGAGTTCCGCGAGGACGCGAACCAGCGCCGCAACGAGGAGCTCGGCGCGGTGATCGAGCAGGCGAACCGCGTCATCCGCCAGATCGCCGAGCAGGAAAAGTACGACATCATCTTCCAGGAGATGCCGGCCTATGTCAGCCAGCGCATCGACATCACCGACAAGGTGATGAAAGCGCTCGAGGGCAAGCCGCCGGCCAAGTGACGACGACGTGACCGCATGGCCCGGCCGCTGACGCTTGGGCAGATCGCCTCGCGCCTCGGTGGCCGGATCGTCGGCGACCCGGCGACTCCGCTCGAGCAGGTGGGCTCGCTCGAGCATGCCGGCCCGCGCCAGATCGCCTTCTTCACCGGCCCGCGATATCGCGAGAAGCTCGCCGCGACGAAGGCCGGCGCGGTGGTCATCGCGCCCGAGCACGCGGCGCTCACCGGGCTGCCGCGCATCGTCACCGAGCGGCCCTATCCCTATTTCGCCCGGCTCTCGCAGCTCTTCAATCCGCTCGTCGTGCAGCCGCCCGGCGTCCATCCTTCGGCGAGCGTCGCCGCAACGGCCAGGCTGGGCGAGCGGGTGTCGATCGGCCCCGGCTGTGTGGTCGGCGACGGCGCGCTCGTCGGCGACGACTCGTGCCTCTATCCCAACGTGGTCGTCTACCCCGGCTGCCGGATCGGCAAGCGGGCGATCGTGCATTCCGGCGTGGTGATCGGCGCCGACGGCTTCGGCATGGCGGCCGAGGAAGGCCGCTGGATCAAGATCCCGCAGATCGGCGTCGTGCGCATCGGCGATGACGTCGAGATCGGCGCGAACACCACCATCGACCGCGGCGCGCTGGAGGACACGGTGATCGAGGACGGCGTCAAGCTCGACAACCAGATCCAGGTCGGGCACAACGTGCGCATCGGCGCGCACACGGCGATCGCCGCCTGCACCGGGATCGCCGGCAGCACCGACATCGGCCGCCACTGCACCATTGCCGGGGCGGCGATGATCCTCGGCCACCTGCGCATCGTCGACCACGTGCACATCTCGGTCGGCACCGTGATATCGCACTCCATCCGCAAGCCCGGCACCTACACCGGCTTCTATCCGACCGACGAGCACCCATCGTGGGCACGCAGCGCCGCTTGGCTGCGCCGCCAGGGAAAGAAAAATGGCTGAAATGAACATCTACGAGGTGCTCACGCACCTGCCGCAGCGCTATCCGTTGCTGATGATTGATCGCGTGAAGGAGTGCGAGCCCGGCAAGCGCATCGTCGCGCTGAAGAACGTGTCGGCCAACGAGCCGCATTTTCCGGGGCACTTCCCGCACCGGCCGATCATGCCGGGCGTGCTGATCCTGGAAGCCATGGCCCAGGCGGCCGGCGTACTGGCGTTCAGCGCCGAGGAGGCGAAGGACCACGCCAACACGCTCTATTACTACGTCGGTATCGACAACGCCCGCTTCAAGAAGCCGGTCGCGCCGGGCGACCAGCTCGAGGTCGAGGTGATCCTCGAGCGCATGCTGCGCGGCATCGGCCGCTTCAACTGCCGGGCGCGAGTCGACGGCCAGGTGGTCGCCGAGGCGACGATCCTGTGCACGGTGCAGACGATGGACAAGCTCGGCAAATGAGCGGGGCAGCGAGCGCCGCGGCGAAGATTCACCCGAGCGCCATCGTCGAGCCGGGCGCGAAGCTCGGACGCGACGTGACCGTCGGCCCGGGCTGCGTGATCGGCGCGAAGGCGGAGATCGGCGAGGGCTGCTGGATCGGCGCGCACGTGGTGATCGACGGCCGCATCCGGATCGGCCGCAACAACAAGATCTTCCATTTCGCTTCGCTCGGCGCGCCGCCGCAGGACAAGAAGTACGCCGGCGAGGACACCGCCGTGGAGATCGGCGACAACAACACCATCCGCGAGTATGTGACCATCAACCGCGGCACAGCGCTCGACATCGGGGTGACTCGCCTGGGCAACGACAACTGGGTCATGGCGTACGTGCACTTCGCGCACGATTGCCAGATCGGCAGCCATACCATCTTTGCCAACTCCAGCCAGCTGGCCGGCCACGTGACGGTCGGCGACTGGGTGATCTTCGGCGCGACCACGCTCGTGCATCAGTTCGTCCACATCGGCGCGCACGCGTTTACCGGGATGGGGACGTATCTCGCCCAGGACCTGCCGCCGTACGTCAAGGCAGCGGGCAACATGGCCAAGCCGTACGGCATCAACAGCGAAGGGCTGCGCCGCCGCGGCTTTTCGGCGGACGCGATTACCGGCCTGAAACGCGCCTACCGCACGCTTTACCGCGCCGGGCTGTCGCTCGAGGACGCGAAGCGCGAGCTGCACGCGCAGGCCGCGCAGTGCCCGCCCGTGGCCGAGATCGTCGCCTTTCTCGATAAAAGCAAACGCGGCTTCATCCGGTAGGACGATGGCCAAGCCTGTGCGCGTCGGCATGGTGGCCGGCGAAGCTTCCGGGGACCTGCTCGCCGCCCACCTGATCGCCGCGCTCAAGGCGCGCCGTCCCGAGATGGCCTTCGCCGGGATCGGCGGGCCGAAGATGGCGGCGCACGGCTTCGTCTCGCACTACCCGATGGACAAGCTCTCGGTGCGCGGCTACGCCGAGGCGCTGCGCCACTACCGCGAGATCATGAGCATTCGCCGGCGGCTGGCGCGCGAGCTCATGGCCGAGCGGCCGGAGCTGTTCATCGGCGTCGACTCCTCCGACTTCAACCTCGGCCTCGAGCGCCGGCTGCGCGACGCGGGCATCCCGACCGTCCATTACGTGAGCCCGTCGATCTGGGCCTGGCGCGGCTGGCGCATCCGGCGCATCGCGCGCTCGGTGAACCGCATCCTCGTTATGCTGCCCTTCGAGGCGCCGCTCTACGAGAAGGCCGGAGTGCCGGTGACCTACGTCGGCCATCCGCTCGCCGACGTGATCCCGCTCGTCCCGAAGAAGGACGAGGCGCGCGCGCAGCTGCGCCTGCCCGCGGGCAAGCTGATCGTCGCGCTGCTGCCGGGCAGCCGGCGCTCCGAGCTGCAGTACATGGCGAGCGCCTTCCTCCTGGCCGCCCATCGCTTTCGCCAGGAGGTGCACGACGTGCACTTCGTGTGCCCCACCGTCACGCGCGACACGCGCGAGATGTTCGAGCGCGCCGTGCACCAGCACGAGCGCACCGACCTGCCGCTGACCCTGCTCTTCGGACACAGCCACGAGGCGCTCGCCGCGGCGGACCTCGCGCTGGTTGCGAGCGGCACGGCGACGCTCGAGGCGGCGCTCTTCAAGACGCCGATGGTCATCGCGTACCGCCAGTCTCCGATAACATGGACGCTGATGCGCTCGATGCTCTACCTGCCTTACGTCGGCATGCCGAATATCCTCGCGGGCGAGCGGCTGGTGCCCGAGCTGCTGCAGGACGACGCGAACCCGGCCAATCTCGCCGGCGCGCTGCTCACCCTGCTGCGCGATACCGCCGCGCAGAAGCGCCAGGTCGAGCGCTTCCGCGAATTCCACGAAGTGCTGCGCCAGAACAACGCCGAAAAGGCGGCCGATGCGGTTCTCGCCTTCCTCAAGTAGCCTGGTCTGCGGCGTCGACGAAGCCGGGCGCGGGCCGCTCGCCGGGCCGGTCTACGCCGCCGCAGTGATCCTCGACCCGGCGCGGCGCGTCAACGGCCTGGCGGATTCCAAGGTGCTCGACCCCGACAGGAGAGAAGTCCTGGCGGCACGCATCAAGGAGCGCGCCATCGCCTGGTCGATCGCCTTCGCCACGGTCGAGGAGATCGATCGCCTCAACATCTTCCACGCCTCGATGCTCGCCATGCGGCGGGCCGTCGAAGCGCTGCCGGTCAGCCCCGACGAGGCCTGGATCGACGGCAACCAGTGTCCGAAGCTGCCCTGCGAAGCGAGGGCTTTCGTGGACGGCGATGCCAAACACAAGCCCATTTCCGCGGCCTCGATCCTCGCCAAGACGGCGCGCGACGCGGAGATGACCGGGCTGCACGACCGCTACCCCGAATACGGCTTCGACAAGCACAAGGGTTACGCTACCGCCGAGCATCTGCAGGCGCTCGGCCGGGTCGGGCCCTGCGCGATCCACCGCAAGAGCTTCTATGCCGTGGGCGTCTTCTTCCAGGGCAATCTTTTCGGCGACGGCTGGGCCGCCATGGCCGAGCCGCTGCGCATCCGCAGCTACCGGATGTATTGCGAGGCGCTCAAGCTCTGCGCCGGCGCGAGCCTCGTCGGCGAGCGGCAAAAACGGGCCAAGTTCGACCTGCACCGCAAGCGCCTGAAGCGCGAGTACGCCGACGTGCTTGCCGAGCCGCAGGCCGCGACGCACGCCGACCTGGTCGACCAGATGCTGCGAAAGGCAAGGCGGGAACTGAAGGCTTGAGCGCGCCTCGCTCGCGGGACAACCCGCAAGTGAAGCGCTGGGCGAAGCTGGCGCGCGAAAGCCGGCTGCGCCGCAGCGAGGGCAGGGCGCTCATCGAAGGTCCGCACCTGGTCGAGACCTTCTTGAACCAAAAGCTGCGACCGCACGCGCTGATCGTCACCGAAGCGGCGCTCGCCGATCCGGAGATCCGTTCACTGGTATCCCGTGCGGGAGTCCAGGCGGTCCTGGTATCCGAGAGCGCCTTCAAGGCCATCGCGGATACCGACACGCCGCAAGGCCTCGCCGCGGAGATCGCCATTCCGGCGATCCGGCGCGAAGGCGCCTGGGTCTTCCTGGAAGGCGTGCAGGACGCGGGCAACGTGGGGGCGATCGTGCGCAGCGCCGCCGCGTTCGGCGGGGGAGCGGTGATCCTCGACCGCGGCTGCGCCGATCCGTGGTCGCCCAAGGTGCTGCGTGCCGGGATGGGCGGCCACTTCCTCCTCCAGGTGCAGCAGGTCGATGCGCTCGCCCCGGCGCTCGAGAGCTTTCCCGGTCGGCTGCTCTGCACCGTGGCCCGCGGCGGCGAGCCTTTGCGCAATGCCGATCTGAAGGGCAGGCTCGGCTGGATCTTCGGTAGCGAGGCGCGCGGAGTTTCCAGAGCGATAGAACAAATGGTGCGCGCGAAAGTGACCATTCCGGTGGAAATCGAGTCGCTGAACGTCGCCGCGGCTGCGGCGATCTGCCTCTACGAGGCGTTCAGCCGCTCCTAGAGCGTGCTGCGGCGTGCGCGAGATGCAGCCGGTGCAGGGAGATCTTGCGCACCTCGCGCTTCGAAGCCTCGATATGCTTGCGTAGCAGGGCGCCCGCCCGCTCGGGCTTGCGCGCCAGCACGGCACGCAATACCGCGGCATGCTCCTCGTACGTGCGGTCGATACGCTCGCGCTCGGTGAAGTCGAGGCGCCGGATGATGCGGATGCGCTCGGTGATGTCGCCGTGCACGCGCGCGAGCTCCGGGTTGCCGGCCGCCTGAACGAGGCTCGCATGGAACGCTTCGTCGAGGCGCGCCACCTCGACCGGGTCATTGGCGTGTTTCCGCCTCGGCGCCAGCCAGACGGCCTTCAGGCCGTCGAGCGCGTCTCCGATGGCGCCGGCGCCGAGCCTGGCGAGCGCGGCGAGCTCCAGGATGACGCGCAGGTCGTACAAGTGCTCGAAGCGATCGAAGTCGAGCGGCTTGACGCTCCAGCCGCTCTTCGGGCTGAGCTCGACGAAGCCCTCGCGCTGCAGGCGCAAGAGCGCCTCGCGCACGGGCGTGCGGCTTACACCGGTTCGCGCGGCGACATCGTTCTCCGAGAGCGCCGCGCCGGGTAGCTGCCTGAAGTCGAAGATGTCGGCCTTGAGCTGCTCGTAAACCGAGTCGGCAAGGCGCGCGCTGTCTTCCCCGATGCGCTTGGCGGTCACGGCGGCCTCGTGGTGCCGCTCAACGCGGCAGCCCGGCGCCCAAGCCGATCAGGAAGCCCGTGAGCATGTCCCAGCCCGAGGAATGGCCGATCGAGGCAAGCTCGCGTGCGGCGCCCAACGCGGTGCGATCGTCGTTCGCCGCGAGCGCCTGCGCCGCCGCGTGCAGCGGTGCGAAGCTCCGGCCGCGCGCGAGGTCGCCGAACAACACCGCGCTCACGAAATGGCTGCGCTTCGCGACCTCGCTCGCGAGCGCCCCGGCGAGCGCCGTCCAGCGCTCGTCGCACGGCGCGCGCATGCGCCGCGCGAAAAGAGCCGCGCCGACGAGATCGTCGCCCGAAGGCGTGAGCCCGGTGCCGAACCCGAGCAGGGGGCGCGCGGCGGCGCCGGCGGCCGGGACATCATCGCCAGCGAGCGCCGCGGCGAGCGCGCGAACGTGCGCGACGCCCAGGCTCAGGGGAAATTCAGGCACGGCCCCGGCGAGCAGCGCGCCGAACCCGCGCGGCGCCTCGCCGTGAACCAGCGCCTCGCGCAGCCGGGTTGCGGCGGCGGCCGTGCGTCCTGCGTCGGCAACGACCGGCAGGTCGGTCGTCCAGCCCCGTGCCGGCAGAGGAGCGAGACAAAGCCGCGCGGCCCGCGGGCGAGGCGCTGCGGTGACGACGGCACGCGGATGCATCGCCGGCAGCCGCGCGCCCACCCACAGGAGCTCGTCCGCAGCCACGTAGTACGGACTGTCCTGCATGCCCGGCAAGGCCGCGGCGACGCCACCGCCGCGCTCGAGCGCGGCGCGGGCGAGCTCGCCCACGCTCAGCACGGCGCACGTCTCCGCCTTCATCGCGACTGCGGCTGCGGCCGGTATTGCATGCCGGAGACCAGGCAGATCGCCCCGAACAGCGCGTAGCCGAGCGCAACCAGCGGCGAGACGGCGAACCCGAGCTGCCCGCCGTGGATGAAGCCGAAGAAGGCGAGCACGGCGCCCGCGAACGCGTACAGCGCCGCCTGGGTGAACTTGCGATCGATGATGAATGCCGCCATCGCGCCGAGCACAAGGCCCGCCAGCACCGCGCCTCCGCCGAGCAGCGCCATGCCCTGATAGACCAGTCCCGCCGCGCCGAGCTTCGCCATGCCGACCTGCGCGGCCGAGCTGCCGGCGGCGTTCAGCGCGCTGTCGACCTGGAGCTGGCCCCATGCGGCGACGTTCGGAATGATCGCCAGCACCACGGCCGGCGCGTGCTCCTTCGGCGAGGTCTGGAACGCCTGTGCGCCGATCACCAGGCCGATGTAGAGCAGGATCGGCAGGATCGCCACGAGCGGCACGACCGCGAGCAGCAGCGCCGTCAGACCGAGGAAGCACACCACCGCGATGACGACCCCCGTGGCGAGCGAGTAGCCGATGCGTCCGCCGACCGCTTTCCAGCCCGGATGACCGATGTACACCGCCGGCGGGAACGGGCTGCCGAGGATCGAGCCGATGATCGCGCCGATGCCGTCCGCGGCCAGGATCTTGCGCAGGTCGTACGAGTCACCCGCGGCGGCGGCGCTCTCGACGTTGTTCATCGCCTCGGTGAAGTTGTAGATGCCGAGCGGGATCGCGGTGACCAGCAGCGGCGCGACGTCGGCGAGGCCGCGCCACACGTCGGCCCCCGGCACGGGCAGGTGCAGGCCGAACTGGGTAAACGACGCCTTCACGTCCGCGGCCTTCACGACGTCGCTCCAGCCGAAGAAGTACGCGAGCCAGCCGACCACGATGCCGACCAGCACCGCGACCAGGCCGCCGGGCAGGCCCCAGGGCAGGCGCACGTTCGCCGTCCAGCTGATCAGCACTATGGCGAGCGAGATGAAGGCGATCCAGGGCACCTCCCACATCTGGAACGCCGGGCGCAGCGAGATGAACGCGATCGAGATCCCGGCGAGCGTGCCGAGCATCGCTGCGCGCGGCGTGTGTGCGCGGATCCACGGCCCGAAGAGGATCCCGAGCAGGATGATCACGCCGATGATGAATGCCCAGGCGAGCCCTGCCTGCCAGGCGAGCAGCGGATCCTTCGTCTTCAGGTATACCGGCAGCATGATCACGAAGACCACGATGAACATGTGCGGCACGCTCGGGCCGTAGGGCATGGCGGCCACGTCGCTGCGCCCTTCTTTTCTCGCCAGCTGCCAGGCGAGATAGGCGTAATAGAGGTTGCCGATCGGCAGCGCGATTCCGAGCGCCGGAAGGATGCGCCCGAACACCGTGTCCGCCGGCAGCTGCACCACCCCCAGGCACAGGCCGGTCAGCACGATCACGTTGAGCACCACGTTCGTGAACAGCCCGAAGAAACCGTTCCAGTCTCCGGGCACCCACCAGCGGACCTGCGCGCTGCCGTTCGTCATGACTCCCCCCTTGTTGTCGCCGCGCTTCAGGCTTTCGCCAGCGCTGCGAGAAACCGCTCCGAATCGCTGACCCAGCCGAAAATGCCGCCCTGCGCCTTGATCATCTCGAGCGCCGCTTTCTGGAACGCCGGAAAGTACGAGCCGACGCAGTCCTCGAGCACCAGGCAGTCGTAGCCGCGGTCGTTCGCCTCGCGAACCGTCGTGTTGACGCACACCTCGGTGGTCACGCCGCAGACCACGAGCTGGCGCACCCCCCGGTCGCGCAGGATCGCCTCCAGGTCGGTGGCGTAGAAAGCGCCCTTGCCGGGCTTGTCGACGACCGGCTCGCCGGGCGCGGGCTTCAGCTCGTCGACGATGTCGTGGCCGTATTCTCCGCGTACCAGGATCCGGCCCATGGGGCCCGGGTCGCCGATGCCGGTCTTGAGGCGCCCGCGCAGCTTCTTGCTCGGCGGCAAGTCGGTCAAGTCCGGCCGATGGCCTTCGCGCGTGTGGATCACCAGCAGCTTCCTCTCGCGCGCGGCCGCGAGCACCCTGCGCGTCGGGGCGATTGCCTTGCGCAGCAGCGACACGTCGTTGCCGAGCGCCTCGCCGAAGCCGCCCGGATCGACGAAGTCGCGCTGCATGTCGATGACCACGAGCGCGCAGCTCATCGGCTCGAACTCGAACTCGTAGGGCTCCGCCTTGACCTTCGCCATGGTTCGCTCCCCTGCGTTCACGCGCGCTCGGCCTGCCGGCGGCCCTGCGCGAGGTAGGCGCGCCAGCCGCCGAGCTGCGTAATATCGCGCCCCGCCGCGACCGCGTAGTGCTCGCACAGGAAGCCGCGCGCGCGCTCCCCGTCCTCGAGCTCGACCGTGCCTATGCCGAGCGGCGCCGGAATGGCATCCACGAAGCCGCCGAAGGCCGCGCTCGGCACCTCCCATATCTCGACCTCGATCGGCGCGCCGTCCGCCGCGCGCAGCATCCCGGGCCGTGGCGGAGAAAACGCCTCGAACGCGAACAGCCGGTAATGCGGCGCGGTCCGGCATACGCGCACGAGGCGCGCACCGCGCTCGAGCAGCTCGCGATTGAGCGGCAGCCCGGACATGTGCGCACCGCACACGACCAGGCGCACGCCCGGCGCCTGCACGGCCGGACGCGCCGGCGCCGCAGGCCGCCCGGGCAGGGCGCAACCGGTCGCGCCGAGCGGCAGGCCGAGCGCGTCCTGCAGGCGTTCGCCGAGCGCGCACAGCGCCGCGTCGTGGAACGCCGGCGCGAGCAGGGTCACGCCGAACGGCAGGCCGTCGGCGCGGAATCCGGCAGGCACTGCGAGCCCGCACAGGTCGAACAGGTTGACGAAGTTCGTGTAGGTGCCGAGGCGCGAGTTCAATGCGATCGGTTCGGCCTCGACCTCGGCGAGGCGGTAGATGGTCGGCGCGGTCGGCAGCGCTATGAGCGCGACCGTCGCCCACGCCGCTTCGGCCGCGCGGCGCAGCGCCTGCATCCGGTAGGCGGCCGCGAAGGTGTCGGCCGCCGAGAAAGAGCCCGCCTTCTCGATCACGCGGCGCGTCGTCGGAAGGACAGCCTCGGCGTTGCGCGCGAGCAGGTCGCGGACCACGAGCCAGCGCTCGGCGACCCATGGACCTTCATAGAGCAGGCGCGCCGCCTCGAGGAACGGCCGGAAGTCGAGCTCCACCCGCTCGCCGCCGAGCGCCTCGAGCCGCTCGAGCGACTTGCCGAACAGCCGCTCGTACTCGCGGTCGCCGAAAAACTCGAGCTCGCTCTTGCGCGGCACGCCAAAGCGGAAGCGCTCGGCGAGCGCTGCGGGCGGCGCATCCGGCGCGGCGCGCGAGTAGGGATCGGCAGGGTCGAAGCCCTGCGCGAGCGCAAGCACTGCCCGCGCGTCGCGCACCGTGAGGCCGAAGATCGACACGCAGTCGAGCGAGCGGCACGCGGGAACGACGCCGCGGGCCGACAGCAGACCGAGGCTCGGCTTCAGCCCGACGATGTTGTTGAACGCCGCGGGCACTCGCCCCGAGCCCGCCGTGTCGGTGCCGAGCGCGAAGCTCGCGAGCCCCGCCGCGACGGCGAGCGCCGAGCCCGAGCTCGACCCGCCCGCGATGTAGAGCGGATCGAAAACGTTGCGGCACGCGCCGTAGGGGGAGCGGGTTCCGACCAGGCCGGTGGCGAACTGGTCGAGGTTGGTCTTGCCGAGGGCGATTGCGCCCGCGGCGAGCAGGCGCTCGACGACCACGGCGCTCGCCTGCGGCCGGTAGGCGTATTCGGGGCACGCCGCGGTCGTCGCGCAGCCGGCGAGGTCGATGTTGTCCTTGATCGCGAAGGGGACCCCGTACAAGGGCAGCGCCTCGGGCGAGTGCCGCTCGAGCTCGGCGGCGCGCTCGAGCAGCCGCTCGCGGCCGATGCGCTCGATCCAGACGTTGTCGTCGCCGCGCCGCTCGATCCGCTCGAGCAGCGCGGCGACCAGGGCCGAAGGCTTCAGCCCGCCGCGATACGCGGCACGCAATCGCTCCAGGTCCAGGCTTTCGGGAACGGCCGGGGCGGACATGTATACACACCAGTATACAATTTGCCGCGCCCATGCCCGCCGGCCTGCGCATCGTCCACAACACCTACCGCGACTCGGTGTCGCTCATGCAGCTCTCGGCGCGCGTCGCCGCGCTGGCGGGGGTCGACCAGGCATCGCTGGTCATGGCCACGGAAGGCAACCTCGCCCTGCTGCGCGAAGCCGGGCTGCTCGAGACCGAGGTGGCCGCTTCGCCGGGCGATCTGGTCGCGGTCGTGCGCGGCGCGACGCCCGAGGCGGTAGAAGCGGCGCTCGCGGAAGCGGAGCGCAGCCTCGCGGCGCCGGCGCGGGGCGCGGGCGGGCGACGCACGACGCCCGGAAGCGCACCGCGCAGCCTGCAGAGCGGACTCGCCGCCATGCCGGAAGCGACGCTCGCCCTCATCTCGACGCCC
The DNA here is from genome assembly GCA_964477695.1 of uncultured Enterobacteriaceae bacterium. Classification (GTDB taxonomy): domain Bacteria; phylum Pseudomonadota; class Gammaproteobacteria; order Burkholderiales; family SG8-39; genus SCGC-AG-212-J23. Next base: position 12,536 of record CAYZFN010000192.1, on the reverse strand, counting down.
GGCGAATACGCGGCCGCCGAGGCGCTCAAGGCGCTGCGCCTCGGGCTGCACGTAATGCTCTTCAGCGACAACGTGAGCGTGGCCGACGAGCGCATGCTGAAGGAAGAAGCGCGCTCGCTCGGCCTGCTGGTGATGGGGCCGGATTGCGGCACTGCGATTGTCGGCGGCATGCCGCTTGGCTTCGCGAACGCCGTGCGGTCCGGGCCGATCGGCGTGATCGGCGCCTCGGGCACCGGCATGCAGCAGGTGACATCGCTCGCCGACCGCGCCGCCGTGGGCATCTCGCACGCGCTCGGAACCGGCGGCCGCGACCTGCGCGCCGAAATTGGCGGCGCGACCATGCTCGCAGCGCTCGACGAGCTCGCCGCCGACGGCGCGACGCGGGTAATCGTGCTCGTGTCGAAGCCCCCGGCGCCCGAGGTGGCCGCGCGGGTCCTGGGGCGCGCCCGGCAGACCGGCAAGCCAGTAGTCGCGTGCTTTCTCGGGGCAGCGGCCGCCGACCTCGAAGGCGGCGGCGTAATCGCCGCGCCAACGCTCGAGGACGCGGCCGCGATGGCAGTCGCGCTCGCGCGCGGCGAGCGCGCAGGTCCCTCGCCGAATGCGCTTCCCGCGTTCCAGGAGCTCGCGCTAAGCCCGGGCCAGCGCTATGTGCGCGGCCTCTACAGCGGCGGCACGTTCTGCTACGAGGCGACCCTGCTGCTCTCGCAGCAGCTCGACGGCGTGCGCTCGAACACTCCGGTGGGTCGCGCGCAGGAGCTCGAGGACCCCTGGCGCAGCAGCGGCCACACGCTGGTCGACCTCGGGGACGACGAGTTCACGCGCGGCCGCCCGCACCCGATGATCGACCACCGGCTGCGCAACGAGCGCATCGTGCGCGAGGCGCAGGATCCCGAAGTCGCCGTCCTGCTGCTCGACGTGGTGCTGGGCTACGGGTCGCATCCAGACCCGGCGCGCGAGATCGTCCCGGCGCTTCGCACCGCACGCGCGGCGGCCGCCGACGCCGGCCGCGCGCTCGGGCTGGTCGGCTTCGTGTGCGGTACCCAAGGCGATCCGCAGGGGCTCGCGGGGCAGGAAGCAGCGTTGCGCGAAGCCGGCATGGTGCTCGCCGGAAGCAACGCGCAAGCGGCGCGGGTCGCCGCGCAAATGGTATCGGCACATCAGGTGTCGGCGCATGACGCGGCTGGTCGAGCGTAAGCTCGCGGTGATCAACGCCGGCCTCGTGCAGTTCGCCGAGGCGATCGCGGCCGCGGGCGGCTTGGCGCTGCAGCTCGACTGGTCGCCGCCGGCCGCCGGCGACCGGGCCGCCGCGATCGCGCTTGCGCGGCTGGTGAACGCCCTGCCGGTCGAGGAGGCGAACCGCAAGGCGTTCGCCGCCTTTCTCGGCGCCTCGCCGGTGCTGCGCGGAGTCGCCGCGGCGCGCGAGCTCCCGGGGATGGGAGAGCGCATGCTGCTGCACGCGGGGCCGCCGATCGAGTGGCGGCGCATGTGCGGTCCAATGCAGGGCGCCATCGTCGGCGCGATCCTCTACGAGGGCTGGGCCAGGCACGCCGAGGCGGCGCGCGCGCTCGCCGAGAGCGGCGCCGTGCGCTTCGAGCCCGCGCACCATCACGCCGCGGTCGGTCCGATGGCGGGCATCGTCAGCCCGTCCATGCCGGTCTGGATAGTCGAGGACACGGCGGGGGGCAAGCAGGCCTACAGCAACTTCAACGAAGGGCTCGGCAAAGCGCTGCGCTTCGGCGCCTACGGTCCGGACGTGCTGGCGCGGCTCAAATGGATCGAGACGGTGCTCGCCCCGACGGTGGGTGCCGCGCTCGCCGCGCTCGGCGGCATCGAGCTCAAGCCCCTGATGGCGCAGGCCCTCACCATGGGCGACGAGGTGCACAACCGCAATGCCGCGGCGAGCGCGCTCCTGCTGCGCCGGCTCGCGGGAGCGTTGGTGCGCGTCGCGCCTTCGCCCGGGGCTCTCGCGGAGGTGCTCGATTTCATCTCCGGCAACGAGCACTTCTTCCTGAACATCTCGATGGCCGCGTGCAAGGCGATGCTCGACGCAGCGCACGGCGTGCCGCGCTCCAGCCTGGTCACCGCGATGGCGCGCAACGGCGTCGAGTTCGGCATCCGCGTGAGCGGCCTCGGCGAGCGCTGGTTCACGGCGCCCGCAGCAACCATCGAGGGCCTCTATTTCGCCGGCTACAGCGCCGCCGACGCCGCGCGCGACCTGGGCGACAGCGCGATCACTGAGACGGCGGGGCTCGGCGGCTTCGCGATGGCCGCGGCGCCCGCGATCGTCAAGTTCGTCGGCGGTACGCCCGAGGACGCGATCGAGAACTCGCTGCGCATGCGCGAAGTCACGCTCGGCGAGTCGAACGTGTTCCAGCTTCCGGCGCTCGACTTCCGCGGCACGGCGTCCGGGATCGACGCCCGCCGCGTGGTCGACAGCGGCATCGAGCCGGTGATCAACACCGGCATCGCGCACCGCGAGCCCGGCGTCGGGCAGATCGGCGCGGGTCTGACGCGCGCGCCGCTCGCCTGCTTCGTGCAGGCGGTCGTGGCGCTCGACGCGCAGTTGAGCCGCGCCGGGCAGCAAGGAGGTTGACATGATCGGACAGGCGGGACTGGCGGTGGTGGCGGTGGGCGGCAACGCCCTCATTCGCGACGAGCAGCATCGCAGCATTCCGGACCAGTACGAGACCGCGGCGGAAACCGTGGGCCATGTCATCGACCTGATCGAGGCCGGCTGGCGCGTGGTGCTCACGCACGGCAGCGGGCCGCAGATGGGCTTCATCCTGCGCCGCTCGGAGCTCGCGCTGCACGAGGTGATTCCCGTGCCGATGGACTACGCGGGCGCCGACCTGCAGGGCGCGCTCGGCTACATGTTCGTGAGGGCGCTGCGCAACGAGTTCCGCCGCCGCGGCGTGGCGCGCGAGGCGGTCGCGGTGGTGACGTTGGTCGAGGTGGATGCCAAGGACCCGGCATTCCGCGACCCGACCAAGCCGATCGGCTCGCCGATGGACGAGCCTACCGCGCGCAAGCGCGCCGCGGAGCTCGGCTGGCAGGTGCGCCCGGACCCCGGGCGCGGCTGGCGGCGCGTAGTGCCTTCGCCCGCGCCGCGGGCGATCGTCGATCTCGACGTGATCGCGCACCTCGTGGGCGCCGGCTACGTCGTCGTGGCGTGCGGCGGGGGCGGCATCCCGGTCGTGCGCGATCCCGAGCGCGGCCTGGTCGGCGTCGAGGCGGTCATCGACAAGGACCTCGCCTCGAGCCTGCTCGCGCGCACGCTGCGCGCCGAGCGGTTCGTGGTCGCTACCGGGGTCGAGCGCGTGGCGCTCGACTACGGCAAGCCAACGCAGCGCTGGATCGACCGCATGAGCCTCGCCGAGGCGAAGCGGCTCTACGAGGCCGCGCAGTTCGACAAGGGCAGCATGGGCCCGAAGATCCGCGCGCTGATCGAGTACCTCGAGGGCGGCGGGAAAGAGGGCGTCATCACCGACCCGCCGCATCTCGCCGCGGCGCTGGCCGGAGACTCCGGAACGCGATTCGTGCGCGGCTAGTACACCTGGCGCGAGATGCGCAGCTCGCGCAGGATCGTGGTGGCGATCTCCTCGATCGACTTGGAGGTCGAGTTGATGCTGCGGATGCCCTCGCGGCGCATCAGCGCCTCGGCCTGCTCGACCTCGAAGCGGCAGTTGGCGAGGTCGGCGTACTGGCTGCCCGGGCGGCGCTCCTTGCGGATCTCGTGCAGCCGCTGGGGCGCGATCGTCAGGCCATAGAGCTTGGTCTTGTGCAGCCGCAGCGCCTCGGGCAGCTTCATCCGGTGGAAGTCCTCCGGAATGAGCGGGTAGTTCGCCGCCTTCACGCCGAATTGCAGCGCGAGGTATAGGCTGGTCGGCGTCTTGCCGCTGCGCGAGACTCCGATCAGGATCACGTCCGCCTGGCCGAGCTCGCGGTGGGAGGCGCCGTCGTCGTGCGCCATGGCGAAATTGATCGACTCGATGCGCTGCTGGTATTCCTTCTTGTCCATCGCGCTGTGCGAGCGGCCGATGGTATGGCTGGACTTGACGCCGAGCCCTGCCTCGAGCGGGTCGATGAACGTTTCGAAGAAATCGAGGAACAGCGCCTTCGCCTTGCGGATCACTTCCCGCGCATCCTGGTTGACGAGCGTCGAGAAGACGACCGGCTGGGCGCCGCCGTTCGCCGCTTCCGCCTCGATGCGGCCGAGGCATTCCTCGGCCTTCTCCACGGAATCGACGAAGGGCAGGGTGACCTGATTGAACTCCACGCCCTCGAACTGGGTCAGCAGGCTGTGGCCGAGCATCTGCGCCGTGATGCCCGTGCCGTCGGAAACGAAGAACACAGTGCGGCGCTGCGTCATAGAGGAACTAAAATACTAGGGCAATGCGCGTCGCCTGGCTCAAGGATTTGCGACTCTCCGATCTGCCGCAGGTCGGCGGCAAGAACGCCTCGCTCGGCGAGATGACGAGCGCGCTAGCGGCTGCCGGGATTCGCGTCCCGGGCGGCTTCGCGACGACCGCCGACGCCTTCCGCGAATTCCTTGCCGCGAACGGGCTCGAGGCGAAGATCAAGGCCGAGCTCGACAAGCTCGATACGTCCGATGTCGAGGCGCTCGCGGCGAGCGGCAGGAAGATCCGCGGCTGGATCGCCGCTGCGCCTTTCCCGGCCGATCTTGAGCGCGACATCCGATCTTTCTATCAACAACTTGAAGCACAAACCTCGAGTGAATGCTCCTACGCCGTGCGATCATCCGCGACGGCGGAGGACCTGCCGGAAGCATCGTTCGCCGGGCAGCAGGAGACCTTCCTCAACATCCGCGGCGCCGACCCGGTGCTCGAGGCGATCCGCCACGTCTACGCCTCGCTCTACAACGATCGCGCGATCTCCTATCGAGTGCATCAGGGCTTCGCCCACAGCGACGTCGCGCTTTCGGCGGCCGTGCAGCAGATGGTGCGCAGCGACCTCGGCGCGGCCGGCGTGCTCTTCACGCTCGACACCGAATCGGGCTTCCGCGACGTGGTGTTCATCACCTCGGCCTACGGCCTGGGCGAGATGGTCGTTCAGGGCGCCGTCAACCCGGACGAGTTCTACGTGCACAAGCCGATGCTCGAGCGCGGCCGGCCGGCCATCGTGCGCCGCGCGCTCGGCTCGAAGCTGCAGAAGATGGTGTTCGCCGGCCAGCAGAAGGCCGGCAAGTCGACCCGCACGGTCGATGTGCCCGAGGCGGAGCGCCACCGCTTTTCGCTCTCCGATCCCGAAGTCGTCGAGCTCGCCCGCTTCGGCGTGGCGATCGAGCGCCATTACGGGCGGCCCATGGACATCGAATGGGCCAAGGACGGCAGCGACGGCAAGCTCTACGTTCTCCAGGCGCGGCCGGAGACGGTGAAGTCGCGCACGCGGGACGTCGAGGAGCGCTATGCGCTGAAAGGCAGTGCGCGCGTGCTCGCCAGCGGCCGCGCCATCGGCCACAAGATCGGCAGCGGCACGGTACGGGTCGTCCCCGACGCGTCGCACATGTCGCGCGTCAAGAAGGGCGACGTGCTGGTCACGGACATGACCGACCCGAACTGGGAGCCGGTCATGAAGCTGGCGGCGGCCATCGTCACCAACCGCGGCGGCCGCACCTGCCACGCAGCGATCATCGCGCGCGAGCTCGGCATTCCGGCGGTGGTCGGCTGCGGCGATGCGACCGACCACCTGAAGGACGGTCAACCGATCACCGTCTCATGCGCCGAAGGCGACACGGGCAACGTCTACGAAGGGCTCATTCCCTTCGAGGTGTCGAGCCGCGAGCGGGGCGAGATGCCGCGCATCCCGGTGAAGATCGCCATGAACGTCGGCAACCCGCAGCTCGCCTTCGAGTTCGCGCAGCTGCCGAACGCCGGCGTCGGCCTGGCGCGGCTGGAATTCATCATCAACAACGAGATCGGCGTCCACCCGAGGGCTTGTCTCGAATATCCCGCGCTGCCGGCGGAGCTCAAGCGCAAGCTCGAAGAGAAAACGCGCGGCTATCCCGACCCGCGCCGTTTCTTCGTCGAGAAGATGGTCGAGGGCGTGGCGACGATCGCCGCCGCGTTCTGGCCCAAGCCGGTCATCGTGCGGCTCTCGGACTTCAAGTCCAACGAATACCGCAAGCTGCTCGGCGGCGAGCGCTACGAGCCCGAGGAAGAAAATCCCATGCTCGGCTTCCGCGGCGCCTCGCGCTACCTTGCCGAGAGCTTCCGCGAGTGCTTCGAGCTCGAGTGCGCGGCGTTCCGCAGGGTGCGCGACGAGCTCGGCCTCACCAACGTCGAGCTGATGGTGCCGTTCGTGCGCACGCTCGGAGAGGCCCGCCAGGTTCTCGCGCTTCTCGAAAAAAACGGATTGAAAAGAGGCGTCAACGGCCTGCGCATCGTCATGATGTGCGAGCTGCCCTCCAACGCGGTGCTCGCCGAGCAGTTCCTCGACCTGTTCGACGGCTTCTCGATCGGCTCGAACGATCTCACGCAGCTCACGCTCGGACTCGACCGCGACTCGGGGATCGTCGCCGAAGGCTTCGACGAGCGCGACGAGGCGGTGAAGGTGCTGCTCGCCGCCGCGATCCGCGCCTGCCGCAAGCAGGGCAAGTACGTCGGCATCTGCGGCCAGGGGCCGTCCGACCATCCCGATCTCGCGCGCTGGCTGATGGAGCAGGGCATCGAGAGCATGTCTCTCAATCCGGACACGGTGGTCTCGACTTGGCAGGCGTTGGCCGCCGACCCCCCGACGGCTGAGAAAAAGTCAGCTGCCGCTTAGCTCTAAGACCTAGTTCGTAGCAGCCGCTGCTGTTCCCGCTTCCAGTCTTTCTCGCGCACGTCGGCGCGCTTGTCGTGCTTGAGCTTGCCCTTCGCCAGCGCCACGTCGAGCTTGATGCGTCCCTTCGCGTAGTGCAGGTTGAGCGGAATGAGCGAGTAGCCGCGCTGCTCCACCTTGCCGATCAGCCGGCGGATCTCGTCGGCGCGCATGAGCAGCTTGCGCGTGCGGGTCGGCTCGGGAATGAAATGCGTCGACACCGTGGGCAGAGGACTCACATGCGAGCCGATGAGGAACAGCTCGCCGTTGCGCACCATCACGTACGCGTCGGCGATCTGCGCCCGCCCGGCGCGGATCGCCTTGACTTCCCAGCCCTCGAGCGCGAGCCCGGCCTCGTAGCGCTCCTCGATGAAATAATCGTGCGAGGCCTTGCGGTTCTCGACTATGGACATGAACAATTCTAGGCGATGAAGCGGATCTCCCGGTCGGCCATCGTCGAGCACTCGGCCGAGGAAATGTACGCCCTCGTCGACGACATCGAGAGCTATCCCGCGTTCCTGCCCTGGTGCGCCGAGGCGCGCGTGGAGGACATCGATGGCCGGCGGCGCGCGACGCTGACCGCCGCAATGCGGGGCCTGCGCCAGTCCTTTACCACGCTGAACGAAAATCGCCCGGCTCAATCGATCGACATGCATCTCGTCGAAGGGCCTTTCCGGCGCTTCTCGGCGGCGTGGCGCTTCCGGCCGCTCGCGGCGAACGCCTGCGCGATCGAGTTCACCCTCGAGTACGAGTTCGCGAGCCGCGCGCTCGGGCGGCTGCTCGAGCCGCTCTTCAACCACATCGCGGACACCATGGTCGACGCCTTCACCCGCCGGGCCGACGCTGTCGACCGGCTGCGCTGAGCGCTGCCTGATGCGTGTGGAAATCGTCTACGCGCTGCCGGATCGGTACGAGCTCGTCGAGCTCGAGCTGCCGTCTGGAAGCACGGTGGGGGAGGCGCTAAAGGCGTCCGGCATCGCCGAGCGCCATCCAGGCATCGATCTCTCGAACTTGGGAATCTTCGGCCGCCGGGTCGCGCTCGAGGCGCCGCTTGCCGAAGGCGACCGCGTCGAGATTTACCGTCCGCTCGTGCTCGATCCCAAGGAAGCGCGGCGCGTGCGAGCCAAAAGGCGGCGGCTAGGCCGCTAGTTGCACCAGTCGGCGACGGCTTTCTGCGCGATCTGCAGCTGGCGCGCGCGCTGATCGTCGTCCATGACCATGCGCTCGCCGTCGGCGTTCATCGTCGCGACCCGCTGCCCGCTCTCCAGCATCCGCACCTGACCCTGCGCCTGCTCGCAGTGCACGCGCTTTTCCTCGGCCTGCGCGCGATCCTTCGCCTCTTTTTCGTCGGCGGCGTCGCGCTCCTGCTGGCGCTTGCGGAAGGCCGCTTCGGGGCTCAGCGCTTTCTCGTTCTTCGCGTCGCCCTTTTTGGCCGCGGGCGACGCCGGCGGCGGCGTTCCTGCGGCCGGCGCGCGCATCGGCGTCGCATCGACGCCCGGCGGCGGCGTGTCGCCGTACTGCGTGCGGCCGTTTTCGTCCTTCCATTTGTACATCTGCGCGGCGGCGCCGGCCGAGAAGGCCAGCGCGGCGATGATGGCGAAGAGTCTTGTCATGGCTCTATGAACGTCCGTCCCTCCGATGGGATGACACTACCTCATTCCGGGTAGGAGCGCTCGCGTATAATGCCGCTTTGCCAGGAAGCGTATCTATGCGGGTGATCCAGAAGGCGCTGACCTTCGACGATGTCCTCCTCCTTCCCGCCCACTCGCGCATTCTGCCGCGCGATGCATCCCTGAAAACCCGGCTTAGCCGCAAGATCGAGCTCAACATCCCGATCGTCTCGGCTGCCATGGACACGGTGACCGAGGCGCGCCTCGCGATCGCAATCGCGCAGGAGGGCGGCGTCGGCATCATCCACAAGAACCTGCCGCCGGAAGCGCAGGCCGCCCAGGTGGCGAAGGTCAAGCGCTTCGAGTCCGGCGTGCTGCGCGACCCGATGACCATCCCGCCGGAGATGACCGTGCGCCAGGTGGTCGCGCTGCAGCAGCAACACAAGATCTCGGGCTTCCCCGTCGTCAAGAGCGGCAAGGTGGTCGGTATCGTCACCAACCGCGACGTGCGCTTCGAGACCGAGCTCGACCAGCCGGTGAAGAACATCATGACGCCGCAGAAGAAGCTGGTCACGGTGCGCGAAGGCGCGAGCCGCGAAGAGGCGACCAAGCTCATGCACCAGCACCGCCTGGAGCGAGTGCTGGTCGTGGACGACGAGTTCCAGCTGAAAGGCCTGGTCACCGTCAAGGACATCCAGAAAGAGACCGAGCATCCGAACGCCTGCAAGGACGCGCACGGCAAGCTGCGCGTCGGCGCTGCGGTCGGCGTGGGCGAGGGCACCGACGAGCGCATCGCCGCGCTGGTCGAGGCAGGGGTCGACGTGCTCATCGTCGACACGGCTCACGGCCATGCCCAAGGGGTGCTCGATCGGGTCCAATGGATAAAGAAGAATTTCCAAATTGAAGTCATCGGCGGGAACGTGGGCACCGGCGACGGCGCGCGCGCCCTCGTCGATCATGGCGCCGACGGCGTGAAGGTCGGCATCGGTCCGGGCTCCATCTGCACGACGCGCATCGTCGCGGGCGTCGGCGTGCCGCAGATCACCGCCATCCAGAACGTCGCCGACGCACTCGCCAAGACCGGCGTGCCGCTGATCGCCGACGGCGGCATCCGCTACTCGGGCGACATCGCGAAGGCGCTCGCCGCCGGCGCGCACGCCGTCATGCTCGGCTCGCTGTTCGCCGGCACCGAGGAGTCGCCGGGCGAGATCGAGCTCTACCAGGGTCGCTCGTACAAGTCGTACCGCGGCATGGGCTCGCTCGGCGCGATGCAGAAGGGCGCCGCCGACCGCTACTTCCAGGACTCGGACATGAACGTCGACAAGCTCGTTCCCGAGGGCGTCGAGGGGCGCGTGCCCTACAAGGGCAGCGCGCTCGTGGTGATCCAGCAGCTCGTCGGCGGCGTGCGCGCGAGCATGGGCTATACCGGCTGCGCGACGGTCGACGAGCTGCACCGCAAGGCGCAGTTCGTCGAGATCACGTCGGCCGGCATCCGGGAGTCGCACGTGCACGACGTGCAGATCGTGAAGGAGGCACCGAATTACCGGGTCGAGTAATCATCAGAAGATCTTGATTCTCGACTTCGGGGCCCAGTACACCCAGCTGATTGCGCGCCGCGTCCGCGAGGCCCGCGTGTACTGCGAGATCCATCCCTGCGACGTTTCGGACGCTTTCGTGCGCGAGTACGGGGCGAGCGGCGTCATCCTCTCCGGCAGCCACATGTCGGCCTACGAGGAGTCGACCGCCCGGGCGCCCAAGGCCGTGTTCGAGCTCGATGTGCCGGTGCTCGGCATCTGCTACGGCATGCAGACCATGGCGCAGCAGCTCGGCGGACGCGTCGAAGCGGGCAAGGTGCGCGAGTTCGGCTACGCCGAAGTACGCGCGCGCGGGCACACGCGGCTTCTCGACGGCATCGAGGACTTCCGCACGCCCGAGGGCTTCGGGATGCTCAAGGTCTGGATGAGCCACGGCGACAAGGTGGTCGAGCTGCCGCGCGGCTTCAGGCTGATGGCTTCCACCGACGCGTGTCCGGTCGCGGGCATGGCGGACGAGGCGCGCAACTTCTACGGCGTGCAGTTCCATCCCGAGGTGACGCACACGCGGCAGGGCGCAAGGCTCCTTGCCCGGTTCGTGCGCGATATCTGCGGCTGCCGCGGCGACTGGAACATGCCCGACTATGTTTCCGAAGCCGTGCGAAAAATAAAGGATCAGGTGGATCGCGAAGAAGTGATCCTCGGCCTTTCCGGCGGCGTGGACTCCTCGGTAGCCGCGGCTCTGATCCATCGCGCGATCGGCGATCAGCTCACTTGCGTCTTCGTCGACCACGGCCTCCTGCGCTACAAGGAAGCCGAGCAGGTGATGGACACTTTCGCCAGGCACATGCATGTGAAGGTCGTCCATGTCGACGCGTCCACCGAGTTCCTGGGCGCATTGAAGGGCGTCGCGGATCCGGAGGAGAAGCGCAAGATCATCGGCCGGCTGTTCGTCGAAGTTTTCCAGCGTGAAGCGGGCAGGGTGAAGAATGCCAGGTGGCTCGCCCAGGGGACGATCTACCCGGACGTCATCGAGTCGGCGGGGGCGAAGACCAAGAAGGCGCAGAACATCAAGTCGCACCACAACGTCGGCGGGCTGCCGGAGACGCTGCATCTCAAGCTGCTCGAGCCGCTGCGCGAGCTCTTCAAGGACGAGGTACGCGAGCTCGGCCTCGCGCTCGGCCTGCCGCGCGAGATGGTCTTCCGTCACCCCTTCCCGGGTCCCGGGCTTGGCGTGCGTATCCTCGGCGCCATCGAGCCGCAGTACGTCGACCTGCTGCAGCGAGCCGACGCGATATTTATCGATGAATTGAGAAGCGCCGGCTGGTACGACAAGACCGCGCAGGCTTTCGCCGTCTTCCTGCCGGTGCGCTCGGTCGGCGTGATGGGCGACGGCCGCACCTACGAGCACGCGGTCGCGCTGCGCGCCGTGCAGACCACCGATTTCATGACGGCGGACTGGGCGCCGCTGCCGCACGAGCTGCTCGCCAAGGTGTCGAACCGCATCATCAACGAGGTGCGCGGCATCAACCGCGTGACCTACGACATCTCGTCCAAGCCGCCCGCCACCATCGAGTGGGAATGAGCGACGTGCAGTTCATGCGCCGCGCGCTCGAGCTTGCTCGGCGGGCCCAAGAGGAGGGCGAGGTGCCGGTCGGCGCGCTGGTCGTGCTCGAGGGCGAGGTCGTGGGCGAGGGCTGGAACCGACCGATCGCCGCGAGCGATCCCACCGCGCATGCGGAAATCCAGGCGCTTCGCTCAGCCGCTGCACGCCGCAAGAACTATCGGCTCACCGACGCTACGCTCTACGTGACGCTCGAACCCTGCGACATGTGCGTTGGCGCGATGTTTCACGCGCGCATCGCACGCGTGGTGTACGGGGCCACGGACCCGAAGAAGCTCGTCCTCAAGAGCCAGGTGACGCTGGAAGGCGGGCTGCTTGCCGCGGAATGCGGCGCATTGCTGAGCGGCTTCTTCGCGACGCGGCGATGAAGCGCATCGTCATCGACGCCAAGAAGCAGGAGCTCACGCTCCTCGACGGCGGGCGCGTGATCAAGCGCTACTCGGTGTCCACCGCCAAGAAAGGGCTGGGCGAGAAGAACGGCAGCTTCCAGACGCCGCGCGGCCGGCACATCGTGCGCGCCAAGATCGGCAAGGGGCAGCCGGACAACACGGTCTTCGTGCGCCGCCGGCCCACCGGTGAGGTGTGGTCGCGCGAGCTGCACAGCCGCTTTCCCGGGCGCGACTGGATGCTGACCCGGCTGCTCTGGCTTTCGGGCTGCGAGCCGGGCAAGAACCGGCTCGGCGACGTCGACACGATGCGCCGCTACATCTACATCCACGGCTCGCCCGACATCGCCGAGATGGGCAAGCCCGGCTCGATCGGCTGCATCCGCATGCGCAACCGCGACATCGTCGAGCTCTTCGACCTCGTGCCGCCTTACACGCCCGTCGAGATCAAGGAGAAGTAGGAAGCGTGGCCAACCGCGCTCATGTCCTGCTCTGGACGGATTCGATCGCTGCGTATCTCGATGCGATCAAGGCGGCCGGCCTCATGGACCGGGTCTCGATCGAC
>CAYZFN010000191.1:0-9430 GCA_964477695.1 uncultured Enterobacteriaceae bacterium | reverse complement strand
GGAGAAAAGGCGCGTGCCGGTGAGCATCTCGTAGAGCACGATGCCGAGCGAGAAGACATCCGAGCGCTGGTCGACCGGCTGGCCGGTGATCTGCTCGGGCGACATGTAGCGCGGCGTGCCGAGCACCATGCCGGTGGTGGTCTTGTGGTCTGCCATGCGCATCCGCGCAAGGCCGAAGTCCATGATCTTCGCCTGTCCGGCGCCGTCCAGCATGATGTTGCCCGGCTTGATATCGCGATGCACGACGCCGCGCGCATGCGCGTACGCGAGGCCTTCGGCGACCTGGCGGGCGATCTCGACCGCTTCGGCCGCGGGGATGGCTGCCTTCTGCACGCGCGCGCGCAGGTCGATCCCCTCGACGAGCTCCATCGCAAGGTACGCCATGCCCTCGTGCTCGCCGCAGTCGAAAGTCGTGACGATGTTCGGGTGGTGCAGCTTGCCCGCGGCCTTGGCCTCGAGCATGAAGCGCTTCTGGTATTCCTTGCGCCCCTCGCTGTCCTCCTCGAGGATGATGGTCTTCAGCGCCACCAGGCGATCGAGGTTCGGGTCCTCGGCCTTGTAGACGATGCCCATCGCGCCGCGGCCGAGCTCGCCGAGGATCTTGTAGCGGCCGACTTTCTTCTTCGCCGCCATCAGAAGCTCATCCGCTGGACGAGCGCGCGCACGGCCGGATACTTGTTCATCACCGCCGTGGCGAACGGCTTGTCGCTTTCGGCGCTGATGCGCGCGAAGAAGCCGCCGCCGACGCAGGCGATCACCAGCATCATCGCCGCGGCCGTGTAGCGCAGCTCGCGCCGCCGCACCGCCCTTTCGTCCATCGCGAAAACCTCGTGGTCCCGAAGGCCCGCGTCCTTGAAGGAGCCGGTGGCGACCAGGGAAACCTCGCGTCCCGGCGCGGCCTCGGCGAGCGCTTCGCGGAACGAGCGCGAGGCGAAAAGTCGCGCGGCCGGCGCGAAGTCGGCGATGCTCGCGGCCACCGCGATGCCGTCGCCGGTCATCGCTTCGGCGCCCTTGCGTCCCGAGAGCTGCAGCGCGCCGTGGTTGAGCCCGGCGGAAAGCGGCAGGCCGGCGGCCGACGCGGTCAACGCGCGCTGCGCGAGGCGCAGCGCCCCGACCGGATCGGCGAGCAGCACGAGCGCGGCGCCATCGGATGCCTCGAGCACGATGCGCCCCGCGGGATCGAGGTCCGCGGCTGTGACGGCGATCACCGCCTCGAGTTGCGCGCGCAGGCGCGCCTGCTCGCTCGCCGGACGGCGGGCAAAGTCCTGGATGCGCAGGAAAACAACGCTGGCGACAACCGACGCGGGCATGAACCGAGGATGCAGAGTTTACGCCGGTAGAAAAAGGAAATAGGACCGGTTAGAATGCGCCCGCTGAGGAGCGTTGCGTTCCCCGCCCGCGCGAGGATCAGGCTCAGCTAAACACAACCGCGCTCGCATTGGAAACGATGCGGGCGCTTCGCTTTTGGGGGCCCCGCCTACATAGGAGCTCTTGCATGAAAGCAGCCGACTCGAAGTTCCATGATTTCCGCGTCGCCGACCTCGGGCTCGCCGACTGGGGCCGCAAGGAAATCGCCATCGCCGAGTCCGAGATGCCGGCGCTGATGGCGATCCGCGCCGAGTACGCCGCAAGACAGCCGCTGAAAGGTGCGCGCATCGCCGGATCGCTCCACATGACGATCCAGACCGCGGTGCTGATCGAGACGCTGAAGGCGCTCGGCGCCGACGTGCGCTGGGCGTCGTGCAACATCTTCTCGACCCAGGACCACGCCGCTGCGGCGATTGCCGCCTCCGGCACGCCGGTCTTCGCCTACAAGGGCGAGTCGCTCGAGGAATACTGGGAGTTCACCCACAAGATCTTCGAGTTCGCAGGTAAGGGCAATGAGGCATTAGGCCCGAACATGATCCTCGACGACGGCGGCGACGCCACGCTTCTCGTCCACCTCGGCCAGCGCGCGCAGAAGGATCCGTCGCTCATCGCCAATCCGAAGAGCGAGGAGGAGGAGTACCTCTTCGCCGCGATCAAGAAGCGCAATCCGAGCTGGTACGCCGAGATGGCGAAGGACATCAAAGGCGTCACCGAGGAGACCACTACCGGCGTGCATCGCCTCTACCAGATGGCGAAGGAGAAGCGGCTCCTCTTCCCGGCAATCAACGTCAACGACTCGGTGACGAAGTCCAAGTTCGACAACATCTATGGCTGCCGCGAGTCGCTGGTCGACGGCATCAAGCGCGCGACCGACGTGATGGTGGCAGGCAAGGTCGCGGTCATCGCCGGCTTCGGCGAGGTGGGCAAAGGCTCGGCGCAGGCGCTGCGCGGCCTGCAGGCGCAGGTCTGGGTGACCGAGATCGATCCGATCTGCGCGCTGCAGGCGGCGATGGAGGGCTACCGCGTGGTGACGATGGACTATGCCGCGGACAAGGCCGACATCTTCGTCACCGCCACCGGCAACTTCAAGGTGATCACCCACGAGCACATGAAGCGCATGAAGAACAACGCCATCGTGTGCAACATCGGCCACTTCGACAACGAGATCGAGGTCGCGGCGCTGAAGCAATACAAGTGGGAGAACATCAAGCCGCAGGTCGACCACATCATCTTCCCCGACGGCAAGCGCATCATCATGCTGGCCGAGGGTCGCCTGGTGAACCTCGGCTGCGCCACCGGCCATCCGTCGTATGTCATGAGCTCGTCGTTCGCCAACCAGACGCTCGCGCAGATCGAGCTCTTCACCAATACCAAGGCCTACCCGGTCGGCGTCTACATCCTGCCGAAGCAGCTCGACGAGAAGGTGGCGCGCCTGCAGCTGAAGACGCTGAACGCGCAGCTGACCGAGCTCAGCGACGAGCAGGCGAGCTACATCGGCGTGCCGAAGCAGGGTCCGTACAAGTCCGACCACTACAGGTACTGAGATGCGAATTGCCGCCATGGGCGCCGGCGGCGTCGGCGGCTACTTCGGCGCCCGGCTGCAGCAGGCCGGGCACGACGTGGTCTTCTTCGCTCGCGGCAAGCACCTCGCGGCGTTGCGCGAGAAGGGCCTCACTCTGAAGAGCACGCACGGCGATGCGCAGCTCAAGGTCGCCGTGCTGGAGGAGCCCGCGCAAACCGCGCCGGTCGACGTCGTCATCTTCGCCGTCAAGCTGTGGGACACCGAGGGCGCGGCCGAGCGCCTGCGGCCGATCATCGGCCGGCACACCGCAGTGATCCCGTTCCAGAACGGCGTCGAGTCGGTCGAGCGGCTGCAGAAGGTCCTGCCGAAGGAAGCCGTGATGGGCGGCTCGGCGTACATCGCCACGCGCATCGCCGCGCCCGGCGTGATCGAGCACATCGGGCAGATGGCACGCCTGCAGTTCGGCCCGGTGCTGCCGGCGCAGCGCCCGGCGGCGGCGGCCTTCCTCGCCGCCTGCCAGGCGGCCCGCATCGACGCCGCGGTGCCCGATGACGTCGTGCGCGCGATCTGGGAGAAGTTCGTGTTCCTCGTCGCCGTGTCGAGCGCCACCGCCGTCTCGCGCGCGCCGCTCGGCGTGGTGCGCGCCGATCCCGACTTGCGCCGGCTGTTCGAAAGCGCGCTGCGCGAGACCTGGGCGCTGGGACGCGCGCGCGGCGTGCCGCTCGCCGACGACCTCGTCGAAGACCGCCTGAAGTACCTCGACACCATGCCGCACGAGATGAAGGCCTCGATGGCGCACGACCTGGAGGCCGGCGGCCGGCTGGAGGCGCCGTGGCTGTGCGGCGCCGTGGCACGCATGAGCGCCGAGCTGGGGCTCGACGCGCCCGTGAACCGCACGGTCTACGCTGCGCTCAAGCCGTACCTCAATGGACGCTAGGGCCTTCAGCTTCGAGTTCTTCCCGCCGAAGACCGCGGAAGGCAAGGCGAAGCTCCGCGCCACCTGGCAGGAGCTCGCGAAGCTCACGCCGCGCTTCTTCTCCTGCACCTACGGCGCCGGCGGCTCGACGCGCGAAGGCACCCTCGAGACCGTGCTCGACATCCGGGCCGCGGGACACGCGGCGGCACCCCACATTTCCTGCGTCGCGTCGACGCGCGAGGACGTCGCAACGCAGCTCGAGCGCTATCGCAGCCACGGCATCCGCCACATCGTCGCGCTGCGCGGCGACTTGCCCTCGGGCCTCGGCGCCTCGGGCGAATTCAGATACGCCAACGAGCTCGTCACCTTCATCCGCGAGCGCACCGGCGACTGGTTCCACGTCGAAGTGGCCTGCTATCCCGAATACCACCCGCAGACGCGTTGGGCGCGCGACGAGCTCGTCGCCTTCAAACGCAAGGTCGATGCGGGCGCGAACGCCGCCATCACGCAATACTTCTACAACGTCGACGCGTACTTCCGCTTCGTCGACGAGGCACGCAAGGCGGGCGTCGGCGTGCCGATCGTCCCGGGCGTCATGCCCATCAACAACTTCTCGCAGCTCGCGCGATTCTCGGAGGCCTGCGGCGCCGAGATCCCGCGCTGGATGCGCATCAAGCTCGAGGGCTATCACGACGATAGCGCCGCGATCCGCGCCTTCGGCCTCGACTGCGTGACCGATCTCTGCCGGCGGCTGCTCGAAGGCGGCGCGCCGGGGCTTCATTTCTACACGCTCAACCAATCCGCGCTGTCGGCAGAAATCTGGAAACGCCTCGGCCTCTGAAGCTCACGCTCCCGGCGCTCGCGCTCGCCGCGCTTGCCCTCGCCGCAGTCGAGCTCTTTGCGCTGCACGTGCTGCACCCTCTCGAGAACCGCCTGCTCGACAGCTTCGTGCGCTCGCAGGCGTCGAAGCTCGCGCCCGATCCGGACATCGTGCTCGCCGACATCGACGAGAAAAGCCTGGCGCGCATGGAGCAGGAAGCCGGGCGCTGGCCGTGGGCGCGCGCCGTGTATGCCGACGTCGTGGCAGGCCTGGCGGCGCAAAAGGCGCGCGCCATCATCTTCGATATCGTGTTCACGGAGAAGGACAGCTTTCGCCCGGAAAGCGACGCTGCTTTCGCCGAATCGGTGGCCGGGCATCGCAACACCTACTTTCCCCTGCTCAACATCCCGACGAAGAATCCCGTGCTGATCGCGGACTACGCCGCGCGCCTCGGCATCGCAAAGCGCGCCAACGCCGATCCGAACGCGCGGGCGGGGCTCATCCCGCCGCAAGTCCTTCCGCCCGAGGACTGGCGCGTAGGGCTGATCGGGTTCACCCAGGACTTCGACGGCGTCGGGCGCCGCTATGTACTGCACGAAAGCGTAGGCGGCTGGCTCATCCCTTCGCTTCCGGCGCGCGTGGCGTTCGACCTCGGCCTGCCGGTTCCGGACCAGGCCGATCTCGTGCTGGCGTGGCGCGGCGCCGCCGGCAGTTTTCCGCACGTGTCGTTCAGCGACCTGTATGAGGACTTCAACCGGAAAGCACGCTCGCGGCCGGCGGACGAGTTCAAGGACAAGATCGTCATCATCGGCACCGCGGCAAGCGCGCTCCAGGACTTGCGCGTCACTCCGCTGAGCAACCTTCATCCCGGCGCCGAGATCCTGGGAACGGCGCTCGAGAATCTGAAGAACGGCCGCTCGATGCGATACGCGCCCGGATGGTGGGCAGCACTCGCCGCGGCGGGCCTGATCGGACTGCTCTATCTCGGATTCCAGCGGGCGCTCGATCTGCGATTGCTCGCCGGCGCGCTCGCGCTCGCCTCGGGCATGCTGATCGGATCGTCCTACGCCGCGGCGGGGAAGCTCGTCCTCTTCCCCGTGCTGACGCCGCTCGTCGCGGCATGGAGTTTCTATGCCGCCGCGGCGCTTGCCGACTATCTGACCCAGCGCAATGCGCGGCGCGAGGCCGTGGCGCAGTTCTCGCGCTTCGTCAACCCGCACGTGGTGAAGCAGCTGATCGAGCGCGGCGGCATCGAGGGCGCCGGACAGACGCGCGAGGTGACGCTGCTCTTCTCCGACATTCGCGGCTTCACCACGCTTTCCGAAACGCGCCAGCCGGAAGAGGTGATCGCGCTGCTCAATCGCTACTTCTCCCTTCAGGTCGACGTCGTGTTTCACCACGGCGGGTCGCTCGACAAGTTCATCGGCGATTGCATCATGGCGCTTTGGGGCGCGCCGCTCGACGATGCCGAGCATGCGCGCCATGCCGTGGCCTGCGCGCTCGATATGGCCGATACCCTCCAGGCATTCAAGCGGGAGCTCGGCGCCGAAGACAGCGGCTTCGACGTCGGCATCGGGATCCATTCCGGGCCGGCGGTGGTCGGCTTGATGGGCTCGCAGAAGCGCCTCGAGTACACGGCGATCGGCGATACCGTGAACCTCGCGAGCCGCATAGAAGGCCTGACGAAAGACGCGAAGCGGCGGATTCTGGTCTCGCGCGACACCGCCGAGCGCTGCGGCGGCGCCTTCGATTTCGTGTCCTGCGGTACATTCCCTGTCAAAGGCCGCGCCCGGCCTGTAGAGTTGCTCGAACCCAGAAGAAAGACGTGAAGGCACTCCTTTTCCTGCTCTGCGTTCCGCTCGTCGCGTGGGCCGACCCGGCGACCGTGCTGCGCGCCACCGAGCTCAAGGCCGAGCCGGCGAGCGATGCCGCCACCGTCGCGCAGCTATCCGAGAGCACGCGCGTCGACGCGTTGGAGCGCAAGGGCGGCTGGACGCGCGTCAAGAGCGGCAGCGCGCAGGGCTGGGTGAAGATGCTCGCGCTGCGCTACGACGGCCCGGGCGAGACCAAGCGCGGCGATACCGGCATCGCGCAGGCGTTCAACGTCGCGCGCACCGGCGCGAGCGGCACCCAGGTGACGACCGGCGTGCGCGGGCTCGACGAAGACCAGCTTGCCAAGGCTCAGCCCAATGCGGCCGAGCTGGCGAAGCTCGGCCGCTTCGCCGCCGATCGCGCGGCGGCGACCGACTATGCCGCGCAAGGCAAGCTCTCGGCGGTGAGCGTGCCTTATCCGAAGCCGTGACACGCGCCTTCATCCTCTTCGCATCACTCGCCGTCGCCGTGCCGGCGCACGCGCAGTTCAAGCTCCCCGACCTGAACGTGAATCGGCTCCTCGACACGGCGAAGAACCTGGGCAAGGCCGTCCACGAGCCGACCGAGAGCGAGGAAATCGCCATCGGCAACGACGTCGCCGCACGGCTGCTCGGCGCCGCGCCCCTCGTGGCAGACGCACGCGTGCAGCAGTACGTGAACCGCGTCGGACGGTGGCTGGCGCTTCAGTCGGAGCGGCCCGACCTGCCGTGGCACTTCGGCGTGCTCGAGGCGCCGCAGGTCAACGCGTTCGCCGTGCCGGGCGGCACCATCTTCATCACCCGCGGGCTCCTCGCCCGCATGACGAGCGAGGCCGAGCTCGCCGGCGCGCTGTCCCACGAGATCGCGCACGTGGTGAAGAAGCACCACCTCAAGGCGATCCAGAAAGGCGCCCTGGCCAGCCTCTCCGCGGACGCCGCCGGTTCCGCGCTCAACAACGTGAATCCCCAGGCGCGCGCCAAGCTCATCTCCTTCGGCACCGAGTTGTACTCCCGCGGCCTCGACAAGGGCGACGAGTTCGAGGCCGATCGCCTCGGCGTGGTCATCGCCGCTCGAGGCGGCTACGACGCCTACGGCTTGCCGGGCGTGCTGCAGACCCTGCAGGCGATGAACGCCAGCGATTCCGCGCTCGCCCTGATGTTCAAGACGCACCCGAGCCCGGCTGAGCGCCTGGATGCGCTCGGCCGCATGCAGGCGGTGCTCGACGCCTATTCGGGGCAACCGCAGCTTGCCGAGCGTTTCGTCGCCGAAACCAAACCCGCGCGTTAGCAAGAAGAAAGAAGAGCTCATGGCGTACACGGTGCAGCAGCACATCGCGCTGAAGCGCTTCTCGGACATTGCCGCCTCGCCCGATGGCAGGTGGCTCGCCGTGGCCGTGCAGCGTCTCGACCGCGAGGGCGCGAAATACGTGAGCGACCTCTGGAAGGTGCCGACGAACGGCGCGCCCGCGGTGCAGCTGACGCGGGGTGAATCGAAGGATGCCGCGCCCTGGTTCCGCCACGACGGCGCGCTCGCTTTCCTCTCCAACCGCCAGCCGAACGAGGTGAAGCCCGACGAGGAAGCCGAGAAGCGCATGCAGATCTGGCTGCTGCCGGCCGATGGCGGCGAGCCGCGCCAGCTCACCGACGAGCCGCTCGGCGTCGAGTCGTTCCGCTTCGCCAGGCGCGCCGACCGCCTGTGCTACTACGCGCCGATGATTCCCGGCGTCGAGCTCGACAAGCAGCGCGAAACGGCCGCCAAGCGCGGCAAGCACGGCCCGAGCGCGCGGCGCTACACGGTGCAGCCAGTACGGCACTGGGACCACTGGCTGCACGAGAACCCGGACCTCGCCAACACGCATCTCATCGCCTGCGACGCTTCCGGCAAGAACCGCGTCGATCTCACCCCCGACGCGAAGCGCGAATTCGCCATCGAGCCGGCACTCGACATCTCGGAGGACGGCCGGCAGGTCGCTGTGACGATGCAGAGCATTGCGAGCGACCGCGAGCTCGACTCGACCGTCGTGGTGATCGATCTTGCGACGCGCAAGCAGCGCGTGCTCGGCAAGGCCGACTGCGTCGACTATTCGGCGCCGGTTTTCTCGCCGAACGGAAAGTCGATCGCCACCACGCGCTCCAGGCGCAGCGCCAAGCGCGCGCCGGCTCCGACCATTACCCTCTTCGATGTTGCGAGCGGCAAGGCGCGGCGCATCGCGGAGAAATGGGAACGCTGGATGAGCATCGCCGCCTGGACCGGCGACGGCCGCCGGCTGATCGCGACCGCCGACGACGGCGGGCATACGCCGGTGTTCTCCATCGCGGTCGGCTCGGGGGCGGTGGTGCGCGTCTCAGCGCGCGACGCCGGTGGCGCGCATTCGCACCCGCTGGTGCTGGCCGATGGTCGCATCGCCGCGATCCGCTCTTCCCTCACCGATGCGCCCGAATGCTGGACGATGGCTTCGGAGCGCAACTCGAAACCCAAGGCGCTCGCGCGCCTGTCCGGTTTTGAGGAAGCGAGCAACTGGGCCGAGGTGCAGAGCTTCAACGTGCGCTCGACCGATGGAAAGCCGGTGCAGACGTTCCTGGTGAAGCCGAAGGGCGCCAAGGGTGCGCTGCCGCTCGCTTTCTGGATCCACGGCGGTCCGATGGCGTGCAATCTCGACGGCTGGCACTGGCGCTGGAATCCGTTGCTGCTCGTCGCGCAGGGCTATGCGGTCGCGCTGCCCAATCCGCGCGGCTCGACCGGCTTCGGCCAGGAATTCATCCAGGGCATCTGGGGCAACGTCTGGGGCGCGCAGTGCTACAAGGACCTGATGGCCGTGGCCGACGCGCTCTGCAAGCGGCCCGACATCGACGCCAGGCGCACGATGGCGATGGGCGGCTCCTTCGGCGGCTACATGACGAACTGGATCGGCACGCAGACGACGCGCTTCCGCTGCCTGATCACGCACGCGAGC
>CAYZFN010000190.1:0-34678 GCA_964477695.1 uncultured Enterobacteriaceae bacterium | reverse complement strand
AGGATTGCGAGGCCGAGCACGCTGCGCCGCTGATCACCGTAAGCGATACGGAAAAGCAAAGGCGCGAGCGCGAGGTTTAGCACGGTCGCGAGCGTGTTGGGCGTCTCGAGGTGTGCGTGGGCTCGACCCTGTCCAGATGCTGCCTGCACGAGCGCCCAGGAAGCGAGCAGCGCCATTCCCACGAGCGTCGCCTTCAGCGCAGCGTTGCGCGCTTCCCGGTCGAGCCGGCGGGCGAGGACAAACCCGGCGACGAGGAACGCCGGATGGAAGATGCCGGCCGGGGTATAGGGCGAGTTGATGAAATCGTTCGCCGCAATCCACGCCGCGTAGGCGCACACGGCGCCCGCGAGCGGCGTCACGCCGGGCGGCGTATCGCTTCGCCGGAGCAGTGCCGCGCCGATGAACAACGCGAGCGCGCAAGTCCAGAGCAGCGGTGAGGCGTTAACCGACCCTGCGGCAACGAAAACCAGGCCGCCAAAGAACAAGGGGGCTGCAAGAGCCCCCTTGATCGCGTTCATTGCAAAGTTACGGCGTGGTGCAGAGCGCTGCAGGTATGGCCGCGCACGCAACAGTTCCGCCGGCCCCCGGGGAGGCCTGGGTCGGTACGTACGCGCTCACCGTGTTGCAAGCCGCGCCCGCAAGCTGGAAACCGCTCGACGCGCTATTGGTGCCGGCGATCATGGCGGACAAGGAGCTCGCCGCCTTGTTGGAGGCGTAGTACATCACCGCCGTCGATTGCAGCGCGCCGCAGGCCGATTGCCCGACCGCTGTACGTGCGCTCGCCGACGTATCGATGAATTGCGGCACTGCGACCGCCGCCAGGATCCCGAGGATCACGATGACGACGACCAGCTCGATGAGCGTGAAACCCTTCTGCAGCATCTGCTTCATGGCGCTCCCTTTCCCCTAATTAGCCGCGACCGGGTGTCGCGAGTCGTTATGGGTGCAAGTGTCTTATCAGCGCCGAGCTTCTGTCAAGAAAACAAAGGCGTGCAGCCCCTTCTGCATGCAATGTGTGAAATTTTTTCAGACTCGCTCAACGACCAGTCGTAGGGGGAGACGGGGACCAGTACGAAGCCAAAGCCAGACGGATGCAGGTCGAGGCGGAACCGGATTTCGGCTTCCCCGGTGCCCCTTAAGTGCTTGTGCAGCCGAGGCAAATACACAATTTCGCGGCGTGCCGGATCGAAGATCCAGGCCGGGCGCGGGAGGCTCGCCGCATCCCGTCCCGCAAGCTCGCCGCCATAGCCGGGGGGAAAGGTCCGCGCCAAAGCGAAAGGGTTGCCACTCATCCAGCCCGCCTTGTCCATCCGTTCGCCGGCTATCAACCGGCCCGCATAGTCGAGATTGAGCCCGGTGTTCATGTTGCTCAGCGTCGTCTGCATCGCGGTCTTTTCCGCCATCTCCATGTAATCGATCATGTAGCTGGCGAAGACGGCGATCAGCGCCGCAACGATCCCCGCGTAAACCGCGATCTCGACCCGGGTCAGCTTGCGCTGCCCGTACATCCACGGCGTCGGAAAGAGCGGCGTGCTCACCGCTTCAGCAGCATGACCTTGCCCATCTGCCACATGGGGAGGAACACGCCGAGCGCGAGGATGAGGACGAGAACGCCGAGCGCAATGGTGATGATCGGCTCGACGTTGGTGCTGAGGTTCTTGATCTCGTGGTCGACTTCGCGCTCGTACATGTCGGCCACTTCGCTCAGCAGGTCGTCGAGCTCGCCGGTCTCCTCGCCGACCGCGATCATCTGCAGCACGACCGGCGTGAATACCCCGGTCGTGACGGCGGTGCGCAGCACGCTCTCGCCCCGCTCGACGCCCTCGCGCATCTGCTCTATGCGGCGCGACAGAAAGGCGTTGTCCACGACCGAAGCGACGGTGCTCAGGGCCTGCACGATCGGCACGCCCGCCCGATCGGCGATGGCGAAGGCCCGGGCGAAGCGCGCGAGCGTCGCCTTGAGAATGATGCTGCCGGCGATGGGTATGCCGAGCTTGAAGCGGTCCCACTTGTATCTGCCTTGCTCGGTACCGGTATAGGTCACGAAGGTGACGATCGCCAGAACGAGCCCGCCGGCGAGGAGCGCCCAGTAGGCGACGAAGAACTGCGAGGTGCCGATAAGAACGCGAGTCAGAAGCGGCAGCTCGACGTTGCTTGCCTCGAAGATCTTCGCGAAGGCCGGAATGACCGCAAAGTTGACGATCGCCACGGCGGCGCTGATGACCAGGATCACGATGATCGGGTAGCGCAGCGCGGTCTTGATGCGCTCGCGCACTTCACGCTCGAACTCGAGATAGCCGAACAGGCGGTTGAACGCCTCGTCGAGCTGGCCGGTCGTTTCGCCGACCCGTACCAGGCTGATGTAGAACGCCGAGAACACGTCTGGATGGCGGCGCATTGCCGTGGACAGCTCGCGCCCGGCGTCGAGGCTGACGCGCAGGTCGGCGACCACGTTGCGCAGCACAGGATTGATCGCCGATTCCTGCAGCCCGGATAGCGCCCTAAGCATCGGCACGCCCGACTTGAGCAGCGTGTACATCTGCCGCGAGAAGAGCATCACGTCGAGCAACGTGACGCGCGCCGGGGCGAGCTTGGACCACCAGCTTGCGCCCGCGCCGCGCACCGGCGCGGCGCGGATGTCGACCGGGGTGACGCCGGTATTGATCAGCTGATCGGCGACCGCGCCCTGATCGGCGGCCTCTAGCGTTCCGGTCACGAGCTCGCCGCGCGCGCCGCGACCGCGGTAAGCGAAGACCGGCAATTACTCCTCCAGCTCTACCGCGACCTTCATTGCCTCCGCGACCGTGGTGCGTCCGGCGAAGACCAGCGCGAGCGCCGCATCGGTCAGGGTGCGCCCCTTGAGCTGCGCGTGCGCAGCGTCGAGGAACGCGTTCGGGTCGGCCTCGTTCGCGGCGCGCACCAGCTCGGGCGTCATTTCCAGCATTTCGTACACGCCGGTGCGGCCAGCATAGCCCGTCCGGTTGCAATGCGGACAGCCGGGGCTGCGGCGCAGCCGCTGGGCGCGCCAGCGATCACCCGCCAGGGCATCGAGCCAACGCGCTTCCTGGGGGGTGGGCTGCGCATCGGCGGCGCAGCTTTCGCAATTGAGGCGCACCAGCCGTTGTGCGATCACGGCATGCACCGAGGCGGCAACCATGTAGCTCGGCGCGCCCATGTCGATCAAGCGCAAGGGCGTGTTCGCGGCATCCTTGGTGTGCAGGGTCGAGAGCACGAGGTGGCCGGTCAGCGCTGCACGCAGCCCGATCTGCGCGGTCTCCTCGTCGCGGATCTCGCCGATCAGGATGACGTCCGGGTCCTGGCGCAAGGTCGAGCGCAGCACGCGCGCAAAGCTCAGATCGATCTTCTCGTTGACTTGCACCTGCGTGACGCCGGGCAGCCGGTACTCGACCGGGTCTTCGACGGTGATGATCTTGCGGTCCGGGGTGTTCACCTCGGCGAGCGCCGCATACAGGGTGGTCGTCTTGCCGCTTCCGGTCGGCCCGGTTACGAGCACCATGCCGGCGCTGCGCTGCATGATCGCGGCGAAGCGGCCGCTGATGTCGTCCGGCATGCCGAGCCGGTCCCAGCTCTGCAGCGCGCCTTGGCGGTTCAGGAGGCGCAGCACGACCGTTTCACCGTACTGGCACGGCATGGTGGACATGCGAACGTCGATCTTCTGATCGCGCACGCTGACCATGAGCCGGCCGTCCTGCGGCAGGCGCTTCTCCGAGATGTCGAGCCCGGCCATCAGCTTCAGGCGCAAGGCAAGCGCCGAGGCAATCTTCGCGTCGGTCTCCGTTTGCGGCATCAGCGCCCCGTCGATGCGGAAGCGGATCTGCAGGCGCTTTTCCTGGGGCTCTATATGGACATCGGAGGCATTCACCTGCACGGCATCTTCGAAGATCGACTGCAACAGCTTGACCACCGGCGCGTCCTCGGCCCCGACCCCCGAGCCGAGCACGCCGAAGTCGATATAGGTCTCGCCGACATCGCGCTCGAGCTCCTTCGCGAGGCCGCTGATTTCGTCGGTGCGCCGATAAACGCGGTCGATGGTCTGCAGCAACGCCGCTTCGCCGACCACGGCCGCCTCGATATCGCGCTTGAGCACGCGTCCCAGCTCGTCGTAGGCGAAAAGATCGGTCGGGTCGGCCATGCCCACAAGGTAGCCGCTACGACGTTGCTCGAGCACGATGGCCCGGAAACGGCGCGCCTGGGTCTCCGGCAGGCGGCGCACCAGCTCCGCGTTGACGTTCTGGACCTTGAGGTTGACGTACGGAATATTCAGTTGGCGCGAGATCGCCTCGCAGATCTGCTCGTCGTTGGCGAAGCCCTGCTCCACCAGGATGCGGCCGAGCCGCCGACCGGATTTCTTCTGCTGCTCGAGCGCGAGCCTTAGCTGCTCCTGCGAGATGATCTTCTGCGCGATCAGCGTGTCGCCGAGGCGGATCTTCTCAGGACGTCCCATTTTTGTTCCTCCGCTTCTTTCCCCGCGGCCGATTATGTATTAGCGCGAGTCCGGGTGCTCGCGATGAAACTGTGAGCTTTGGAGTTACACCGCTTTTGCGAGAAGTATTTACACGGGACTCTTCGCGAGAAGCTTGCTTAAGCGCAGAGAGGAGCTCGAGGCGAAGGGCAAAAAAAAGGGGCCGCTGTGAGCGGCCCCTTTGCGCATCCCGACGGAAAGAGGAGGAGGAGGAATCCGGCGGGGTGTTGCGACGCAGCAATAGTAAGGCCTTTGCCTTTGAGTTTAGAATAGGCCGGCTTCGTAAAACACTTTTGCGGATTCTGCAAAGATGGCCGATGCGCTTCAGGAAATGGCTGTATTTGCAAGAGTTGTCTCGGCCGGCAGCCTGTCAGCCGCTGCCCGAGATCTCGGACTTTCGCCGGCATTGGTCAGCCGTCGGCTGGCGGCGCTCGAGGCTCGGTTGGGCGTGCGGCTGGTGCACCGCACCACCCGCAGCCTGCATCTCACCGTCGAAGGGGCGCGCTATTACGACGCGTGTTCGAAGGTGCTCGCGGAAATCGAGGACGCCAACGCGGAGGTGGCTCTCGGCCGCGCCGAGCCGCAGGGCGCATTGAAGGTCGCGCTCCCGGCATCCTTCGGCCACCAGCATGTCGCGCCCCTGATTCCCCAATTTGCCGACCGCTATCCCAAGGTCGAGCTCGCGCTCAGCCTTTCCGACCGGCGCGTCAGCGTGGTCGACGAGGGCTTCGATGTCGCAATCACGATCGCGCACCTCGAAGACTCTTCGCTCGCGGCGCGCAAGCTGGCCCCCAATCGGCGCGTCGTTTGCGCAAGCCCGGCATACCTGCGCAAGCACGGCAGTCCGCGGAGACCGGAAGATCTTGCACGGCACAACTGCCTGACGACGAGCGACTTCGCGATGACTTGGGACTATCAGGATGCGGAGGGGCGCTCCAGGGCCGTCCGAGTGCGCGGCCGCTATGCGTGCGACAACTGGGAGGTCCTGCGTGAATGGGCGCTCGCCGGCCTCGGGATCGCCCTGAAGTCGACATGGGATGTCTACCGCGATCTCCAGGCCGGCCGCCTGGTCACGTTGCTTCCCGGCTACACCTTTCATTCCGACGTGGCGATCTACGCCGTTTACCCGCATCGGCGCCTGCTGCCGGCCAAGACTCGCGTCTTCATCGACTTCCTTGCCGAGTCGTTCGGGCCGGAGCCCTATTGGGACCGTGCGCTGCTCGCACCCAAGCCGCGCATCCGGGCGCGCGCCGAGATTAGCTCCCAGTAATCCTGTGCTAGGCTCGACCGACGCCGCCGGACACAATCTGGCGCCGACGGACCGACGTCCCAGCGAACACGATTCACGCGGACACCCGACTATGAACGCTCCTGCCGACCTGCTCAAAGCCTCGCTCGAAGACAAGTACACCGTCGAGCGCGGTCGCGTGTTCCTTACCGGCACGCAGGCGCTGATACGCCTGCTGATGCTGCAGCGCGAACGCGATCGGGCCGCGGGCTTGAACACCGCCGGGTTCGTTTCCGGCTATCGCGGCTCGCCGCTCGGCGGCTTCGACCAGGCGCTGTGGCGAGCGCGCAAGCACCTGGAGACGCATCACATCCGTTTCCAGCCGGGCGTCAACGAAGACCTCGCCGCGACCGCGGTCTGGGGCACGCAGCAGCTCAACCTGTTCCCCAAGGCGAAGTACGACGGCGTGTTCGGCATGTGGTACGGCAAGGGCCCGGGGGTCGACCGCTGCGGCGACGTCTTCAAGCACGCGAACGCGGCCGGCACGAGCCGGCACGGCGGCGTGCTGGTTCTCGCCGGCGACGACCATGCCGCGAAGTCCTCCACGCTGCCTCACCAGTCCGAACACATCTTCAAGGCGTGCCTCATTCCGCACCTCAATCCGGCCAACGTGCAGGACTATCTCGACCTCGGGCTGCACGGGTACGCCATGAGCCGGTTCTCTGGCTGCTGGGTGGCCTTCAAGTGCGTCACCGACGTCATCGAATCGGGCGCGTCGGTCGTCGTCGATCCTGGCCGCGTCGCCGCGCGCATTCCGGCCGACTTCGCGTTACCGCCGGGCGGACTGAACGTTCGCTGGCCCGACGGCATTCTGGAGCAGGAGGCGCGCATCCTGGACTACAAGGTGTACGCCGCCCTCGCCTACGCGCGCGCCAACGGCCTCGACCGGATCGTCTGGGATTCGCCGAAGGCGAAGCTTGGCATCGTCACGACCGGCAAGTCGTTCGGCGACGTGATGCAGGCGCTGACCGACCTCGGCATCGACGAACGGGTCGCGCGCGACATCGGCCTGCGCATCT
The DNA here is from genome assembly GCA_964477695.1 of uncultured Enterobacteriaceae bacterium. Classification (GTDB taxonomy): domain Bacteria; phylum Pseudomonadota; class Gammaproteobacteria; order Burkholderiales; family SG8-39; genus SCGC-AG-212-J23. The sequence continues at coordinate 27,888 of CAYZFN010000190.1, read as the reverse complement.
ACAAGGTCGCCCTGTCGTGGCCGCTCGAGCCGCAGGGCGCGCGCCGTTTCGCCGACAGCCTGGAGGAAATCCTCGTGGTCGAGGAAAAGCGCCAGGTGATCGAGTATCAGATCAAGGAAGAGCTGTACAACTGGAAGCCGAACGTGCGCGCGCCCCGCGTGGTCGGCAAGTTCGACGACAACGGCGAATGGAGCCGCGGCGAAGGCCGGCCTGCGGGCACCTGGCTGCTGCCCGCGCACTACGAGCATTCGCCCGCCATGGTGGCGCGCGCGATTGCGCAGCGCCTCGAGAAGCTCGGCATGACGGCGCCGCTCGGCGGCCAGTTCCGCGAGCGCCTGGCGTTCCTCGAGTTCAAGGAAAAGGCGCTGGCCAGGCCGCACGTCACTGTCGTGCGGCAACCTTATTTCTGTTCCGGCTGCCCGCACAACACGTCGACGCGGGTCCCGGAAGGCAGCCGCGCCACGGCGGGCATCGGCTGCCATTTCATGGCGGTCTGGATGAACCGCAGCACGGCCACGTTCACGCACATGGGCGGCGAAGGCGCGCCGTGGATCGGCCAGGCGCCGTTCACCGACGAGAAGCACATTTTCGCCAATCTCGGCGACGGCACGTACTTCCATTCCGGGCTGCTCGCCATCCGCGCCGCGGTGGCCGCCAAGGTCAACATGACCTACAAGATCCTCTACAACGACGCCGTGGCCATGACCGGCGGACAGCGCCACGACGGGCCGCTCGACCCGGCGATGATCTCGCGGCAGATCGCGGCGGAAGGCGTGAAGCCGATCGTCGTCGTCACCGACGAGCCTGACAAGTATCCGCGCGGCACGGCCTGGGCAGACGGCGTGACCGTGCGCCACCGCGACGAGCTCGACCAGGTGCAGCGCGAGCTGCGCGAGACGCCGGGCGTCTCGGCCCTCATCTACGACCAGACCTGCGCCTCCGAAAAGCGCCGCCGGCGCAAACGCAACGAGTACCCGGATCCCGCGAAACGGGTGGTCATCAACGAGCGCGTGTGCGAGGCCTGCGGCGATTGCAGCGTGAAGTCGAACTGCCTGTCGGTCGAGCCGCTCGAGACCGAGTATGGGCGCAAACGCACGATCAACCAGTCTTCCTGCAACAAGGACTTCTCCTGCCTGAAGGGCTTCTGCCCGAGCTTCGTCTCGGTCGAAGGCGGCCGGCTGCGCAAGGGCAAGGCGGCGGGCGGCGGCCAGGCCGATTTGCCGGCGTTGCCGGAGCCTGCGGCGGCGCCGCTGGCGTCGCCTTACGGCATCCTGGTCACCGGCATCGGCGGAACCGGCGTCATCACCATCGGCCAGATCGTCGCGATGGCGGCGCACCTCGAAGGCAAAGGCACGAGCGTGCTCGACATGTCGGGGCTTGCCCAGAAATACGGCGCGGTTATGTCGCATGTGCAGGTCGCCCGCAGCCCGGAGGAAGTCCGTGCGACGCGCCTCGATACCGGCGGGGCGCAGCTCGTGCTCGGCTGCGACCTCGTCGTCACGGCGAGCGCGGAAGCCGTCGCCAAGATGGCGCCCGGGCGCACGCGCGTGCTGGTCAATGCGAGCGTCACGCCGACCGCGGAATTCGTGCGCAATCCGAACTGGCGTCTCCCCGGGGCCGATCTGCAGCGCGACATCGCAGACGCGTGCGGCGAAGCGAACGCATCCTTCGTCGCGGCAACCGAGCTCGCCACAGCGCTGATGGGCGACGCGATCGCGACCAACATGTTCATGCTCGGTTATGCCTACCAGAAGGGCTGGCTGCCGGTTTCCGGCAGCGCGCTGGCGCGCGCCATCGAGCTGAATGGCGTCGCGGTCGACTTCAACCAGAACAGCTTTGTCTGGGGCCGGCAGGCAGCGCTCGACCTCGAGCGCGTCAAGCGCGCCGCCACGCCAGCCGAAGTCGTGCCGATCGAAGAGCACTTCTCGCGCAGCCTGGACGAGCTGGTGGAGCGCAGGACGAAATACCTGAGCGAGTACCAGGACGAGGCCTATGCGGCGCGCTACCGCAGCCTGGTCGAGCGGGTGCGCAAGGCGGAAGGCGAAAAGACGGGCTCGACCAAGCTTGCCGAGGCCGTCGCGCGCAACTACCATCGGCTGCTCGCCTACAAGGACGAGTACGAGGTTGCCCGCCTGCACGCGGACGGGGCATTCGAGAGGAAGATCGCCGGCATGTTCGAGGGCGATTACAAGGTCGCATTCCACCTCGCCCCGCCGCTCTTCGCGAGAACCGATCCGCTGACCGGCGAGCCGCGCAAGATGCGCTTCGGCTCCTGGGTGATGCCGCTCTTCCGCGTGCTGAAACGCATGAAGGGGCTGCGCGGCACCGCGCTCGATCCTTTCGGCCACACGCAGGAGCGGCGGATGGAGCGTGCGTTGATCGCCGAATACGAGCAGACCGTCGACGAGCTCCTGCAGCGCCTTTCCACGCGCAACCACGCGCTCGCGCTGCAGATCGCCTCGCTACCCGAGGAGATGCGCGGCTTCGGCTACATCAAGCAGCGCAACGTCGCGGCAGCGCGTGACAAGCGCCGGCAGCTGCTCGAGCAATGGCGCTCGCCGCAGGCCGAGCGCGCCGCCGCCTAGACCTTCAGCACGAACGGATTGAAGTTGGTGCCGCGGTCGTAGTAGTCCTCCTGTTCGGCGCGCTTCAGGAAGCCGACCACGCGATAGGTCAGCGGGGTCATGACGACTTCCCAGCTGGTCTTGAGCACGTACTGCGCGATGGTGATCTTCACGACGTCCGCGCCCGCCCATATGCCGTAGAAGGCGATGCAGTAGAAGAGCGATGAATCCACCAGCTCGCCCACCAGCGTCGAGCCGATAGTGCGGGTCCAAAGCCAGCGACCGCGGGTCCAGATCTTCATCTTCGCGAGCACGTAGCTGTTCGAGAAGCTGCCCGCCCAGAAAGCGATCATGGATCCGGCGGCGATGCGCCAGCTGTTGCCGAACACCCCCTCGAGATGCGCCTGGTAGCCGGCCATGAAATCGGTGCGCGCCGGCGGCAGACGAATCACCACCCACGCCATGAGCGAGGCGAAGGCGAGCGCCGCGAAGCCCGCCCAGACCACGCGCCGGTCGCGGCCATAGCCGTACACCTCGGTGAGGATGTCGCCGAATATGTACGAGATCGGAAAGAACAGCACGCCCGCGCCGAATGTCGTCTCGCCGAGGAGCGGCAGCGCGACCACTGCCTGCTTGGCCGCGCCGATGAAATTGGAGCAAAGCAGGACGGTCACGAACGCCGCCATGACGAAATCGTAGTAGCGGTAGCTCCTTTGCTGCGTCACAGCTTCGGCTGGTATCCCGCGACCTCGGGCTCGAGCGGCACGTCCATCGCGTCGAGCATGCGCCCCACCATGGCGTAGAACGCCGCGACCAGCGAAAGCTCGACGTATTCGCCGTGATCGAAATGGCGCATCGCCTCGGCATGGACGTCGTCCGTCACCGCGCAGGCGCTCACGGCCTCGCCGAGCGCGAGCGCCGCCTTCTCGCGCGCGTCAAACTGCGCCGACGAGCGCCAGCCCGACAGCGCGGCAATCTGCGCCTCGCGCACGCCGGCCTTGCGCGCCATGGGCAGGTGCTGCGCCCATTCGTACTCCGAGCGGATGAGCTGCGCGCCGCGCAGGATGACGAGCTCGCGCAGCGCGCGCGGGGTACGCGCGTCGTGGCGCAGCACCTTGGAGAACTCGGTCCAGACGGCGACCAGCGGCGGGTGGTTGGCGAGCGCGCGATAGAGATTCGGCGGCGTGCCCCAGAGCTGTTCGAGTCTTTGCTTGAGGGCGGGCTCGAAATCCGCCAGCGGAACCCGTGGCATAAGCGGCGCATCTTACAATTGAATTCTCGAGCGGAGGCGTGATGGCCGAGCTTTGGCACAACCCGATCCAGACCGACGGCTTCGAGTTCGTCGAGTACGCGGCTCCCGATCCGAAGGCGCTCGGCGCCGCCTTCGAGCGCATGGGGTTCAGCGCCGTGGCGCGCCACCGCCACAAGGACGTCCTGCTCTACAAGCAGGGCAACGTCAACTTCATCGTCAACGGCGAGCCGCGCTCCTTCGCGCAGAACTTCGCCCGCCGTCACGGGCCGAGCGTGTGCGCGATGGCGTTTCGCGTCAGGGACGCGGCCGACGCCTACGAGCGGTTGGTGCAAAACGGCGCCTGGGGCGTGGCGGCGCAGGTCGGGCCGGGCGAGCTCAACATCCCGGCGATCAAGGGCATCGGCGACTCGCTCATCTACCTCGTCGACCGCTATCCGGAGAACGCCTACGGCAACACGATCTACGACGTCGACTTCCGGCCGCTGCCCGGCTTCGAGCCGTTCTGGCGCCGCGAAGCGCCGGCGCCCGGGGGCGCCGGCCTCATTCACGTGGACCACCTCACCCACAACGTCCACCGCGGACGCATGGCCGAATGGGCCGAGTTCTACGAGCGGCTGTTCAACTTCCGCGAGATCCGTTACTTCGACATCGAGGGCAAGCTGACCGGGCTGAAGTCCAAGGCGATGACCAGTCCCTGCGGCCGCATCCGCATTCCGATCAACGAATCGGCGGACGACCGCTCGCAGATCCAGGAGTACCTCGAGCAATACCACGGCGAAGGCATCCAGCACATCGCGCTGCACAGCGCCGACATCTATCGCACCGTCGACGCGCTGCGCGCGAGCGGCGTCGAGCTGCTCGATACGCCGGACACCTACTATGAGCTGGTCGAGCAGCGACTGCCCGGCCATGGCGAGCCGCTCGAGGAGCTGCGCAAGCGCCGCATCCTCATCGACGGCGCGCCGGGCGGCGGCCGCCTGCTGCAGATCTTCACCAAGACGATGATCGGGCCGATCTTCTTCGAGATCATCCAGCGTAAGGGCGACGAGGGCTTCGGCGAAGGAAATTTCCGCGCGCTGTTCGAATCCATGGAGCTAGACCAGGTGCGCCGCGGCGTGCTGAAGCCGGCCTCGCATGAAGCCTGAGCTGCGCGGCGACTACTCGCGGGCCGGTCCGGATTACGCGGTCGAGCAGGACTGGTCCGCCTACCGCGCGGAGGAGCATGCGCTGTACCGCCGCCTCTTCGCGCGCCAGGCGAAGCTCGTGGCGCGCTATGCCTGCCCGGAATGGATCGCCGCCATCGCCGCTCTCGACTCGGATCGGCAGATTCCGCGCTTCGACGAGCTCTCCGCGAAGCTGCGCCGCGCCACCGGCTGGGAGATCGTCCCGGTGCCGGGCCTCATCCCGGACGACGCCTTCTTCACGCACCTCGCGCATCGCCGCTTTCCCGTCACGGTATGGCTGAGGCGTCCGGAGGAGTTCGATTACATCGTCGAGCCCGACGTGTTCCACGACTTCTTCGGCCATGTGCCGCTGCTTTTCGACCGCACCTATGCTGATCATCTTTACGAGTACGGCAAGGGCGGCCTGAAGGCGATTCGGCTGGATGCCGTTAAGCTGCTGGCGCGACTGTATTGGTACACGATCGAGTTCGGCCTCGTGCGCACGGCGGCGGGCATTCGCGCGTACGGCGCCGGACTCTTGTCGTCGGGAGGCGAGCTTGCCTATTGCATTGACGATGCGCGGCCGCAGCGGCTGCCGTTCGACCTGGAGCGCATCATGCGCACCGGCTACCAGATCGACCGCTTCCAGGAGCGCTACTTCGTCATCGACTCGTTCGCGCAGCTGCTGCGCGAAACCGCCCCCGACTTCACGCCGATCTACGAGCGCATTCGCAACTCGGCTGGTGTAGCCTAGCGCCATGGCCATCGCCCACCAGAGCGGCCGGGTACGCTCCGGCGACACCGAGATCTTCTATCGCCGCCTCGGCATCCGCGGCCGCGTGCCGCTCGTCATCGTCCATGGTCTCTCGTACTTCTCCTACGACTGGCTGCCGGTTGCGCAGGCGCTTGGCGCCGAGCGCGAAGTCGTGGCGATGGACATGCGCGGCTTCGGCGATTCGGATTGCAGCCCCGGCAGGGATTATTCCGTGCCGGCCATGGCGGGCGACATCGTCCGGCTCCTCGATCATCTCGGCTGGCGACACGCCGTGCTGGTCGGCCATTCCATGGGTGGCCGCAGCACGACTTACGCGGCGGCGAAGCATCCCGAGCGCGCCGCAGGCCTCGCGCTCATCGACTTCACCCCCGACAACGCCCCGGCCGGCAGCAAGCGCGTAACGCAGATCGTCGCCAACACGCCGGACGCCTTTCCGTCCATCGAGCAGGCGATGCAGTACTTCAATCAGTCGAACCGGGAGCGCTTCGCCGCCTATCTGAAGCCGGTGCCGGGCGGCTGGGCCGTGAAGCGCGATACGTACTTCCGCGACCAGTTCCGTCGCGCGCTCGAAACCGGCGAGCGACCCAAGCTCGGCGTCGACGTGTGGCAGCTGATCGCCGAAGTGCGCTGCCCGGTCCTTTCCCTGCGCGGCAGCCGCTCCGATATGTACGCGCCCGAGACCAAGGACAAGATGCGCGCCGCGAATCCACGGATGTCCGTCGTGGAGGTCGACGCCGGCCACAACATCGCCGGAGAGAACGCGCAGGGCTTTCTCGCCGCTCTGCGGGCGTTCCTGGCCTCGATCGAGGAGAAGAGCCATGCACACTAGAGGCATCGATCACCTCGCCATCGTCGCCGACGACATGCCGGCCGCGATGGACTTCTATACGCGCGTGATGGGCTTTCGCCTCGTGCACGTGCGCCGCGTCCCGTACGAGCGCGACCGCGGCCAGCCGCCCTACGACGACCTGCGCCACTATTTTTTTGACATGGGCAACGATTCGCTGTTCGCCGTGTTCGAGTATCCGAAAGGCCTGCCGCGCCAGAATCGCGACCACGTGGGCGGCATGCAGCATGTCGCCTTCCACGTCCGACCGGACAAGTTCGACGCGCTCATCGAGCGCGTGAAGGCCTGCGGCGTCGAGGTGATCGGGCCGGTGCCGCTCGGCGGGCGCTTCTGGTCGGCGTACCTGTACGACCCGTTCGGCATCCGCCTCGAGTTTGCGACCGACCGCAGCGGCGTCGCGCAGGGCGTGGTCGAATCGGTGCTGCAGACCGAGGAAGAGGCGCGCGCGGAGCTCGCGACGCTGTTCTCCGATCCGGGCGAAGTGGCGAAGTGGCTCGCCCGCATGCCGCTCAAGAAAGAAGCGGCCACGGCGGAGTGATCCTCGTCACCGGCGGGCTCGGCTACATCGGCTCGCACACGTGCGTCGTGCTGGCCGAGGCGGGCCATGAGCTCGCCATCGTGGACAACCTCGGCAATGCCAAGCTCGCAGTGCTCGATCGCATCCGCGCCCTCGCGCCCGGCCGACGCATCGAGTTCGAGCGCGTGGACCTGCGCGAGCGCTCGGCGCTCGAGGCGGTCTTCGCGGCAAGGCGGATCGACGCGGTGGTGCATTTCGCCGGCCTGAAGGCGGTCGGCGAGTCGGTCGAGAAACCCCTTCTCTACTACGACAACAACGTCGGCGGCACGGTGGCGCTGCTGCAAGCCATGGCGAAGCATGCGGTGCGCGAGATCGTTTTCAGCTCCTCGGCGACGGTCTACGGAGAGCCGGAGCGGCTGCCGCTCACGGAAGATCATCCGCTGCGGCCGACCAATCCCTACGGCAAGAGCAAGCTCGTGATCGAGCACGTGCTCGCCGACCAGGCAGCGGCGGATTCGCGCTTCCACTATGCAGCGCTGCGCTATTTCAATCCGACCGGCGCGCATCCGTCGGCAAAGATCGGCGAGGATCCGCGCGATGTGCCGAACAACCTCTTTCCCTATATCTCCCAGGTCGCGGTCGGCCGGCGAGCAGCGCTGCGCGTGTGGGGCAACGATTATGCGACGCCCGATGGCACGGGCGTGCGCGACTACATCCACGTCATGGACCTCGCGCGCGGGCATCTCGCCGCGCTCGACTACCTGCGCAAGCGCAAGCGCTCGATCACCGCGAATCTCGGCACCGGACGCGGCTACTCCGTGCTCGAGAGCGTGCGCGCGTTCGAGCTGGCGAGCGGCCGGCGCATTGCGATGGAGATCCACCCGCGCCGCGCCGGCGACGTGGCCGCGTGCTATGCCGACGCTTCCGCCGCCGCGCGCGAGCTCGGCTGGAAGGCAGAGCTCGATCTGCACGCCATGTGCCGCGATGCCTGGCGCTGGCAGGCGGGCAATCCGGAGGGTTTCGTATAATCGATCGAGAGGAGGGAGGCCCCATGACCGATTTGCCACGTGCGCTCGCTGCGGCGCTGGCCGCATGCCTTGCCGTCACGGCGCAGGGTCAGGAAAAATACGAGGTGAAGGTCGCCGAGTTCGTCGGCCCGCAGCACTTCATGACCCAATGGCTGGTGAAGTGGGGCGAGAAGCTGGAAAAGGCCTCGAACGGCCGGCTCGTGTTCAAGCACTTTCCCGGCGCGCAGATGGCGCCCGCACCGGGGCACTACGACCTCGCGCGCACCGGCCAGGCGGAGGTCGCGTGGTTTCTGCACGGCGGCACGCCAGGACGCTTTCCGCTCACCGAGCTGATCTCGCTGCCCTACATGGTCGGCAGCGCGGAGATCGGCACCAAGACGCTCAACGACCGAGAGCTTCGCTCGAAGTACCTCGACCGCGAGCACCGCGGTGTGCACGTGCTGCTGCTCCTCACGCATCAGCCCGGCAACATCCACACCACCCGAAAGCCGGTGCGCACGACCGAGGATCTGAAAGGCCTGCGCATCCGCTTCGCGGCGCCCACGATCCGCGATTTCGTCGCTGCCCTGGGCGGCACGCCGGTCGGCGTGGCGCCGCCCGATCAGCTGGAGATGCTGCAGAAGGGCACGCTCGACGGCGTGTTCATCGATTATGGCGGAGCCGGCATCGCGTTCAAGATGGGCGGTACGCTGAAGTACACGACGGAGATGTACTCCTATGTCTCGTCTTTCGGCGTGGCGATGAACCCCGAGTTCTACGACCGCCTGCCTGCCGACCTGAAGAAGCTGGTCGACCACTCGACGGTGGGCGTCGAGAAGGAGGTCGGCGAGGGCTGGGACGCGCTCGATGCGATCGGCAAGAAGCTGCTCGTCGAAGGCGGTGACGAGCCGATCCGCCTGGCGCCGGCGGAGGACGCCAGGTTCCGCAAGATCGGCGAGCAGGTGGTCGAGGCGAAGCTCAAGGAGCTCGAACAGAAGAACCTGCCTGCGCGGCAGGTCTACCAGCTCATGAAGACGCTCTCCGAAAAGCACGCCCAAACCTCGAAGAACTTCTGGACCGAGCGGTAAAAATCGCCGCCAAGGCCTTCGGCGCCATCGCCGCGCTGTTCCTTGCGGCAATGATGCTGCTGACGGTCGCCGATGTCAGCCTGCGCGCCTTCTTCAACAAGCCCATCAACGGCACCTATGAGCTGATCGAGCTCGGCCTGGCGTGCGCAGTGTTCGTTGCGCTGCCCGCCGTGTTCCTGCGCGACGAGCACCTGGTGGTGGACGTGGTCGACAGCCTAGCGCCGCGCGCGGTGGTGCGCTGGCTCGACCTGTTCGGCGCGCTGTGCTCGCTGCTGGTGCTCGGCGTCATGTTCTGGCAGATGGTGCCGCTTGCGCGCGACATGCAGGAGTTCGGCGACGTCACGGCCGACCTTTCGATTCCGAAGATCGTGTATTGGGTCCCCGTGCTCATCGGCGTGGGCGCCTCCGCGCTCGCCACTGCGATGTTCGCAGTACGCGCGGCATTGCAGCGGTGACCAATCTCGAGATCGGCCTCGCCGGCGTTATAGCCCTGCTCCTGGCGTTGTTCCTGCGCGTGCCGATCGCCGTCTCGCTGGCGCTGGTCGGCGCCTGCGGCTACGCGGCGATCGACGGCTGGCACAAGGCGCTCGCGGTCGTCGCCTCGGTGCCGTTCGAGCTGGCGAGCGCCTATTCGCTGTCCGTGGTGCCGCTCTTCATCCTCATGGGAGCGGTCGCCTCGCGCGCGCAGATGTCGCGCGAGCTGTTCGACGCCGCGAACGCGGTGTTCTCTGGCTTTCGCGGCGCGCTGGCTAGCGCAACGGTGGGCGCCTGTGCCGCCTTCGGTGCGATCTGCGGGTCGTCGATCGCCACCGCGGCCACCTTCTCGAAAGTCGCCATTCCGGAGATGCGCCGCCACGGCTACGACGACACGGTGGCGGCGGGCTCGGTGGCGGCCGCCGGAACGCTCGGCATTCTTATTCCGCCTTCGGTCATCCTCGCCGTGTACTCGCTCGTCGCCGAGCAGTCGCTCGCCAAGCTGTTCGCGGCGGCGCTGATTCCCGGGCTTCTGCTCGCCGCCCTCTATGTCGTGGGGGTAGTGATCACCGCCCGGCTTCGCCCGCAGTCGATGCCGCGGGTTCCCGCCATGCCTTTGCGCGAGCGGCTGGGCGCCGCGCGCGGCATGTGGAAGCTGGCCCTGCTTTTTTTCTTCGCCGTGGTCGGGATCTACCTCGGCTGGTTCTCCCCGACCGAGGGCGCCGCGATCAGCGCGTTCGCCGCGATAGTGATCGGCTTCGCTACGCGCACACTGCGCTGGAAAGCGCTCGCCGATGCGTTCCTCGAATCGGTCTTCGCCACGGCGATGCTGTTCTTCATCATCGTCGGCGCGTTCATCTTCTCGCGCTTCGTCGTGCTGACGCGGCTGCCGAACGAGCTCGTCGCCTGGGTCAACCATGCGCGGTTGTCGCCCCTCGCCATCGTGCTCTGTGTCGTCGTCCTGTACCTCGTGCTCGGCACGGCGCTCGAGGAGGTGAGCACCATCCTGATCACCGTGCCGGTCGTCCTGCCGCTGATGCTGCACATCGGCTACGACGGCATCTGGTTCGGCATCTTCGTAACCGTGATGGCGACCATCGGCCTGATCAGCCCGCCGGTCGGGCTTACGGTGTTCGTCATCCAGGCGCAGAATCCCGACATTCCAGCCGCCAAGATCTATCTCGGCACGCTGCCGTTCCTGCTCGCCGATCTCGTGCTGGTCGGATTGCTCGTCGCGTTCCCCGGCCTGGCGCTGTGGCTGCCGGCCGTGCTAAAGGTCTGACAATGGCGAACAGCGAGCTCGGCTACCAAAGCGGCTTCGGCAACACCTTCTCGAGCGAGGCGGTGAGGGGCGCTCTGCCGCTCGGCCGCAATTCTCCGCAACGCGTGCCGAAGGGCCTGTATGCCGAGGTGCTATCCGGCAGCGCCTTCACTACGCCGCGCGCCGAAAACCGCAGCTCCTGGCTCTACAGGCTGCGGCCCTCCGCGATGCACCGGCCGTACCGGCGCATGGCGCAAGGGCTCGTACGCTCGGGTCCCTTCGACGAGGTCGAGGTCCCGCCCAACCGGCTGCGCTGGGATCCGTTTCCCGTGCCCGCCAAGGCGACCGACTTCATCGATGGCCTCGCTACCCTGGCCGGCGCGGGCGATCCGGCCAGCCAGGCGGGCCTTGCCGTGCATCTCTATCGCGCGAACCGCTCCATGCGCGAGCGATATTTCTACTGCGCGGACGGCGAATTGATGTTCGTGCCGCAGGAAGGCCGGCTAGTCGTCTTCACCGAACTGGGCCGGCTTTCGCTCGCCCCCGGCGAAATCGGCGTCGTGCCGCGCGGCCTGAAATTCCAGGTCGTCCTCGCCGGCCGCACCGCGCGCGGCTACCTGTGCGAGAACTATGGCGCGCTCTTCCGCCTGCCCGAGCTCGGGCCTATCGGCTCGCAGGGGCTCGCCCAGCCGCGCGATTTCCTCGCGCCGGTAGCCGCCTTCGAGGACAAGGGCCCATGCCAGGTGGTGGCGAAATTCATGGGCGGGCTCTGGACGGGCGAATTCGCGCACTCGCCGCTCGACGTCGTGGCCTGGCACGGCGATTACGTGCCGTACAAGTACGACCTCGGGCGTTTCATGGCGATCAACACCGTGAGCTTCGATCACGCCGATCCGTCGATCTTCACGGTGCTCACATCGCCTTCCGGACAAGAAGGCGTTGCGAACTGCGACTTCGTCATCTTCCCGCCGCGCTGGCTGGTTGCGGAAGACACCTTCCGGCCGCCCTGGTTCCATCGCAATGTGATGAGCGAGCTGATGGGCCTCGTGCATGGCGTATACGACGCCAAGGCGGAAGGATTTGCGCCCGGCGGCGTATCGATCCACAACTGCATGTCGGCGCACGGGCCCGACCGCGCGACGTACGAGCGCGCGGTGGTCGCCGAGCTCGCGCCGCAAAAGGTTGCCGATACGCTCGCCTTCATGTGGGAATCGCGCTACGTGTTCCGCCCAACCCGCTTCGCTATGAGCGCGCGCGAGCTGCAGAAGGACTACGACGCCGTGTGGGACGGGTTCAAGAAGAATTTCCGATGAAGCTCGACCGTACGCACGACCCGGAGCTTCGCAGCTGGGTGGAATCGGCCAACGCGCCCGGCTGCGACTTCCCGATCCAGAACCTGCCGTTCGCCATCTTCCGCAGGAAGAAGAGCCGCGAAGCGCCGCGCGGCGGCGTGGCGATCGGCGACCAGATCCTCGACTTGGCGGCGCTCGGGCTGAAGACGGGCGCCACGCTGAATGGGCTCGCCGCAGCGGGACGCACGACCTGGCGGCGGCTGCGCTCCGAGCTCTCCCGCCGCCTGTCGGTGAAGAACGCGCACTGGAAGGGGCTGCGAAAGCATCTCGTGCCGACGAACGCCGCGCAGCTTTTCCTGCCCGTGGCGATCGGCGATTACAGCGATTTCTACGCCGGCATCCATCACGCAACCAACATCGGCCGCCTGCTGCGGCCGGACAACCCGCTGTTGCCGAATTACAAATGGGTGCCGATCGGCTATCACGGCCGCGCCTCGTCGGTCGTCGTCTCCGGCACGCCGGTCGTGCGGCCGAAGGGACAGCTTAAGGCGCCCGACGCGCCGGCGCCTGTCTACAGCGCTTCGCGCCGCCTCGACTATGAGGTCGAGCTCGGCTTCGTGGCCGGGCCGGGCAACCGGCTCGGCCGCCCGATTCTCATTGCCGACGCACTGGAGCATGTGTTCGGCATGGTGCTCCTCAACGACTGGTCGGCGCGCGACATCCAGGCCTGGGAATACCAGCCGCTCGGTCCCTTTCTTGCGAAAAGCTTCGCTACCACGGTTTCTCCGTGGGTCGTGACGCTCGAGGCGCTCGAGCCGTATCGTTGTGCGGCATACCCTCGCAGCGGCGATGATCCCCACCCTCTTCCCTACCTCTTCGATGACGCGGACCAACGCGAGGGCGGCTACGATGTGCAAGTGGAGATGCATTTGCGTACAAACACAATGAAGAGCGCAGTGGCGGTTTCCCGCGCCAGCTTCCGCGATTCGTACTGGACCCTCGCCCAGATGCTCGCGCACCAGAGCTCCAACGGCTGCAACTTGCAGCCGGGCGACCTGCTCGGCTCGGGCACGCTTTCCGGAACGACGCCCGAATCCCTGGGATCGATGATGGAGCTCACGCAAGGCGGCAAGCGGCCGCTCGAACTGGCCGGCGGCGACACGCGCAGCTTCCTCGAGGACGGCGATGAAGTGATCCTGCGCGGACGATGCGCGCGCGAGGGCTTTGCCACCCTGGGCTTCGGCGAGGCGGCGGGCCGTGTGCTGCCGGCCGCGTCATGAGCTCGCGGCGCGCCTTCGCCGTGCCGCTGGTCGTGTGTGCAGCGCTGCTCGGCTACGGCTATTTCCTGCAGCTCGGGCGAGGCCTCGAACCTTGCCCGCTGTGCCTGGTGCAGCGCGGGTTCTTCTATGCAGTCGGCGTGGTTTGCCTGATCGCCGCGCTGCACGGGCCGGGGCGCTTCGGCATTACGGTCTACGCCGTGCTCGCCGCCCTCTTTGCCTTCGGCGGTGCCGCTACTGCGACGCGCCAGGTTTGGCTGCAGCACCTTCCCGCGGACAAGGTGCCGCAATGCGGGCCTGATCTCTTTTTCATGCTGGAGAATCTGCCGCTCGCGAGAACGCTGGAAAAGCTCTTCCAGGGCAGCGGCGAGTGCGCCGCGGTGGACTGGAAATTCCTCGGGCTCTCGATCGCCGGTTGGTCGCTCGTCTGGTTCGTCCTGATAGCGCTTTACGCGCTCACGCTCGCGGCACGCGCGTTGCGCACTTCGCCTGCGGCGGCCTAGCGCGCGCCGTTCGCGCGGCGACGAAACAGCGGCAGCGGACGCGTGGCGGATGCCTGATAAGACTCGCTGAACGCGCCGAAGCCGGCGAGCGCCTGTTCGGCGTCCTCGCCCTCGCGCAGCTCGAAGGCATCGAAGCCGCAACCCTCCATGTAGTAGAGGTGGTCGCGCGTAATGTGGCCCACTGCGCGCAGCTCGCCCTTGTGGCCGTAGCGCTCGCGCAGCAGCCGTCCTATCGAAAAGCCCCGGCCATCCTGGAACTTCGGGAAATTGACCGCGATGACGGCGAAGCGGCCGACGTCGGCCGCGATCGCCTCCGGCTCCTCGTGGCTGTCGATCCAGACGCCGAGCTCGCCGGGGCGCTCGAGCAGCCCGGCGCGCCGCTCCAGCCACAGCGCGAGCGGCACGATGTAGTCGCCGCGCTCGGGAAGCTCCGGGAGTGCGCCGTCCGCGCCGCGCTTAAGCCGCTGCCAGCTGTCGGCGACGATGCGACGGCTCTTGATGAGCGTTGCCATAGACCCGTTCCTTGAAAGGCTCGATGCCGATGCGCTGCACGACGTCGATGAAGCGCTCGGATTCGTGGTCACGATTCTCGAGGTAGCACTGGATCAGGCGCTCGATCACATCCGGCACCTCGGCCCGGGCAAATGAGGGACCGAGCACGCGCCCCAGCGCGGGAGGCACGCCGGGACGGGCCTCGCCCTGATTTCCGCCGAGCTCGATCTGGTACCACTCCTCGCCGTTCTTGTCGACGCCGAGGATGCCGATGTGGCCGATGTGGTGCTGGCCGCAGGCATTGATGCACCCGGAGATGTTGAGATCGATCTCGCCGATGTCGAACAGATAGTCGAGGTCGTCGAAGCGGCGCTGGATCGCCTCGGCCACCGGGATCGACTTCGCATTGGCGAGCGCGCAAAAGTCCCCGCCCGGGCAGGCGATGAGATCGGTCAGCAGACCGATGTTCGGCGTGGCAAGCCCGAGCGCGCGCGCGGCCTGCCACACTTCGCGAAGGTCCGAGCGGCGCACGTCGGCGAGCACGAGGTTCTGCTCGTGCGTGACACGCAGCTCGCCGAAGGCGTAGCGATCCGCGAGGTCGGCCATCGCCTCCATCTGCTCGCTCGTCACGTCGCCGGGCGGCACTCCCGTCTTCTTGAGCGAGAGGGTCACCGCCGCGTACCCGGGCACTTTGTGCGCATGGACGTTGCGCCGATACCACGCCTCGAAACCGGGGACGGACCACGTGGTCTCGGGAATATCGTCCTGCGGCCCGAGCCTTTCGTAGGCCGGTCGCGTGAAGCGCGATTCGACTCGTTCGATCTCCTCGGGAATCAGCGTCGACGGCCCATCTTTCAAGTGCGCCCACTCGGCTTCGACGGCCGAGCGGAATTTCTCCGCTCCGAGATCCTTGACCAGGATCTTGATGCGCGCCTTCCAGAGGTTGTCGCGCCGCCCGTAGCGATTGTAGATGCGGAAGATGGCTTCGAGGTAAGTGAGCAGGTGCTGCCACGGCAGAAATTCGCGGATCGTGAAGCCCATCGCAGGGGTACGCCCGAGGCCACCGCCGACGAGCACGCGAAAGCCGACTTCGCCCTGCTCGTCACGCCGCGCATGAAGCCCTACGTCATGGAAGCTTACCGCGGCACGATCGGCGCGCGCGCCGCTCACCGCGATCTTGAACTTGCGAGGCAGGTAATTGAACTCGGGGTGCAGAGCGCCCCACTGACGGACCACCTCGCACCAGACAAAGGGATTCACGACCTCATCGGGCGCGATTCCCGCGAAGTGGTCGGAAGTGATGTTTCGCATGTCGTTGCCGCAGGCCTGGATCGAGTGCAGCTGCACGTCCGCCAGGTCGGCAAGGATGTCGGGGACCTGCTCGAGGCGCGGCCAGTTGAGCTGCAGATTCTGGCGGGTCGTGAAGTGGCCATACCCGCGGTCGTATCGCCGCGTGATGTCTGCGAGCTTGCGCAATTGCCGCGAGGACAGCAGCCCGTAGGGAATCGAGATGCGCAGCATCGGCGCATAGCGCTGGATGTACAGTCCGTTGCGCAGGCGGAGCGGCCGAAACTCCTCTTCGGTCAGCTTGCCTTCCAGGAAGCGGCCGGTCTGGTCGCGGAACTGCCGCACCCGCTCGTCCACCAGCCGCTGATCGATATCGTCGTAGAGGTACATGGCTTCGCCCGGCGATGCTAGGAACAAGGCTTATGCCTTGGAAATACTATTGTGTTACGATGTTATATCTTGAGGGAATAAGCCATGAAGCTGCAGCAACTGCGCTATCTCACCGAGATCGTGCGCCGCGGGCTCAATGTGTCCGAGGCGGCCGCCGCGCTGCATACCTCGCAGCCCGGCATCTCCAAGCAGATCCGCGCGCTCGAGGACGAGCTCGGCATCCAGGTCTTCGTGCGGCACGGCAAGCGGCTCGTGGCGCTCACGGAGCCCGGCAAGGCGGTGGTGGCGATCGCCGAGCGCATCCTGTCGGAGGCGCAGAACCTGCGGCGCGCCGGGGAGGAATTCGCCAATGACCAGCTGGGTACCCTGACCATCGCCGCCACGCACACGCAGGCGCGCTACGCCCTGCCGAAGGGCGTCGCGGCCTTCATGCGCCGCTATCCGAAGGTCAAGCTGGTCATCCATCAGGGCAACCCGACGCAGATCTGCGAGCAGGTGCTCGAGGGCGACGCGGACTTCTGCGTCGCGACGGAGGCGATCGAGCAGTATCCGGAGCTGATTTCCATGCCGGTGTACCAGTGGAACCGTTGCGTCGTCGTGCCGGCGCGCCATCCGCTGCTGAAGATCAAGCCGCTGACCCTGGAAAAGCTCGCCGAGTACCCGATCGTCACCTACGACTTCGCCTTCGCCAACCGCTCACTGGTCGAGAAGGCGTTCGAGAACCGCGGATTGCACCCTAACGTGGTGCTGACCGCGCTCGATTCCGACGTGATCAAGACCTACGTCGAGCTCGGACTCGGCGTCGGCATCCTCGCCAAGATGGCGTTCGACGCGGAGCGCGATCGCACGCTACGGGCGATCGACGCCGGCCATCTGTTCGAATCGAGCACCACGCGGCTCGGGATCAAGCGCAATGCCTACCTGCGCCGCTACGCCTACGAGTTCATCGAGCTGTTCGCGCCGCACCTGCCGCGCGCCGTGGTCGAGCGCGCGGTCATGGGCCAGGAAGCGTCCGCTTACGAGCTCTGAGCGTGGCGCGCGATGAACTCGCGCACCCGGGGAAACACGACTTCGCGCCAGCGCCGGCCCGAGAAAATGCCGTAGTGCCCCACGCCCGGGGCAACGAAATGCGCGCGCCGCTCGCGCGCGATGTTGAGGCACAGCGCATGCGCGGCCTCGGTCTGCCCGTTGCCGGAAATGTCGTCCAGCTCGCCCTCGACGGTGAGCAACGCCGCCCTGCGGATGGCCTGCGGCCGGACCAGCTCGCCGCGCATGAACATGCGCCCTTTCGGCAGCGCGAATTCCTGGAACACCGCCTTCACCGTGTCCAGGTAGTACTCGGCCGGCATGTCGAGCACTGCGTTGTATTCGTTATAGAAGCGCCGGTGCGCTTCGGCCGATTCGCCGTCCCCGACCATGAGGTGGTTGAAGTAATCCCGGTGCGCGTTGAGGTGGCGGTCGGGATTCATGGCGACGAAGCCGAGATGCTGCAGGAATCCCGGGTAGACGAGCCGCATGTAGCCGGGGTATTTCTCGGGCACGCGATGGATGAGGTTCTGCGCGAACCAGGAATGCGGCTTCTTCAGCGCCAGGTTGTTGACCGCGGTGGGGCTGCGCCGGGCGTCGATCGGGCCGCCCATCATCACCATTGTGCGCGGCTGGGCTTCCTCGCGCGCCGCCATGAGCGCGACGGCGGCGAGCACCGGCACCGTGGGCTGGCACACCGAGATGACGTGCAGCTCGGGCGAAAGCAGCGTAATCCATTCGCGCACATAGTCGACGTAATCGGCGAGGTGAAACGGCCCCTGCGAAAGCGGCACCATGCGCGCGTCTATCCAGTCGGTGAGCCACACATCGTGCTCGGGCAGGAGCGCCCGCACCGTGTCGCGCAACAGCGTAGCGTGGTGTCCCGAGAGCGGGGCGACCAGCAGGACCTTGTGCCGCTTGTGCGCCTCCTGGCGGAAATGAACGAGCCGGCAGAAAGGCTTTTGTGCCGCGACCTCGATGCGCGCGTCCGAAATGCCCCACTGCGGCTTCTCGTAGCGCTCGGTGACCCTAAGAAAGAGGTCGCTCGTCGCCGCCATGCGGCGGGCGAGCGGCAGGTGCGCGAAAGGGCTGAATGGATGACCGAACCAGCCGCGCGACCACTCCGCCATGAAACGCAGCGGCGCGAGCGCCATGTGCTGCGCTTCGTAGAGGCTATAGAGCATCCGGGCGCTCCAAATAAGCTGTAACGCTTTGCTTATAACAGAAGTGCGGCACTGCGGCATGGAACTGCGCCGCGTTTGCCGGCCTGCCGCCGGCCGGGCCGAGAGCGCCACACGGAAATGGCGCGTCGGGCCTTGTCGTCAGGCCGCTTTTTTTTCCTCGCGCAAAGCGCGGCGCAGGATCTTCCCGACGTTGGTCTTGGGCAGCTCGGCGCGGAACTCCACGTACTTCGGCCGTTTGTAGCCGGTGAGCTCCTTGCGGCAATGCTCGAGCACGTCCTGCGCGGTCAGGTTCGGATCCTTCTTCACGACGAAGACTTTCGGCACCTCGCCCGAATGCTCGTCCGGCACGCCGATGGCGGCGCACTCGAGCACGCCGGGATGCATCGCCACCACCTGCTCGATCTCGTTCGGGTACACGTTGAAGCCGGAGACGAGAATCATGTCCTTCTTGCGGTCGACGATGCGGATGAATCCCTTGCTGTCCATTACGCCGATATCGCCGGTGCGCAGATAGCTATCGGGCCAGAACTGCTTTGCGGTCTCGTCGGGGCGTTGCCAGTAGCCCGGCATGACCTGCGGACCCCTGATGGAGATCTCGCCCGCTTCGCCGAGCGGCAGGTCCTTGCCGGCATCGTCGCGGATCGCGATCTCGGTCGACGGGATGGGCACGCCGATCGAGCCGCTGAAGCCCTGCAGCGTAAAGGGGTTCATCGTCGCGACGGGACTCGTCTCCGTGAGGCCGTAGCCTTCGAGCAGGGTCGTCCCGGTGACTTGCTGCCACTTCTCGGCGACCGCCTTCTGCACCGCCATGCCGCCGCCGCTCGCCACGCGTAGCGCCGAGAAGTCGAGCTTGGCGAAATCGGGGTTGTGCAGCAGCGCGTTGAAGAGTGTATTCACGCCGGTCATCATGTTGTAGCGGTGCTTGGCGAGCTCCTTCACGAATCCGGGAATGTCGCGCGGATTGGTGATGAGAATGCTGTAGCCGCCCATGCTCAGCATGAGCAGGCAGTTCACGGTAAGCGAATAGATGTGGTAGAGCGGCAGCGCGGTGACGATGCTCGGCGTCTCGCCGCCCAGCGCGAGCGACAGCCAGCCCTCGACCTGGGCGATGTTGGCGAGAATGTTGCGATGGAGCAGCATCGCTCCCTTCGAGATTCCGGTGGTGCCGCCGGTATATTGCAGGAACGCAATATCTTCCGGCCCGACCTCGAAGGGCTGCATCTTCTTGCCGCGCCCCTGCGCCAGCACGTCATTGAATCGCCGTGCGCCTGGCAGGTCGAACGCCCGCACCATCTTCTTCACCCGGCGCACCACGAAGTTCACGATCCAGCCCTTCGCGCCGAGCATGTCGCCGAGCGCCGCAAGCACGACGTGCCTTACCGGCGTCCTGGGCAGCACCTCCTGCAGCGTGCGGCCGAAGTTCTCCAGAATTACGAGCGCTTCGGCGCCCGAGTCCTTGAGCTGGTGCTCGAGCTCGCGCGCGGTGTAAAGCGGATTGACGTTCACCACGACGTAGCCGGCGCGCAGCACGCCAAACATGGCGACGGGATACTGCAGGCAGTTGGGCAGCATGATCGCCACGCGCGCGCCTTTCTTCAGGCCTATGGCCTGCAGCCAGGCGCCGAACGCGGCGGACAAGCGATCGAGATCGGCGAAGGTGATCGTCTTGCCCATGCTGTGGTAAGCCGGGCGCGCGCCGAATCGCTGAATGCTCCTGTCGAAGAGCGCACCGATGGACCGGAACAAGTCGAACCGGACCTCCGGGTCCACCCCGGGCGGATAGCTCTTCAGCCAGATGCGCTCCATCTCTCCTCCTCAGGCAGAGCGTGCCGCGCCGATTCTAGCGACGATTGGCGCCGCAAGGCATCCCGCGCCTATCGCGGCATACCCGGCGATCCAGGCGGCCGGCGCCGCGGCGCCGCCGACTGCATCGAGCGCTGCCCCGAACACGACCGGTCCGAGCATGCCGCCGGCGAAGCCGGCCAGCGAATAAAGGCCCAAGGCGGCACCGCGCAGCTCGGCAGGCGCCGCAGCAACGAGTCCCGCGGTCAGCGTTCCGGACTCCGCCATCACCAACATCGAATAGACCACCAGCAGCGTCAACACCAGGGTCCAGTGTGCGTCGGCGCTCAAGGCAAGCATGATTCCGCTCGAGCCGGAAGCCGCCATGGCCAGCACGATCCAGCGCCGCCGGCCGATGCGCAGCGCAAGCTCGTTGCCGACGATCGAGGCCGGGACGGCGAGCAGGTTCACTACCGCGGCAATGGCAGGAGCGGACCACGGAAAAGTGGACGCGCCGTGCAGGCTCGCAGCGAAGGCGAGAAAAGCGACCATCCAGGCGCGCGAGCCGAACAGCTCCAGGCAGTGGAACGCGTAACCGGCGGTGTAGCCCGCAGCCGCCCGGTCCGCCAGGACCCGGCGCCACGAAGCAATAGGGACCAGGCTGTGCAGCGCAAAGGGCGCGGGCATCTGGCGACTGGGCAAAGGGGCAAGCAGCGCATAGACCAGGATGCCCGCGGCGAGGGGGCCGGCCGCTGACAGGAGGAACGCCATCCGCCAGCCAAAGGCCGGAGCGATCACTCCCGCCATGGCGTACGAGAGCGCGGTGCCGATGCCGAAGAACGACGTATAGAACGCCACTATGCGGCTTTGCGACGGACCGCTCGTGCGATCGGAAAGCAGCCGCAGGCCCGGCATGTAGGTCGCCGCGATTCCCGCGCCGGCGAGCGCCTGGCAGAGGGCCGCGGCGGCGAAGCCGTTCGCGATCAGGCCGAACGCGGCGCTCGCCGCGCCGGCGAGCAAGCCGCCGGCGAGGTACACCTTGCGCGCGTCGAGGCGGTCGGTGAGCGCCGTCCAGAGCGACACCGTGCCGATGTAGCCGGCGAAGAACATGCCGCTCACCATGCCCGCCTCGGCGTTGGAAAGCCGCCAGCCGTCGCGCAGCTCGGGGAGCAGCGCCGCGTAGGTCATGAAGCCCAGCATCGACAGGATGTGGGCCGCGAGCAGAAGGGCGATCGCGCTCAGCGATTCTTGAAAGCCGGTTTGCGCTTCTCCAGAAACGCCGCCATGCCTTCCTTCTGGTCCTCGAGCGCGAACTGCGAATGGAACACGCGCCGCTCGAACAGCACGCCCTCGGAGAGCGTCGTCTCGAAGGCGCGGTTGATGGATTCCTTGATCATCATGGCCACCGGCAACGAGGCACCGGCGATTTTCTCGGCGACGGCGAGCGCCTCCGCCATCAGCCGCTCGAGCGGCACGACGCGCGAGACGAGTCCTGCCCGCTCGGCCTCCTGCGCGTCCATGGTGCGCGCCGTAAGGCACAGATCCATCGCCTTCGCTTTGCCTACCGCGCGCGGCAGACGCTGCGTACCGCCCGCGCCGGGCATGATGCCGAGGTTGATCTCCGGCTGGCCGAAGCGTGCGTTTTCGGCCGCGATCACGATGTCGCACATCATGGCGAGCTCGTTGCCGCCGCCGAGCGCGTAGCCCGCCACCGCGGCGATGACCGGCTTGCGGATGCGGCGGATGTGCTCCCAGTCGCGGGTGATGTAGTCGGCCATGAACGCGTCCATGTAGCCGTAATCCTTCATCACGGCGATGTCGGCGCCGGCGGCGAACGCCTTTTCGCTGCCGGTGATCACGATCGAACCCACCGCCGGATCGGCGTCGAACGCCTGCAGCGCGCCGCCGAGCTCCTGCATGAGCTGTGGATTGAGCGCGTTCAGCTGCTTGGGACGATCGAGCGTGATCACGCCGACGCGGCCCTTCTTCTCCATCTTGATGAACTCAGCCATGTCTCTTCTTCAACTCCGATAGCGGGAACGAATCCGGAATGTCGATGCGCCGGCGCTGCGGCTCGACCTCGGTCAGGGCCTCGACCTCGCGCAGGCTCTCGCGGCTGCGTACGGCAAGCTGCTGGTAAAGGCGGGCGTTGTCATCCTTCCAGCGGACTTCGCCCTCGGAAAGGGCGCGCAGTATGCGCGCTGGTATGCCGGCGGCAAGCGAGCGCGCCGGGATGCGGGCCTCGGCCTTGATGAAAGCCTGCGCGGCGACGATCGCGTCCTCGCCCACTTCGGCGTTGTCGTTCACCACGCAGTTCATCCCGATGAGCGCGCCGCGCCGCACGACGCAGCCATGCAGCACCGCGCCGTGGCCGACCGTGGCGTCCGGACCGACCACCGTGTCTTTCCCGGGGAAGCCGTGCAGCACGCAACTGTCCTGGACGTTCGCCCCCGCTTCGATGACGATGCGCCCGAAGTCGCCGCGCAGCGAGGCACACGGGCCGACATAGGCACGCGCACCGACGATCACATCGCCGATCAGCACCGCGCTCGGATGGACGAACGCGCTCGGATCGACCACGGGCGTAAGGCCGTCGATCGCATAAACCTTCGGCATGGCAGAATTCTAAACCCATGCCTTCGCTGCTCGTCTCGCTCGAAGCGGGCGTGCTCACGCTCACGCTCAACCGGCCCGAGAAGCTCAATGCATTCAATCCGGAGATGCACCAGGCGCTGCGCCAGGGGCTCGAGCGCGGGGCCGACGAAGCGGAGGTGCGCGCCGTCATCCTCACCGGCAGCGGCCGCGGGTTTTGCGCCGGCCAGGATCTTTCGGAGCGTGACGTGAGCGCGGGCGCCGCGCCGATCGATCTTTCGGTCTCGCTCGGCTCGAATTACAACCCGCTGGTGCGGCGCCTGCGTGCGCTGGCCAAGCCCATCGTCTGCGCCGTCAACGGCGTCGCCGCGGGCGCCGGCGCCAACATCGCGCTCGCCTGCGACATCGTCCTCGCCGCGCGCTCGGCGCGCTTCGTCCAGGCGTTTTCGCGCATCGGCCTCGTGCCCGACTCCGGCGGCTCGTATTTCCTGCCGCGCCTGGTCGGCACGGCACGCGCCATGGGCCTTGCCCTGCTCGCCGACAGTCTGTCGGCCGAGCAGGCCGAGCAATGGGGTCTCATCTGGAAGACGGTCGACGACGAGCGCCTCGGCGCGGAAGCAACGGCGCTCGCGCGGCGTCTCGCCAACGGCCCGACGAAAGGGTACGGGCTGCTGAAGAAGGCGCTCTACTCGTCGAGCGGCAACTCGCTCGACGCGCAGCTCGACCTCGAGCGCGACCTGCAGCGCGAGGCCGGGTTGAGCGAGGACTACCGCGAAGGCGTCACGGCCTTCAAGGAAAAGCGCGAGCCCAAATTCAGCGGGAAATGAAGCCGTGACGGCGTTGCTCTTGGAACCGGTCGAGAAGGCGCCGCTCGAGGAGCTGCGCCGGCTGCAGCTCGAGCGCCTGCGCTGGTCGTTGAAGCACGCGTACGAAAACGTGCCGCACTACCGGCGCCAGTTCGAAGCCGCCGGCGTAACGCCTGCGGACTGCCGCAGCCTCGCCGACCTCGCGCGCTTTCCGTTCACCACCAAGGCCGACCTGCGCGAGACCTACCCGTTCGGCATGTTTGCCGTGCCGATGGATCGCATCGTCCGGATCCACGCCTCCTCGGGGACGACCGGCAAGCCGACGGTCGTCGGCTATACCGCGCGGGACATCGACACCTGGAGCAACCTCATGGCGCGCTCCATCCGCGCGGCCGGCGCCCGGCGCGGCGACAAGGTGCACGTCGCCTACGGGTACGGCCTCTTCACGGGCGGGCTCGGCGCCCACTACGGCGCGGAGCGCCTCGGCCTCGCGGTCATCCCGCTCGGTGGCGGCATGACCGAGCGGCAGGTACAGCTGATCCAGGATTTCAAGCCCGAGATCATCATGGTGACGCCGAGCTACATGCTCGCCATCGCCGACGAGATGGAGCGCCAGGGCATCGACCCGCGCAGCACCTCGCTGCGCATCGGCATCTTCGGCGCCGAGCCGTGGAGCGACGAAATGCGCCGCTCGATCGAGCAGCGGCTTTCGCTGCAGGCGGTCGACCTGTACGGGCTGTCGGAGGTGATCGGTCCGGGAGTCGCGCAGGAGTGCGCCGAGACGCAGGACGGCCTGACCGTTTGGGAGGATCACTTCTATCCCGAAATCGTAGATCCGAAGAGCGGCATGCCGGTGCCGGACGGCGAGCTGGGCGAGCTCGTCCTGACTTCGCTCACCAAGGAGGCGCTGCCCGTCGTACGCTACCGCACGCGCGACCTGACGCGGCTCCTGCCCGGCACGGCGCGCACCATGCGCCGCATGGCGCGCATCACCGGCCGCTCGGACGACATGCTCATCATCCGCGGTGTGAACGTATTCCCGTCGCAGATCGAGGAGCTGATCCTAAAGCAGCCGGGGCTCGCGCCGCACTACGTGCTGGAGCTCACGAAACAGGGTCCGCTCGATCATCTCGCCGTGATCGTCGAAGGCGATCCGGCTGCGGCAGTCGCTCTGCAGCACAGCATCAAGTCTTACATCGGCGTCAACAGCGACGTGCGCATCGGCGCCGTAGAGCGCTCGATCGGCAAGGCGAAACGCGTCATCGATAAGCGGCCGAAGTGAGTGCCGCATCTCGGCGGATGCGCTGCGCGACCGACCGGTAGATCGCCCAAAGAGCCGCGGCAGCAAGCAGGTGCTTTACGGTATGCCCGCTCAAGACGTGGCGCGTTAACTCAAAAATCTGGCGGTCGTAGGTCTCCGCGAATTTCGCCAGGACATAGAGGCCGATCGCCAGGAAGATCACGTGGCCGTGCGTGTAGCGCGACGGGCAGAAGCTGGCGATGATCACGACGGCCGCAATCGAGCCGAACTGTGTGAGGAGATAAGGACGCAGGTCCCCGCTCGCGGCCCAATAGAGGACGCTCAGGACGCCGAGCGCGACGAGCGGCACGAGCAACCAGCTGCCGAGTGGCACGCTGACGCGCTCGCCGATGACCGCGCATACCAGCGACATGAAGCCGACCGCCATCGGCAAGCGATCCCAGACCAGGCGTGCGTCGTCTGGAGCCAAGTGGTAATAGGCAGAGCCGAATGCGGTGGCGGCGATGGCGCTGAAGAGCAGCCAGTACGCCGGCATCTCCTGCACCGCCACGAATCGCTCTCGCGCGCGCCACTCGCGGGCGAGCAACAGCAGCCCCGCCACACCGACGACGACGAATGCGGCGTTCGAGAGCGTGTCGGCGCCATGCGGGACGCCAAGCCACGCCCGGGCGTCAGCGAACTGATGGTAAGCCTGGTCCTGGTGTATGGGCTCGAACATGGCTAGGTCAGCCTCGCCCGCGGCGCGGAGTACCAGCGATAAGTGAGGAGCAGCATACCGCCGCCGACGCGCGTCGTGCCGCCGAATTCCGGGCCAAAGTTTGCCTCGAGCGAAAGCCAGCGATATTCGAGCCCCAGCGTCGACCTCGGTGAAATGACGTAGTCGAGCCCGGCCACGTATTGAATGCCGACCTCTCGATCGCTTCTTTTGGCGAACTCGGACGGCAGGAAGAGACGCGACGTGGTGCCGAGGTCGGAGATCTCCGAACGGTAATAACCGAAGCCCAGTCCGACGAACGGCTCGAGCCTTCCGGCAGGATAGAAGAATTTGATGCGAGCGCCAATTCCATCGACGTAGATATGTGCGCGCTGACGCGCGCCGGTTGCCGGGTGCTCGAAAGCCGGCATTTCGGCTTCCTGCCCGGTGTCGAGCACATCAAGCTCGAAAGCCACGCGACGTGAATAGCGCCAGGTCATTCCGGCGGCGAACCCCCAGTTTCCGTCCTGGCCGCTGAGCTGCGGATCGGTCTGCGGCTGAGCGCGGCCGACAGCGATGTACGCGCTGCGCGGAATCGCATCGTCGGCGAGCGCGGCGTGCGCTCCCAGGAGCAGTGCCAGGGCGAGCTGCCACTTCATAGAAGGGGACAGCCCGCGCCGCTCGCCGCCAACTTGCGCTCGACGATCTCGCGGGAATACCGGGCGAGGTAGTAGGCGATGGTCTCCACCCGTATCTTCACGGATCCCGCCGGCTTGGTGGAATCGAGGTCCTGGAACGAGAAGAACAGCGTCCCGGAGCGCTCGACGATCTGCTGCACGGGCGTGTACGTCGGCTGATCCATGCCGCACTCGTAGCTCGACAACCGCACGACGCAGGCAATCCAGGGAACGCGCGCGGCGAACTTCGCCGCCCAGAGGATCTCATTCGTGTTCGCGCTATAGGACGACGGCCAGACGTCGGAGATATCGAGGGGCGACTTGACTTGCCCGCTCGCCAGGTCGCCGGCAAATGCCCAGTCGAGCAAGTCTTGGTCGAGCGGCAGATATTGCGTCCATAGCACGGGATAGCCGTGCGCCTGCAGGTCCACCTCGATCTCGTGGCCGATGCCGGGATCCATGTGGTAGGGCCGCGCTAGAACAAGCAGGCAGGGCTTTTGCGAGCGCGCGCACTGCTCGAGCACGGCGCGCGATCTGGCGCGCAACGCGGCGTTGTACTCGTCGAGGGCGCGGAATCCCGCTTCGGTCGCGCGCCCGGTCTCCGCGGGGGTTAGGGCGGGAATAACATCGCGCAGCCCCTCGTAAAGCTGCCGCGCGGCAAGCGGCGCGTCGTTGAGCGAGACGAGCGGCGCGGCATAGCGCACGCCGTGCTCGGCAAAGGCGTCCTTTTCCTTCAGAAAGCCCGCCTTGATGTTCTCCGGCGCGGCCATGACGCGCGGGCAGGCGAGCGAAGCGAGCACGTGGCCGCCGAGGTACGAAGGCAGCGAGTAGATCATCGGCGAGAGCAGTACGTCGATCTTGTGGTGACGATCCCGAGCGAGCAGTTCGCCGTAATGGCCGGAGATGCACTTCACCGGATAGCAGCAATCGACGGTGCCGCGGCCCTTGCCGAAAGCGCGCGCCTGCTCCTCGGAACTGTCGGATGAGAACTCGATACGGCGCGCGTCGATGCCCAGGGCATCGAGGAAGCCCACCCAGAACTGATGCGTAGACCACAGGTTCAGCGTGCGCGGTATTCCGACGCGCAGCTCGGCCCGCGGCTTCGTGGGCGCGCTAAGCCTTGGCGCGGCGGAAGGCGCTCTCTCGAACCATTTCAGCAATATTGGGGTGGGCATCTTTCATCGCCTCCAGGTTTTTCTTGACTACGCGCATCTCGTTGACGTCCTCCAGCAGGCCCTTCGGGCACGAGTTGCCGCTGATCACTCGCTCCCAGCCTTCGGCGAGCGGCACCTTGCTCCAGGAGCGTCCCTTGCCCTCAGGCACGCGCACGTCGATGAAAGTGCGCTTGCAGCTGACCGGGCACCACTTGCACGTCGTGTGCTCGTTGGTCGTGCTCGTGTACTCGAGCGCCTCGATCACGTCGAAGCCACGGAAGCGCGTGGCGGCGCCCGCCTTGCGCCAATCCCCGGCGCACAGCGCGGCGCCGATCGCACCCGCTTCGCCGGAATACGGATGAACGACGATCTCGGCGTCGGCTACTTTGCCGCGGATGAAATCCACCTGCGCCTTCACCACGGCGAGGTTGCGGTGCGTGCCACCTTGCAGCACGAATTTCCGGCCGGCGGCCGCAAGGTTCTGCAGCTGGCCGGCATAGATCCACACGTTGAGCGGCAGCAC
>CAYZFN010000189.1:0-6390 GCA_964477695.1 uncultured Enterobacteriaceae bacterium | reverse complement strand
CCGCCACACCTCGTTCGCGAGCGTGTTCGCCTACCCCGAGGTCGACGAGTCGATCGAGGTCGACATCAACCCGGCGGACCTGAGGATCGACGTCTACCGCGCCTCCGGCGCCGGCGGCCAGCACGTCAACAAGACCGAGTCGGCGGTGCGCATCACGCACCTGCCCTCGGGCATCGTGGTGCAGAGCCAGAACGACCGCTCGCAGCACCGCAACCGCGCCGAGTGCATGGCGATGCTCAAGTCGCGCCTCTACGAGCTCGAGCTGCGCAAGCGCATGGCCGAGCAGAGCAAGCTCGAGGAAGCGAAGACCGACATCGGCTGGGGCCACCAGATCCGCTCGTACGTGCTCGACCAGTCGCGCATCAAGGACCTGCGCACCGGCGTCGAGAAGGGCGACACGCAGCGCGTGCTCGACGGCGATCTCGACGACTTCATCGCCGCCAGCCTGAAACAGGGGGTCTGACCATGCGTCATTTCATAACGATGTTCCTGCTCGTCGCCTGCGCGGCCCATGCGGAGCCGGATCAGCCAGTGCTCGCCCAGGCGCGCGCCAACAAGGAGCCGCTGCTCGCCACGCTGAAGGACCTCGTGTCGATCGAGTCCGGCAGCCGCGACAGCGAAGGCCTGGCACAGCTCGCCGCGCTGATCGCGGAGCGCTTCAAGGCGCTCGGCGCAGAGGTCGAGCTCGTCGCGCCTTCCGACGTCTACAAGATGGAGGACACGCCGCCGGCGATCGGCCGGCTGGTGCGCGCGACGTTCCACGGGCAGGGAAGCAAGAAGATCCTGCTCATCGCGCACATGGACACCGTGTATCTCAAGGGCATGCTCGCGAAGCAGCCGTTCCGCGTGGATGGCGAGCGCGCCTACGGCCTGGGCATCGCCGACTGCAAGCAGGGCATCGCGGTGATCCTGCATACGGTGGCGATGCTGCAGAAGCTCGGCTTCCGCGAGTACGGCACGCTCACGGCGCTGATCAACGCCGACGAGGAGATCAGCTCGCCGGGCTCGCGCGCCACGCTGACGCGCCTTGGCGCCGAGCACGACGCGACGCTCTCCTTCGAGGGCTCGCGCCAGGATTCGGACAAGCTCGCGCTTGCCACGGCCGGCATCGCCTCGGTCGTTCTGAAGGTCCACGGCAAGGCGTCGCACGCCGGCGCCGCCCCGGAGCTCGGCGTGAACGCGCTGTACGAGCTCTCGCACCAGATCCTGCAGATGCGCGACCTCTCGGATCCGGCGAAGGGCGTGAAGATGAACTGGACGGTGGCGCACGCCGGTTCCAACCGCAATGTCATTCCCGCGCTGGCCGAGGCGACGGCCGACGTGCGCGTGCTGCGCGTAGCGGACTATGACGGGGTCGAGAGCGCGGTCCGCAGCCGCATGCAGAAGCAGCTCGTGCCGGAGGCAAAGGTCGAGATGGTCTTCGAGCGGCGCCGTCCGCCGCTCGAGGCTTCGGATGCGGCCAAGGCGATGGGTCGCCAGGCGCAGGCGATCTACCGCGAGCTCGGCATGGACCTGGTGGTCGACGCGGTCGCCGAAGGCGGCGGCACGGACGCGGCTTTCGCCGCGCTGAAGACGAAGAACGCCGTGCTCGAGCGCTTCGGCCTGCGCGGGTTCGGCGCGCACTCGAACTCCGACGAGTACATCCTCGTCGCGAGCATCGAGCCGCGCCTGTACCTCGCCACACGGCTCGTCATGGACCTCAGCCGCGACAAGGTGCGTTGAGATGGAAGAAGACAACAAGCTCGTCGAGGAGCGGCGCGAGAAGCTGAAGGCGCTGCGCGCGAAAGGCATCGCGTTCCCGAACGACTTCCGGAAGAAGGATTCGGCCGTCGACCTGCACGTGCGCTTCGGCGAGATGAGCAAGGAAGAGCTCGAGAAGCTGAAACCGCCCTCGGTGGTCGCCGGGCGCATGATGCTCAAGCGCGTGATGGGCAAGGCGAGCTTCGCCACGCTCCAGGACGGCTCCGGCCGAGTCCAGGCTTACATCACCCAGGATGTTCCAGGCTACGAAGAGTTCAAGCACTGGGACCTGGGCGACCTGCTCGGCGTCGAAGGCCACGTGTTCAGGACGATGAAGGGCGAGCTCACGGTGCACGCGACGAAGATTCGCCTGCTCGCCAAGGCGCTGCGGCCGCTGCCCGAGAAGTTCCACGGCCTCGCCGACCAGGAGACGCGCTATCGGCAGCGCTACGTCGACCTGGTGGTCAATCCCGAAGTGCGCAACATCTTCCTGAAAAGAAGCGAGGTGATCCAGGCGTTGCGCGACAAGCTGCGCGCCGAGGGCTACCTGGAGGTCGAGACGCCGATGATGCAGCCGATTCCCGGCGGCGCGGCCGTTCCGGACGCACCACAACGCGCTCGACATGGATCTGTACCTGAGGATTGCGCCCGAGCTCTATCTCAAGCGGCTGGTGGTCGGCGGCATCGAGCGCGTGTTCGAGATCAACCGCAACTTCCGGAACGAAGGCATCTCGACGCGCCACAACCCCGAGTTCACCATGCTCGAGTGGTACTGCGCGTATCAGGACTGGCACTACATGATGGACCTCACCGAGCGGCTTGTGCGAAAGGCCGCCGGGACTGATGTAGTGACTTATCAAGGCAAAAGCATAGAGATCGGAAAACCCTTCGCTCGCCTGTCGATCGCGGACGCGATCCGGCAGCAGGGCATCACCGGCGATCTGCGCGACCGCACGTTCCTCTCCCGAAGACTCGATGAATTGAAAGTCGATCATTCGGGCGAGCACGGCTGGGGCTCGCTGCAGCTCATGCTCTTCGAGGCGGTCGCGGAGAAGCACCTGGTCCAGCCGACCTTCATCACCGATTTTCCGGCGGAGGTGTCGCCGCTTGCGCGCCGGCGCGACAGCGACCCGGAGGTCGCCGACCGCTTCGAGCTCTTCATCGACGCGAAGGAGATCGCCAACGGCTTCTCGGAGCTGAACGATCCGGAGGACCAGGCGGAGCGCTTCCGCGAGCAGGTGCGCAAGAAGGAAGCGGGCGACCAGGAGGCGATGTTCTACGACGCGGACTACGTGCGCGCGCTCGAGTACGGCATGCCGCCCACGGCAGGCGGCGGGCTCGGCGTCGACCGGCTGGTCATGCTCCTTACGGATAGCCCCAGCATCCGCGATGTCATCCTGTTCCCGCACATGCGGCCCGAGGCTTAAGCAGCGCCTTAAGCGGGTTACATCCGGTCACAAATCCTCACTGCACCGCACCACGCGCGTCCCTAATCTGGCGTCGTTCGCGATACGAAAGGAGACGACGCGATGGAAGCTGCAAAAAGAACGCTGCACCCGCTGCTCTTGGCGGCGGCCGTTTCGGTGATCGTTTTCTCGGGGGTCGGCGTGGCCGCCATCACCGGGCTCATTCCGACTTCCAAGGGCTCCGTGAAGGAAGAGACGCCGGTGGCCGCTGCGCCCGCCGCCGCACCCGCGCCCGAGCCCGCCATTGCCAGCGAACCCGCGCCGGCGCCGAAGCTGGCGAAGAAGCACGTAGTCGCCAAAGCGCACAAGCCCGCGCAGGTGGCGTATTCGCAGACGCCAGCGCTCACGCCTCCGCCGCCTCCGGTGATGGCGCAGGCTCCTGAGGTCCAAAAACCTGTTGTGCAGCCGGGCCTGCTCGGCACGGTGGAAACGGTCCGCGAAGTCACGCAGGACGGTAGCGCGAATGGCGTCGGCGCGGTCGCGGGCGGCGCGGTCGGCGGCGTCCTCGGCCACCAGCTCAGCCACGACAGCAAGCTCGTCACCCTGGTCGGCGCAGCGGCGGGCGCCTTCATCGGCAACGAAGCGCAGAAGCGCCAGAATGCGACCAAGCACTGGGAGATGACCGTGCGCCTGGACGACGGCACCACCCAGACCCTCAAGAGCAACGTGCAGCCGGCCTGGCACCAGGGCGATCGCGTCCGCCTGCTGAACGGCGAGCTGCAGCCCGTCTAAAGCTTCAACGCAACAAGACCCAGCATCACCGCGCCGGTGGCGACGAGCCGGCGGCGCGTCAGCCTTTCGCGCAGCCAGAAGTGCGCGATGAACGCGCCGAAGATGACCGCGGTTTCGCGCAGCACGGCCACGATCGCCACCGGGGCGCGCGTCATGGCCCAGAGCGCGACGCCGTAGGAGCCGGTCGTAAGCGCCGCGCCGACGAAGATGCGCAGCCAGTTCGCCGCCAGATGGCGCGGCAGCGCGGCGCCGCGCCGCGCACCGGCAAACGCATAGAGCGTGACGCCGTTCGCGACGAAGAACCAGAGCGCATAGGCGACCGGGTTGCCCGAGGCGCGCGCGCCCTTCGCGTCGATCACCGTATAGGCGGCGATGACCAGCGCATTGCCGACGGCGAAGAGCGTGGCGCGCGGGTCGGCCTTGCCCGCCGCGAACGCGATGACGCCCGCGCATACGAGCAGCACGCCAAGCATCGGCAGCGGCGGCAGGACCTCGCCGAACAGCGCCGCGCCGGCGAGCGCGACGATGACGGGGCCGCCGCCGCGCATGATGGGGTAGGCGTACGAAAGATCGCCCCAGTGATAAGCGTTGGCGAGAAAGACGAAATAGACGATATGCACGGCGGCCGACGCGGCGAGCCAGGGCCAGGACTCGCGCGCCGGCGCGGGCAGCCAGGCGGCCACGGCGAGCGCGAGAATCGCCGAGCCGATCGAGAACGCGACCGTGTCGAGCTGCTTGTCGGAAGAGCCCTTGAGCAGCGCATTCCATCCGGCGTGCAGCATCGCCGCGCCGAGCACGGCGAGCGTCACCGGCGCGCTGATCTCCACTAGCCCACGACCCGCTCGATGAGCGGCAGCATGCGCTCGACCGCGGCGCGTCCTTCGCCGATCGCCTCGGCGGCGCGGTGGTATTCCATCGTGCCGAAATCGGGCAGGAGCGGCGTGATCAGCACGTCGGCGGGCTCGCCCGCGAGGCGGCTGCGCGCGACGCGCTGCTCGACGATGTCGAGCGCCGTGTTGAATACCTCGAAGATCGAGGGAATCTGCGGATCCTCGCTCTTTGCCCAGCCGTTGGCGAGCCAGGCGGGCCGCAGCCGCCCGAGCCAGCTGACGGTGGTCGTCGGCTCGTCAGGCAGCTCGCGCCCCATGTTGCGGTACGCGCCGAGCTTTCCCCAGCTCAGGTCGACGGCGATCACGATCTCGGCGCCGTACGCGCGGCACATCGAGACCGGGACCGGGTTCACGAGACCGCCGTCGACGAGCACCGTGCCGTTGCGCACCACCGGCGTGAAGAACCCGGGCATGGCAATCGAGGCGCGCACCACGTCGAGCAGCTTGCCGTGCTGCAGCCAGATCTCGCGCCCCGAGCTGAGCTCGGTCGCGACGCAGCCGAAGCGCGTATCGAGCTCGTCGACCTCGCGATCCTGGAACAGGTTGCGGAACAGGTCGAACAGCCGGTGGCCGCGGATCAGCCCGCCCTTCCACGTCAGGTCCATCAGCCGCATCACCTGGCTCCACGCAAGCCCCGTGACCCAGCGCTCCAGGCCATCGAGCTGCCCCGAGGCGTAGATGCCGCCCACCAAGGCGCCGATCGACGTGCCGCAGACGATGTCCGGCTTGACGCCGTGCTCTTCCAGCGCGCGGATCGCGCCGATGTGGCCCCAGCCCCGCGCGCTGCCCGAGCCGAGCGCCAGTCCGATTCTCGGTTTTCTCAAAGCCTTTCGAAGATCGCAGCGATTCCCTGTCCCCCGCCGATGCACATTGTCACGAGCGCATAGCGCTTGTTGATTCGCGCGAGCTCGTAGAGTGCCTTGACGGTGAGGATGCAGCCGGTCGCGCCGATCGGATGGCCGAGCGCGACCGCGCCGCCGTTCGGGTTCACCTTCGCCGGATCGAGGCCGAGGTCCTGGGTCACCGCCATTGCCTGCACGGCGAACGCCTCGTTCGACTCGATGACGTCCATGTCGGCGGGCTTGAGCCCGGCCTTCTCGAACACCCGCTTGACCGCCGGGATCGGACCGAGGCCCATGACCTGCGGCTCGACGCCGGCGTGCGCGTAGGCCACGAGTCGCGCCATGGGTTTGTGGTTCTTGGCCACTTTCGCATCCATGAGCACGACGGCGGCAGCCGCATCGTTGATGCCGGAGGCATTGGCGGCGGTCACGGTGCCGTCCTTCCTGAACACCGCCTTCAGCTTCGCCATGTTCTCCATGCTGGCATCGGCGCGCACGTGCTCGTCGGTCGTGAACTGCTCGACGCCTTTGCGGGTCTTCAGCTCGACCGGCACGATCTGGCTCTTGAAGTAGCCCTGTTCGAGCGCCTTCGCCGCGCGCTTGTGCGACTCGACCGCGAAGCGGTCCTGCTGCTCGCGAGTGAAGCCGTATTTCGCCGCGATGTTCTCCGCGGTGACGCCCATGTGCCCGTGGCCGAACGGGTCGTGCAGCGCCGCGGTC
>CAYZFN010000188.1:0-14359 GCA_964477695.1 uncultured Enterobacteriaceae bacterium | reverse complement strand
CGCTCGCGCTTGCGCGGCGTCTTGTCGATGGTGCTGGCGGTGCAGCGTGCGGCGAGCGCCGAGGAGAGAAGGATCAGGTCGATGCGCAGACCCCAGTTGCGTGCAAAAGCGGCGAGCCGGTAGTCCCACCACGAGTACAGGCGCTCCGGCTGCTCGAACAGCCGGAACGCGTCCACCAGGCCGGCCTCCATGACCCCCGCGAGCGCGCTGCGCTCGGGCGCCGAGACGTGGATCTGGCCCTCCCAGCGCTTCGGGTCGTGCACGTCGCGATCCTCGGGAGCCACGTTCATGTCGCCGAGGGCCGCTAGCTTCGGCGTGCGCTCGAGCTGCTCGCGCATCCAGCGCGCGAGCTGTTCGTACCAGCGCAGCTTGTAGGCGTACTTGTCGGTGCCCGGCGCCTGTCCGTTGGGCGCATAGAGGCAGACGAATCGCGTGTCGTCGAGCGTGCCAGCGATGACGCGCTTCGGATCGTCGACGAAGTGGGCGATGCCATGCGCGACGTCGCGCAGCTCGCTGCGCGAGAGGATCGCCACGCCGTTATAGGCTTTCTGCCCGCAGTACACCGCGTGATAGCCCGCTGCGCGCAGCTCGGCGACCGGAAACTTGTCGTCCTCGATCTTGGTTTCCTGCAGGCAGACGACATCGGGCCGCGCATCGGCGAGCCAGTCGAGCAGGTGCGCGAGCCGGATCTTTAGGGAGTTGACGTTCCAGCTGGCGATGCGCACCTAGCCGGTGCTCATGCCGTTGTGGCGCAGCAGCGCATCCACCGTGGGCTCGCGGCCGCGGAACGCGCGGAACGACTCGGCCGCGGGCCGGCTGCCACCCACCGCCAGGATCTCGTCCCGGAAACGCTCGCCCGTCACCGGGTCAAGGCCCCCCTTCTCTTCAAAGACGCTGTACGCGTCAGCGGAAAGCACCTCGGCCCACTTGTAGCTGTAGTAGCCCGCCGCGTAGCCGCCGGCAAAGATGTGCGAGAAGTTGTTCGGGAAGCGGTTGTAGGACGGCGGCTTCAGCACCGCCACCTTGTCGCGCACCTCGTTCAGCAGCTCGAGCGGGGTGCGGCCCGCAGCCGGGTCGAAGTCGTAGTGCAGGTGCATGTCGAACAGCGCGAACTCGATCTGGCGCAGCATCGCCAGGCCGCTCTGGAAGTTCTTCGCCGCGACCATCTTGTCGAACAGCTCGCGCGGCAGCGGCGCACCCGTCTCGACGTTCTGCGTCATGTGCCGCAGCACGTCCCATTCCCAGGCGAAGTTCTCCATGAACTGGCTCGGCAGCTCGACCGCGTCCCATTCGACGCCGCTGATTCCCGAGACGCCGAGCTCGTCGACGCGGGTAAGCAGGTGATGCAGGCCGTGGCCGAACTCGTGGAACAGCGTCAGCACCTCGTCGTGCGTGAACAGCGCCGGCTTATCGCCGACGGGGCGCGAGAAATTGCACGTGAGGTACGCGACCGGGGTCTGCAGCGCGCCGGCCTTGCGCCGCCGCGCGATCGCATCGTCCATCCAGGCGCCGCCGCGCTTCGTGTCGCGGGCGTAGAGGTCCATGTAGAACTGTCCGACCAGCGCGCCGGCGCGGTCGCGCACCTCGAAGAAGCGCACGTCCTCGTGCCAGAGCGGCGCCTGCGACGCGCGGATGGCGATGCCGTAGAGCGTCTCGGCGACGCGGAACAGCCCGCGCAGGACGACGTCCTCAGGAAAATACTGCTTCACTTCCTGGTCGGAGAAGGCGTAACGCTCGAGGCGCAGCTTCTCGGAGGCGTACGCCACGTCCCACGCCTCGAGCTCCTTCAGGCGCAACTTGTCCTTCGCGAACAGCCGCAGCTCGCTGACGTCCTGCTCGGCGAAGGGCCGCGCGCGGCGCGCCAGGTCGGCGAGGAAGCCGAGCACCTGCTCGGGGGAGTCGGCCATCTTCGGCACGAGCGACACTTGCGCATAGCTCGCGTAGCCGAGCAGCTGCGCGAGCTCGCGCCGCAGCTCGACGATGCGCGCGATGAGCGGCGTGTTGTTCCACTCGGGCTTGCCGAATTCCGAGGCGCGGGTGACGCCCTCGCGGTAGAGCGTCTCGCGCAGCGCGCGGTCGTCGGCATACTGCATCACCGGGAGGTAGGAGGGCGCGTGCAGAGTGAACTTCCAGCCGTCCTTCCCTTCCCTGGCGGCCGCCTGCCGCGCCGCGTCGAGCACGTCGTGCGGAATTCCGGCGATGCGCTTCTCGTCGACCACGATCGTGAACGCGTTGGTCGCATCGAGCACGTTCTCGGAGAACTTGGCGCCGGCGGCGGCGAGCGCTTCCTGGATCTGCGCGTAGCGAACCTTCTTCTCCGGCGGCAGCTCGGCGCCGCCGAGGCGGAAGTCGCGCAGCGCGTTCTCGACGATTCGCTTTCTCGCCTGCGAAAGGCCTGAAAATTGTGCAGAGGCGGCAAGCGCCTTGTACTTCTCGAACAGCTGCTGGTTCTGGCCGAGCTCGGTCCAGTACTGGGTGATCTTCGGCAGGCTGGCGTTGTAGGCGTCGCGCAGCGCGGGGCTGTCGAGCACCGCGTGCAGGTGGGCGACCTGTCCCCAGGCGCGGCCGATGCGCTCGTTCGCGTCCTCGAGCGGCGCGATGAAGCTGTCCCAGGTGGTCGGCGCCGCGAGCGCGCGGGCGATCGTCTCGCGTCCGGCGGCGAGCAGCTCATCGACCGCGGGCGCGACGTGCTCGGGCTTGAGCTCCGCGAAGCGCGGCAGGCCGGAAAAATCAAGCAGCGGATTGTGCGGATTGTTGGGCGACAAGGCAGTTCTCGAGAAGCAACGCTATCGTCATGGGGCCGACGCCGCCCGGCACGGGCGTGATCCAGCCGGCGACTTCGGCTACGGAAGCAAAATCGACGTCGCCCGCGAGCGAGCCGTCGGCGAGGCGATTGATGCCGACGTCAATCACGCAGGCGCCTCGTTTGACCATGGCGCGGGTGACGAGTTTCGGCCGGCCCACCGCCGCGACCAGTATGTCGGCGCCGCGCGCCAGGTTTTCAAGGTCGGCGCTCTTCGAATGGCAGAGCGTCACCGTAGCGTCCTTCTGCAGGAGGAGCAGCGCGAGGGGCTTGCCGACGATGGTCGATCGGCCGATGACCACGGCGTGCCGGCCGGCGATCGCCACGCCGGCATGCTCGATCAGCCGCATGACACCGGCCGGCGTGCACGGCACGAGCCGCGGCCGTCCCGCGAGCAGCGCGCCGAGATTCTCGGCATGAAACCCGTCGACGTCCTTGGCCGGCGACACCGCCGCCTGCACGCGGCCGGCATCTATGTGCGCCGGCAGCGGCAGCTGCACGAGGATGCCGTGGATCGCGGGGTCGGCATTGAGCCTGCCGATCTCGCTGATCAGCGCTGCCTCGCCGATCGTCGCCGGCAGGTCGAGCTGGCGCGAGTAGATGCCGGTTTCCTCGCAGGCGCGCGTTTTGTTACGCACGTAGACTCGCGAGGCCGGGTTGTCGCCCACCAGCACGACCGCCACGCCCGGGCGTATGCCGCGCTGCGCAAGCGCCTCGACGCGCCGCTTCACGCCGGCACGCAGCGTGGCGGCGAGCGATTTTCCGTCGAGAATTTGCGCGGCCATGGGGACGTCGGCGAGGGGGCGCAGTCTAGCATTGCGCGCATTTTCTGAGTTAAGCTTGCCGCGCCCCCCGCAGCGCAAATTGTTGTAGGAATCGCACCCTTCTCGAAGGCCCACGCCATGTCCGCCGTCCCTCAGTTTCCCGCTGCCAACGATCCCGACGCGCTAGAGACCCAGGAGTGGCTGGATGCGCTCGAGGCGGTGCTCGAGCGTGAAGGACCGGAGCGCGCGCACTACCTGCTCGAGCGGCTAGTCGACAAGGCGCGCCGATCGGGCGCGTACATTCCGTACTCGGCGAACACCGCGTACATCAACACCATCCCGCCGCATCTCGAGGAACGCTCGCCGGGCGACGCGGCGCTCGAGGAGCGGATCCGCTCGTATTGCCGCTGGAACGCCATGGTCATGGTGGCGCGCGCGAATCGCAACGACGACGAGCTCGGCGGCCACATCGCGAGCTTCGCTTCGGTCGGCACCATGTTCGGCGTCGGCCAGAACCACTTCTGGCACGCACCCTCCGAAGGCCACGGCGGCGACCTCGTGTACTTCCAGGGACATTCCTCGCCCGGCGTTTACGCGCGCGGCCTGCTCGAGGGACGGCTCACGCAGGAGCAGCTGCTCAATTTCCGGCGCGAGGTCGACGGCAAGGGCGTCTCGTCGTATCCGCATCCCTGGCTCATGCCGGAGTACTGGCAGTTCCCCACCGTCTCGATGGGGCTCGGGCCGATCCAGTCGATCTACATGGCGCGCTTCCTGAAGTATCTCGAAGCGCGCGGGCTGGCGAAGACGTCGAACCGCAAGGTGTGGGTGTTCTGCGGCGACGGCGAGATGGACGAGCCCGAGTCGATGGGCGCCATCGGCATGGCGGCGCGCGAGAAGCTGGAAAACCTGGTCTTCGTCGTCAACTGCAACCTGCAGCGCCTCGACGGCCCGGTACGCGGCAACGGCAAGATCATCCAGGAGCTCGAGGGCGAGTTCCGCGGCTCGGGCTGGAACGTGATCAAGGTCATCTGGGGCTCGTACTGGGACCCGCTGCTCGCGCGCGACGCCGAAGGGCGGCTGCTGCGCGTGATGGAAGAGTCGGTCGATGGCGAGTACCAGAACTACAAGGCGAACGACGGCGCGTTCGTGCGCAAGCACTTCTTCGGCAAGGACCCGAAGCTGCTCGAGATGGTCTCGCGCATGACCGACGAGGACATCTGGCGCCTGAACCGGGGCGGCCACGACCCGCACAAGATCTACGCCGCCTATGCCGCGGCGATGAAGCACAAGGGCCAGCCGACCGTAATCCTCGCCAAGACGATCAAGGGCTATGGCCTGGGCAAGCAGGGCCAGGCGAAGAACCCGACGCACCAGCTGAAGAAGGTCGATACCTCGACCATCAAGGACATGCGCGACCGGCTGCGCATCCCGATCCCCGACGAGAAGCTCGACGAGCTGCCGTTCTACGT
Source organism: uncultured Enterobacteriaceae bacterium (assembly GCA_964477695.1). Lineage (GTDB taxonomy): Bacteria > Pseudomonadota > Gammaproteobacteria > Burkholderiales > SG8-39 > SCGC-AG-212-J23. The sequence goes on along the minus strand of CAYZFN010000188.1, from coordinate 9,323 downwards.
GCCGGCGCCCGACTCGCCGGAGATGAAGTACCTGCACCAGCGGCGCGAGGCGCTCGGCGGCTATCTGCCGAAGCGCCGGCGCAAGGCGGATGCCGTTCCGACGGTACCCCCTCTGAGTTCTTTTGAGCAAGTACTGAAGGGCTCGGGCGAAGGCCGCGAGATCTCCACCACCATGGCCTTCGTGCGCGTGCTCACGGCGCTGATCCGCGACAAGGACCTCGGCAAGCACGTCGTGCCCATCGTCCCCGACGAGGCGCGCACCTTCGGCATGGAGGGCATGTTCCGCCAGCTCGGCATCTATTCCTCCGAAGGCCAGAAGTACGAACCGGTCGACCGCGACCAGGTGATGTACTACCGCGAGGACAAGTCGGGACAGATTCTCGAGGAAGGCATTACCGAGGCGGGCGCGTTCTGCTCCTGGATCGCCGCCGCCACCTCGTACAGTCACTCCAACCTGGCGATGGTGCCGTTCTACACGTTCTATTCGATGTTCGGCTTCCAGCGCGTCGGCGATCTCGCCTGGGCGGCGGGCGACCAGCGCGCGCGCGGCTTCCTGCTCGGCGCGACCGCGGGCCGCACGACACTGAACGGCGAAGGGCTGCAGCACGAGGACGGACACTCGCACATCCTCTCGTCGCTGATCCCGAACTGCGTCTCCTACGACCCGACCTACGGCTACGAGGTCGCGGTGATCATCCACGACGGCCTGCGCCGCATGGTGACCGACCAGGAGGACGTCTTCTACTACCTCACCCTGATGAACGAGAACTACGAGCACCCGGCGATGCCGCAGGGCGCCGAGTCCGGAATCATCAAGGGCATGTACCTGCTGCGCGAGTCGAAGTCGAAAGCGAAGACGCGCGTCCAGCTCATGGGCAGCGGCACCATCCTGCGCGAGGTGCTCGCCGGCGCCGACCTGCTGGAAGCGGATTGGGGCGTGGCCGCGGACGTGTGGAGCGCCACGAGCTTCACCGAGCTGCGCCGCGAGGGGCTCGCGGCCGAGCGGTGGAACATGCTGCATCCCGAAGGGAAGCAAAGAATTTCATTCGTCGAGAAAAATCTGCAGGACAGGCCCGCCGGCCCGGTCATAGCGGCGAGCGATTACGTGAAGACCTTCGCCGACCAGATCCGCCCGTTCATCCCGCGCGATCGCATCTACCGCGTGCTCGGCACCGACGGCTTCGGCCGCTCCGACTCGCGCTCGAAGCTGCGCCACTTCTTCGAGGTCAATCGCTGCTTCGTCGCGATCGCCGCGCTGAAGGCGCTCGCCGACCTGGGCGAGGCGAAGGCGAAGGCCGTGGCCGACGCCATCAAGAAGTACGGCATCGATCCGGAAAAGCCCGACCCCACCACCGTATGAGCTGCGCCGTATGAGCCAAGTCCTCGTCCCCGATATCGGTGACTTCAAGGAGGTTGAAGTCATCGAGGTGCTGGTGAAGCCCGGCGACGCCGTGACGAAGGAGCAGTCGCTCATCACGCTCGAGTCGGACAAGGCGACGATGGAGATTCCTTCGCCGCAGGCCGGCGTGGTGAGGGAGCTCAAGGTCAAGATGGGCGACAAGGTCTCGAAGGGCTCGCCGATCCTCGAGCTCGACGCCAGGGACGCGGCGCTGGCGAAGAAGGAACCCGTGAAAACCCAGAGCGCTCCGGCGCGCAGCGAAAAGGCGAACGCCGGCGCGCACACCGTCGCCGTTCCGGACATCGGCGACTTCGACGAGGTTGAAGTCATCGAGGTGCTGGTGAAGCCCGGCGACGCGGTCGCGAAGGAGCAGTCGCTGATCACCCTCGAATCCGACAAGGCGACGATGGAGATTCCGTCGCCCGACGGCGGCGTGGTGAAGGAGATCAAGGTCAAGGTGGGCGACAGGGTGTCGAAGGGCTCGCCGATCCTCCTGCTCGAAGGCGCGGCGCCTCCAGCCGAGCCGCGCGAGCAGCCGCGCGCGGAACCGAAGCCTTCCCCGTCGCGCGGCGCTCCGGCAGCGGTTCCGCCGCCGGTGCCCGCCGCCGAGGCTGCGCCGCGTCCGGTGCCGCGCGAGCCGCGCGAGGAGCTCAAGACCAAGGCGCATGCCAGCCCGTCGGTGCGCAAGTTCGCGCGCGAGCTGGGCGTCGAGCTGTCGCGCGTGCAGGGCAGCGGGCCGAAGGGCCGCATCCTGCATGCGGACGTGCAGGCGTTCGTCAAAGGCGCCCTTTCCGGAGTTCCGGCGCCGGCAGCGGCCAAGGCGCCCGGCGCGCTGCCTTTCAACCTCCCGCCGTGGCCGGACGTCGACTTCGCCAAGTTCGGGCCGGTCGAGTCGAAGCCGCTGCCGCGCATCCAGAAGCTCTCCGGCCCTTACCTGCACCGCAACTGGATATCGATTCCCCACGTCACGCAGTTCGACGAGGCGGACATCACCGACCTCGAGGCGTTCCGCAAGGCGCAGACCGCCGAGACCGAGAAGCGCGGCTTCAAGCTCACCATGCTCGCCTTCATGATCAAGGCGTGCGTGACGGCGCTGAAGGCCTTTCCGCAGTTCAACGCTTCGCTCGACAAGTCGGGCGAGAGCATCATCGTCAAGAAGTACTTCCACATCGGCGTCGCGGTCGACACGCCGGGCGGCCTGGTCGTGCCGGTCGTGCGCGATGCCGATCGCAAGGGCGTGTTCGACCTCGCGCACGAGCTCGCCGAGATCTCCAAGCTCGCGCGCGACGGCAAGCTGAAGCCCGGCGACATGCAGGGCGGCACCTTCTCCATCTCGAGCCTCGGCGGCATCGGCGGCACCTTCTTCACGCCGATCATCAACGCCCCGGAGGTGGCCATCCTCGGCGTCTCGCGCTCTGCCGTTCGACCGGTTTTTAATGGCAAGGAATTCGCGCCGCGGCTGATTCTGCCGCTCGCGCTGTCGTACGACCACCGCGTGATCGACGGCGCAACCGCCGCGCGCTTCACCACCTTCCTCGTGGGTGTGCTCTCCGACATCCGCAAGCTGATCCTCTAAATGCCGAACCACGAGGTGAAGGTTCCCGACATCGGGGACTTCAAGGACGTCGAAGTCATCGAAGTGCTGGTGAAGCCGGGCGACTCGGTGACGAAGGAGCAGTCGCTCATCACGCTCGAGTCGGACAAGGCGACGATGGAGATTCCGTCGCCCGGCGCCGGCGTGGTGCGCGAGCTGCGGCTCAAGGTCGGCGACAAGGTTTCCAAGGGCTCGCCGATCCTGCTCCTCGAGGGCGGGGAAGCGGTCAAGGCCGAGGCGGCAAAGGCGCAGGCGCCCAAGCGCGAGGCGCCGGCGGCGCCGGCAGCGGCGCCCGCGGCAAAGGGCGATGTCGATTGCGACGTCGTGGTGATCGGCGCCGGACCGGGCGGCTATTCGGCGGCCTTCCGCGCGGCCGATCTCGGCCTGCGCACGGTGCTCGTCGAGCGCTATCCGGCGCTGGGCGGCGTGTGCCTGAACGTCGGCTGCATTCCCTCCAAGGCGCTGCTCCACACGGCGGCGATCATGGATGCCGCGCGCGCGCTCGGCGACCACGGCGTCGCGTTCGGCGAGCCGAAGCTCGACCTCGCCAAGCTGCGTGCGTTCAAGAACAAGGTGGTCGGCAAGCTGACCGGCGGCCTCGCGGCCATGGCGAAGCTGCGCAAGGTCACGGTCATCACCGGCGTAGCGGCCTTTACCGGCCGGAACACCCTGGAGATCACGAGCCGGGAAGGCAAGAAAAGCTTGCGCTTCCAGAACGCGATCATCGCCGTCGGCTCGCAGGCGGCCAAGCTGCCGTTCATCCCCGACGATCCGCGCATCCTCGATTCCACGTCGGCGCTCGAGCTGCCGAGCGTGCCGAAGAAGATGCTGGTCATCGGCGGCGGCATCATCGGCCTGGAGATGGGCACGGTGTACTCGACGCTCGGCACGCGCCTCGACGTGGTCGAGATGCTGGACGGCCTGATGCTCGGCGCGGATCGCGACCTGGTCGCCGTCTGGCAGAAGCTCAACGCGCGGCGCTTCGACAATGTCATGCTGCAGACGAAGACGACCAAGGTCGAAGCCTCGGCGCAGGGGCTCAAGGCGTCCTTTGACGGCAAGGAAGCGCGCATCTACGACGCGATCCTGGTTTCGGTCGGTCGGGTGCCGAACGGCCGGAAGATCGCCGCGGACAAGGCCGGCGTCGAAGTCGACGCCAAGGGCTTCATCCCGACGGACAGCCAGATGCGCACCAACGTGCCGAACATCTTCGCCATCGGCGATGTGGCGCGCAACCCGATGCTCGCGCACAAGGCGGTGCACGAAGCGCATGTCGCCGCCGAGGCCGCGGCGGGGCAGAAATCGCACTTCGACGCGCGCGTCATTCCTTCGGTCGCCTATACGGACCCGGAAATCGCCTGGGTCGGGCTCACCGAGGACGAGGCGAAGAAGAGCGGCGCTGCGCTCGGCGTCGCCAAGTTTCCGTGGAGCGCTTCGGGCCGCGCGATCGCCAATGCGCGCGACGAGGGGTTCACCAAGCTGCTCTTCGAGCACGACACGCACCGCATCGTCGGCGCCGGCATCGTCGGCACTGGCGCGGGCGACCTGATCAGCGAGCTCGCGCTGGCGATCGAGATGGGCGCCGATGCGACCGATATCGGCAAGACCATCCATCCGCATCCGACCACCAGCGAGTCGGTCGGCATGGCCGCCGAGCTCTACGAGGGCGTCTGCACCGACCTGCCGCCGCAGCGCAAGAAATGAGTCAGGACGAGCTGAAGCGGCGCGTCGCCGAGGCGGCGTTGAAGTACACGCAGGACGGTGTCATCGGCGTCGGCTCCGGCTCGACCGTCAATGCCTTCATCGACTGTCTTGCCACGATAAAGCACAAGATCGACGGCGCCGTCGCCGCGTCCGAGGCGAGCGCCGAGCGCCTGAAGAAGCACGGCATCCGCGTGTTCGACCTGAACAGCGTCGACGATCTGGCGGTGTACGTGGACGGGGCCGACGAGGTGACCGAGCACCTCTACATGATCAAGGGCGGCGGCGGAGCGCTGACGCGCGAGAAGATCGTCGCCGCGGTGGCGAAGAAGTTCGTCTGCATCTGCGATGCGTCGAAGCTCGTGCCGGTGCTCGGCAGATTTCCGCTGCCGCTCGAGGTGATTCCGATGGCGCGCAGCTACGTCGGGCGCGAGATGCTGCGCCGCGGCTGCCAGCCGGTGCTGCGCGAGAACACCAAGACAGATAATGGAAACCTGATCCTCGACTGCCACGGCCTCACGCTGCTCGATCCGCCGGCGCTGGAGGCGGAGCTGAACAACATCGCGGGCGTCGTGAGCAACGGCATCTTTGCCCGCCGGCCGGCGGACGTGCTGCTGCTCGGACGCGAAGACGGTATCAGAACCATCTCTCGCAAGTAAGGCTATTGGGCAGCCGCGTTTCCGGAGCCGGCCACGCTGCGAAACGTAATGTCGCCGTAGAAGGCGCGCCGCGGCGCGCCGTTATCGCCGGCGTCGGTCATGAAGCCGATGGCCACGATGTCGCCCGGCTCCTCGTGGAACGCGCGGCGGTAGTCGTCGAGAACGTTGCGCCGCTCAATCACCCATTGGTCGAGCCTCTGCTCGCCGCTCTCGACGACGATGTGCCGGACGCGCCCGGTGTGCGGGCTGGAGTAGATCTTCTCCACCGGCGAGCGGGTCAGCCAGACGTAAAGCAGCGAGGCATACGGCAAGCCGTCCAGCGTTAGAGCCCTCGCGAGGCGCAGCTTCGCGCGGTCGTCGAAGTCGAGCTTCGACGTGTCGCCGTCGAAGGCGAGCGACAAGCGCACCGGCGGGCTGCTCGCCGAAGGCCCTCTGGCACCGCCGGCCGCCGACTCGCGCGGCACGCGCCAGCGCCATTCGAGGATCGGATTGCGGTGCGGGTCGATGCGAATCTTGCGAAACAGTCCCGAGCCGCCTGGCGAGGAATCGGCCTGCACCACGACCACGCCGTCGCGCGCGACCAGGCGGTAGTCGGTAGTGGGGGTGCTGCCGCGCATCAGGACCCAGGGCTGCCAGCCGCCGAAATCGCTGGTTCCGGCGCGTAGCTCGGAGAAGCGTGCCACGCCGATGGTGTCGCCGTCTTCGAGCGGCAACGTCCTTGCCAGCGCAGCCGACCAGGTGAGGTCCTCCTCCACCGGCGTGGTCGCGCAGGATTGCGCGAGAGCGGCGGCGATTACGATGCAGTAGCGCGAGATGCGCGCGGGGTTCACCGCTCCGCGTGCGCGCTGAGCACGTCGGCGACGCAGGCGGTCAGGCGCTGCGCATAGTCGATATGCAGGAACTCGTTCGGCCCGTGGGCGTTCGAGTGCGGACCGAGCACGCCGGTGATGAAGAACTGGGCCTGCGGGAACTTGGCGCCGAGCATCGCCATGAACGGAATCGTGCCGCCTTCGCCCATCCACATCGCCGGTTTGCCGAAGTGGCGGCGCGAGCTTTCGTCGAGCGAGCTCTCGAGCCAGCGCTCGGTGCGCGGCGCGTGCCAGCCGGTCGCGGCCTGGCCCGGCTCGTAGCGAACCATCGCGCCGTACGGAGGATCGCTCTCCAGGACTTCCTTCATGCGGCTCGCCGCAGCGGCGCCGTCGACCGTGGGCGGCAGCCGCAGGGAAAGCACGAGCTGCGTCCTGGGCCGCAGCACGTTGCCGGCGTTCGCCGGCACCGGCAGGCCGTCCGCGCCGGTGATGGCGAGCATCGGCCGCCACGTCCGGTTGAGGACGAGCTCGGTGCGATCCGTGTGCATCGCGTGCATGCCCGCGGCGAAGGGAAACTTGCGCCACACCTCCTCGCCGATGACCTCCGCAGCGCGCTCCGCCTGCCGGCGCCGCTCTTCCGGGATTTCGGCATGCAGCGCACGATCGCGGATCTCGCCGCTGCGCGCATCCTCGATGCGCTCGAGCAGCAGGCGCGCGATGCGGAAGCTCGAGGGCACCACGCCGCTTGCATCGCCGGAGTGCACGCCCTCCTCGAGCACGTCGACGGTCAGGACGCCGTTCACCAGGCCGCGCAGCGAGGTCGTGCCCCAAAGCTGCGCGTAGTTGCCGCAGCCCGAATCGAGGCCGATCACGAACGATGGGACGCCGATTCTTGAAGACAAGGCTTCCAGGTACGCGGGAAGATCGTAGCTGCCGCTTTCCTCGCAGCATTCGATGAGCACCACGCAGCGGGCGTGCGGCTTTGCGGCGTCCTTCGCGGCGCGGATGGCGGCAAGCGCCGCGAACACGGCATAACCGTCGTCGGCGCCGCCGCGCCCGTAGAGACGTCCCTCCTTTACGACCGGCGTCCACGGGCCGAGGCCCTCGCGCCAGCCGGTCATCTCGGGCTGCTTGTCGAGGTGGCCGTAGAGCAGCACCGTGCCGGCCTTGGATGCGGTTCCCGGTATATCGATGAAAAGGCACGGCGTACGGCCGGCGAGGCGCACGATCTCGAGCGTCATGCCCTGGACCGCATACGCTTCGCACCACTGCGCCGCCAGGCGCACCGCTTCGTCGATATAGCCGTGCGTGCGCCATTCGCGGTCGAAATGCGGCGACTTGGCGGGGATGCGGATGTACTCGACGAGGGCCGGAACGATGGCGTCCTGCCAGAACTCAGAGATATTCATCAGAAGACGTCCAGTGTGGGGAAGCGGGATTCGGCTCGCACGCAATCGTGAAGATACACCGCCACGCCAAGGTCGCCGGTCCAGAGCGAATAGCGGCCGCGACCGTAGCGGCGGCGCGCCGTGCGATATTGCTCGATCGCCGCCATGGCAAAGGCGCGCGCCCGCGCCAGCCAGCGCGCGTCGCCCGAGCGCCGGTACAGCTTCAGGAACGCGTAGCCGTTGCCTGCCGTGCCGTGGCAGAGGTTCGGTCCCTTCGCGAGCGGCCCGGCGTGCCATACGAGATCGCCGGCGCGCTCGAGCAGGTCCGCGAGCTCGGGCGTCGCGAACGGGGCGTCCGCGAAGCTGACGACGATGCCCGGCGCACCGTGACACCACTGGACGAAGAACGGTGCGTCCCCCTCGGCGCCGGCGCGCCAATTGACGCCTTCCGGCGACTGGCATGCATTGAGTGCGAGCGTTCGGCTTGCGATTTCGGCGACACGTTCACGCTGCGGCTCCGCGAGCCATGGCCACCCGTGCAGCAGCGCGAGCATGTGGCCGGCGAATCCATGGGCAGGCCCGAGATAGAGATGGCGGGCGCCGTAGAGCTCCTGCACGCAGAGCGGGCCGTGAGGCGTCTCCCGAAACGCGGCGAACAGTCGCTCGGCTTGTCGCAGGAAAAGCGAGCGCTCGCCGATGAACGATGCGGCGAGCATCGTGCCGGGCATGCCCCACATGAGCTCCTTCGGCGGCAGGCGCAGGTTCCTTTCGATCCGTGCGCGGAGCGCTTCGTGTTTGCCGGCGAGCAGGAGGGCGGCGACATCGCCCATGAGCAGCGAGGCATGTTCGGGATACGGACTGAAGGAGGCATAGGCGACCGTGTTGCGTTGCGCGAGCGCAGCCAGGTCGGCTTGCAGCGGGTGACCAAGGTACTGTAGCGCCCACAGCACGCCGGTGGCGCCGGCGTAAAGCGTGGTGTCACCGTCGGCAAAGCTTCCGTCGAGCGGATGTGCCGGCCAATAGCGCTCGGGGTCGTATGTCGCTCGTGTGTCGGCGACGATCTCGTCGATCGCGGCTCCAGCTGCTGCGACATCCCACGCGGCCGCGTTCAGCGGTTCGTGGCGCGCCGGGTCGAAAAGGCGCTGCGCTTGGCGCTTCCTCTATTTTTGCGGCGGGACGTACCCCGAGGCGACGTCGGCGCCCTGGCCGAAGAAATGGCGCTCGGTCTGCTCCATGAGGTACTTGCGCGCGCGCGGATCGGCGAGGTTCAGGCGGTTCTCGTTGACCAGCATGGTCTGCTGGCGCAGCCACTGCTGCCACGCTTCCTTGGAGACGTTCTCCCAGATGCGCTTGCCGAACTCGCCGGGATAAGGGGGAAAGTCCAAACCCTCGGCCTCGCGGCCGAGCTTGACGCACTTCACCATGCGGGCCATGGGCCGATTATAGGCGTTTAAGAAAGACCTTCGAGCCGCGCCGCCAGTTGTAGAGCGCCTGCCGGCGCGAGGGCAGAGCGTCGACTTCTCCAGGGCGGAAGCCCTGCTCGAGAAACCAATGCGCCGCGTGCGTGGTGAGCGCAAAGAGCCGGCGCAGCTTGAGCGACTTGGCACGCTCCTGGCAGGCGAGCAGCAGCTGCTCGCCGTAGCCTGCGTCGCGGTACTCCGGCGAGACGGCGAGGCAGGCGAACTCGGCGCTCTTGTCGTCCGGGAACGGATAGAGCGCGGCGCAGCCGCGGATCGCGCCGTCGTGCTCGACGACGAAGAAATTGCCGATCTC
>CAYZFN010000187.1:0-19368 GCA_964477695.1 uncultured Enterobacteriaceae bacterium | reverse complement strand
GGCAGCGTCAGGAACTCGACGTAGCGATCGTCGGCGGTGATTTTCTCGAACAGCTTCGCCGCCTCGTCGTACCGGCCCTCGCCGCCCATCGCCTTGACCTTGGCGAGCTCCTCGCCGAGCAGCGTGCGGAAAAGCTCCACGGTGACCTTGCGGCCGTCCTCGAGCACGCCCTTCGGCGAGCGGATCCACTGCCAGATCTGCGAGCGCGAGATCTCGGCGGTGGCCGCGTCCTCCATGAGATTGAACACCGGCACGCAGCCGTTGCCGGCCAGCCAGGCGCCGACGTACTGCAGGCCCACGGAGATGTTGTTGCGCAGCCCGGCCTCGGTGATCGGTTTCTCCGGCTTGAACTCGAGCAGGTCCCTGGCGCTCACCCGCACATCGGGGCGCTGGCGGCCGTACTGGTTCGGCTGCGGCATGTGCTGGTCGAAGATTTCCTTCGCGATCGGCACGAGCCCCGGATGCGCGACCCAGGTGCCGTCGCAGCCGTCGCTGACCTCGCGCAGCTTGTCCTGGCGCACCTTGTCGAGCGCCGCCTCGTTCGCCGCCGGATCGTTCTTGATCGGAATCTGCGCCGCCATGCCGCCCATCGCCGGCGCGCCGCGGCGATGGCACGTCTTGACGAGCAACAGCGCGTAGGCGCGCATGAACGGCGCGAGCATCGTCACCTGGGCGCGGTCGGCGAGGCAGAAATCCTTGTTGGCGCGGAATTTCTTGATGCACGAGAAGATGTAGTCCCAGCGGCCGATGTTGAGGCCCGCCGAGTGCTCGCGCAGCTCGTAGAGGATCTCGTCCATCTCGAAGGCCGCGAGCACCGTCTCGATCAGCGCCGTCGCGCGGATGCTGCCCTGGGGGATCTTCAGCTCGCTCTGCGCAAGCACGAAGATGTCGTTCCAGAGCCGCGCCTCGAGGTGCGACTCCATCTTCGGCAGGTAGAAGTACGGCCCCGAGCCGCGCGCGAGGAGCTCTTTTGCGTTGTGGAAGAAGAACAGCGCGAAGTCGAAGATCGCCCCGGACACCGGCTGCCCGTCGACCTGCACGTGCTTCTCATCCAAATGCCAGCCGCGCGGCCGCACGATGAGCACCGCGGTCCGGTCCTTCAGCCGGTAGTGCTTGCCGCCCTGCTCGAAGCCGATCGTGCGCCGCACCGCGTCGCGCAGGTTGAGCTGCCCGTCGATCATGTTGTGCCAGGTCGGGCAGTTAGCGTCCTCGAAGTCCGCCATGAATGTCGAGGCGCCGCAATTGAGCGCGTTGATCACCATCTTGCGGTCGGTGGGGCCGGTGATCTCGACGCGGCGATCGAGCAGATCCTGCGGCTGCCGGGCGATCGTCCAGTTCTCCTCCCTTATTTTTTTTGTTTCGGGCAGGAAGTCGGGCAGCTTGCCCGCGTCGAACTCCTTCTGGCGCTGCGCCCGGCGGGCAAGCAGCTCCTGGCGTCGCGTTTCGAACCGGCGATGCAGCCGCGCGACGAATTCGAGCGCCTCGTCGCTGAGGATCTCGGCGAAGGCAGGCGTCATTCGCCCGCTTACGGCGAGCGCTTTGGCTTCGGCGACCGGAGGCATCGATCCATTGTATGAAGCGCAATGTCGCGCCGCAACATGAAAACCTCGTCCGAAGGGAGTAGGCTGCCGCCCTCCCGGCTGGCAACGCGAGATTTCACGATGCAAAACGCTCACCAGGTTCTCATTCTCGGCGCCTCGTACGGTTCCCTGCTCGCGACCAAGCTGCTGCTTGCGGGTCACACGGTGAAGCTCGTCTGCCTGCCGCACGAGGCCGAGCTCATCAACAAGGAAGGCACCCGCGTCCGCCTTCCGGTGAAGGGGCGCGACGGCCTGGTCGAAGTCGATTCGCGCAAGCTCCCCGGCCGGCTGTCAGCCGACGTTCCGGCCGCCATCAAGCCGGGCGACTACGAGCTAGTGGCGCTCGCCATGCAGGAGCCGCAATATCGCTCGCCCGGCGTGCGCGAGCTCATGCAGGCGATCGCCAGGGCGAAGCGGCCGTGCATGTCGATCATGAACATGCCGCCGCTCACTTATCTCGCGCGCGTTCCAGGGCTCGATCTCGCCAAGCTGCGCGGCGCTTACACCGACGCGTCGGTCTGGGATGGCTTCGATCCGCAGCTGATGACGCTCTGCAGCCCCGACCCGCAGGCGTTTCGTCCGCCCGAGGAGAAGGTGAACGTGCTCCAGGTTCGGCTGCCGACCAACTTCAAGTCGGCGCGCTTTCCGTCGGAAGCGCACACGCGCCTGCTGCGGGAGCTGGAGTCCGACATCGAGCGCTCGCGCTTCGAGGGCATGGAGCTGCCGGTGAAGCTGAAGGTGCACGAGTCGGTGTTCGTGCCGCTCGCCAAGTGGGCGATGCTGATCGCCGGCAACTACCGCTGCATCACGCCGGCCGGCATGCGCGCGATCAAGGAGGCGGTGCACAGCGACCTCGCCACCTCGCGCTCGGTCTACGACTGGGTGGTCAAGCTGTGTGTCTCGCTCGGCGCCGACGAGAAGGATCTGGTGCCGTTCGACAAGTACGCTGCGGCAGCCAACGGCCTGGCGAGCCCGTCCTCCGCCGCGCGCGCGCTCTATGGCGGCGCGCCGTACATCGAACGCGTCGACCGCCTGGTGCAGACGGTGGCCGCGCAAAAGGGCATGCGGCTCGCGGCGCTCGACGAAGTGGTGCGCCTGGTCGACGCGAAGCTGGAGGACAACCGGCGTGCGCAGGCCGCCGCGGCGAGCGCTCCACAACCGAAAGCGAAGAAAACCGCCTAAGCGCGCACGCCGTCGTTCCCGCGAAGGCGGGAACCCCGTATTTCTATAAGAATTGGGCCCCCGCCTTCGCGGGGGCGACGTATCTGCGTTCCGCTTAGGTATCGCGCTCCGGTTCCGAAGCGGGCTTGTCTTCCTCTATGCCGAGCTCGGCGATCTTGCGCGTGATGGTATTGCGGCCCATGCCGAGGAGGTTCGCCGCCTCGATGCGCCGCCCGCCGGTGCGCGCGAGCGCCTTCATGATGAGCGCGCGCTCGAATTGACGCGTCAGCGAATCGAGGATCGAGGTATCGCCGCGCACGAGCCGGCGCTCGGCTTCCTGCTCGAGCGCGGACAGCCAGTCGGAGCTCGCGACCGGCGAGCCGTCGCGCAGCTCGGCCGGCAGGTCGGCCGCTTCGATCACCTGGCCCGGCGCCATGACGGTGAGCCAGTGGCACAGGTTCTCGAGCTGGCGCACATTGCCCGGAAAGGCGAGCCGCGCGAGGTAAGCCAGCGCATCGTCGGAAAGGCGCTTCGCCTCGACGCCGAGCTGCGTCGCGCTCACGGCGAGGAAATGCCGCGCCAATAGAGGAACGTCTTCCGGCCGCTCGCGCAGGCTCGGCAGCCGCAGCCGGATCACGTTCAGGCGGTGATACAGGTCCTCGCGGAAGCCGCCTTCGCGCACGCGCTGCTCGAGGTTCTGGTGGGTCGCGGCGATCACGCGCACGTTGGCCTTGATCTGCTGGTGGCCGCCCACGCGATAGAACGTTCCGTCCGACAGCACGCGCAGCAGCCGCGTCTGCAGCTCGGGCGGCATGTCGCCGATCTCGTCCAGGAAAAGCGTGCCGCCTTCGGCCTGCTCGAAGCGGCCGCGCCTTTGCTGCTGCGCACCGGTGAACGAACCGCGCTCGTGGCCGAAGAGCTCGGACTCGAGAAGGTCCTTCGGCATCGCCGCGGTGTTGATCGCGATGAACGGCTTGCCGGCGCGCGCACTGTGGCGGTGCAGGGCCCGGGCGACCAGCTCCTTGCCGGTGCCCGACTCGCCGGTGATCAGCACCGTCGCGCTCGATTGCGAAAGCCGGCCGATCGCGCGGAACACTTCCTGCATCGCCGGCGCCTGACCGAGGATCTCCGGCGTCGCGGCCGGCGGCTCGGCGGCTTCGGCCTCGCGCCGGCTTTCCTCGAGCGCGCGGCGGATGAGCTCGACCGCCTGGTCGACGTCGAACGGCTTGGCAAGATATTCGTAGGCGCCGCCCTGGAACGCCGCGACCGCCGAGTCGAGATCGGAATACGCCGTCATCACGATGACCGGCACCGCCGGATGGCGCTGCTTCACGGCGTTCAGCAGCTCGAGACCGGAAAGCCCCGGCATGCGCACGTCGGAAACCAGCACTTCGGGCGCGCCGTGGGATAGCGCGCGCAACGCGTCCTGCGCGGAAGAGAACGAATCGAAGGCGATGCCTTCGCGCGACAGCGCTTTCTCGATCACCCAGCGAATGGAGCGGTCGTCGTCGACGATCCAGACCGGTTTCATAAGAGCGGCAGCAGGATCCTGAATGTTGTGCGACCGGGCCGCGACTCGAACTCGACGACGCCGTGGTGATACTGCACGAACGTCTGCGCGAGCGAGAGTCCCAGGCCGGTCCCGCCTTCCCTCCCGGATACGAGCGGACTGAAGATCCGGTCCTGGATCTCCGCCGGCACGCCCGGGCCGTCGTCGATGATTTGCAATTCTAATGCCAGGCGGTAGCGCTGCCTGAGCAGCGTGACCTGCCGCAACGCGCGGCTCCTGAATTCGATCCACTGCGCGCCCGCCTGCGCGGCGTTGCGCGCGATGTTGAGCACCGCCTGGATGAGCTGCTCGCGGTCGGCGACGATGTCCGGCAGGCTCGGATCGTAGTCGCGCTGTACCGGCACGCCAAACTCCGCCTCGACGAGGCTCCGCACGCGCTCGAGCACTTCGTGGATGCCGACCGGCTCGAGGCGCGGCGCGCGGTGCGGCGTCAGCATGCGGTCCATCAGCTTCTGCAGGCGGTCCGCCTCCTTGATGATCACCTGCGTGTACTCGCGCAGCTCGGGCCGGTCCAGCTCGCGCTCGAGGAGCTGCGCCGAGCCGCGCAGACCGCCGAGCGGGTTCTTGATCTCGTGCGCGAGGTTGCGGATCAGCTCGCGGTTCGCCTGCTGCTCGGAAAACAGGCGCTCCTCGCGCGCCATGCGCAGCTGCTGCTCGATCGGGCGCAGCTCGACGAGCAGCGCGAGCTCGCGCGGCGCGGCCGCCGCATCGATGCGCGTCACGACGCAGGAGAGCTGCACGCGCGTGCGCGCGTAGGTGGCGTTCTGCGCGGAATAATCCCAGTGGCTGGTGCGCGCCTCGACGAGCGTGCGCTCGAGCGCGTCGCGCTCGTCGAAGAGCGAGAGGAAGGCATGGCCGTGCAGGCTCTTCGCGCCGGTCTCGAGCAGGTTCTCGGCCGCGGGATTCGCGTAGCGGATGACGAACTGCTCGTCGAGCGCCACGACTGCCGTGGCGAGAAGGTCTAGGCCGGAGAAATGCGCCTGGCCGGGCAGGGGCGCCACTAGCGCAGGTTGTTCAGCTCACGCTTGAGCGCTTCGATGTTCTTCTCGTGCGTCTCCACGGTGTCCTTGTACGGCTGCAGCCGCTCGATCACGCGCGCATAGTTTCGCTCGTCGCCATAGCGCACCGCCTCCTGCTCCGCCAGATCCTGGCGCGCCTTGGCGAGCGCGGTCTCTTCGGTGGAGAGCTCCTTCTCCAGAATCTCGCGCGAGCTCGCGGTGCGGCTTTCGCGCTCCGAGCGGCTTTCGCGCGGGAAGCCGCTGGGGCGCGACGCGGGCGCGGAACGCGGCGCGGCCACCGGCGGCGCGGGCGGCGGCGTCGGCGCGACGTTGATCTGCCGCGTCACCACCTCGCACTTGTGCCGCTCGGCCTCGCGCTTGTCGTTGGTGTAGGTCCAGCGACCGTCGTTGTCGCGGCACTTCCAGATCTCGGTGACCGGCTCGCCCTGGGCGTGCGCCGGCAGCGCCACCAGGGCGCCGACCACGATCAATGCCCAATGCCGGTGCATGCGGAAAGTCTAGCAAACCAAAGAGAAAGGGCGGCGCACGAAACCGGCGCCGCCCCTTCTTTAACGCTCGCGTCGAGTTCTGGATTACGCAGCGTAGTACATGTCGAACTCGACAGGATGCGTGGTCATGCGGAACCGGGTGAGCTCCTCCTCCTTCAGCGTGATGTAGGACTCGAGGAAATCATCCGAGAACACGCCGCCGCGCGTCAGGAACGCATGGTCGTCGCGCAGGCAGTCGAGCGCCTGCTCGAGCGAGGCGCAGACGTGCGGCACGCGGGCCGCCTCTTCCGGCGGCAGGTGGTACATGTCCTTGTCGATCGGCTCGCCGGGATGGATCTTGTTCTGCACGCCGTCCAGCCCCGCCATGAGCATCGCCGCGAACGCGAGATAGGCGTTGGTCGTCGGATCGGGGAAGCGCACTTCCACGCGCCGCGCGTTCGCGCTCGACACGTACGGAATCCGGCACGCCGCCGAGCGGTTGCGTGCCGAGTAGGCGAGGTTGATGGGCGCCTCGAAGCCCGGCACGAGCCGCTTGTAGGAGTTCGTCCCCGGGTTGGTAATCGCATTCAGCGCCTTGGCGTGCTTGATGACGCCGCCGATGTAGTGCAGCGCGAAGTCCGAAAGGCCGGCGTAACCGTTACCCGCGAACAGGTTCTTGCCGCCTTTCCACACCGACTGGTGCACGTGCATGCCCGAGCCGTTGTCGCCGACCACCGGCTTGGGCATGAAGGTCGCGGTCTTGCCGTAAGAATGCGCGACGTTCCACACCGTGTACTTGAGGATCTGCATCCAGTCGGCGCGCTGCACGAGCGGCGCGAAGCGCGTGCCGATCTCGTTCTGGCCAGCGGCGGCGACCTCGTGGTGATGCACCTCGACTTCCACGCCCTGCTGCTCGAGCGCGAGCGACATGGCGTTGCGGATGTCGCCGAGCGTGTCGGTGGGCGCCACCGGGAAGTAGCCGCCCTTCACCGGCGCGCGGTGGGCCATGTTGCCCGACTCGTAGTCGATGCCGGAGGACCACGGCGCTTCCTCCGACTTGATCTTGACGAAGCAGCCCGACATGTCGACCGACCAGGTGACGCCGTCGAAGATGAAGAACTCGGGCTCGGGGCCGAAGTACGCGACGTCGCCCAGCCCGGTCGACTTGAGATAGGTCTCGGCGCGCCGCGCGATCGAGCGCGGATCGCGGTCGTAGGGCTTGCCGTCCATCGGCTCGTAGACGTCGCAGGTGATGTTCAGCACCGGCTCGTCGGTGAACGGGTCCATGCGCGCCGTCGTCGGGTCGGGCATGAGCAGCATGTCGGAAGCCTGGATTCCCTTCCAGCCGGCGATCGACGATCCGTCGAACGCGTGGCCCGCCTCGAACTTGTCCTTGCCGAAGTACCTCACCGGCACGGTGACGTGCTGCTCCTTGCCGCGCGTGTCGGTGAATCGAAGGTCAACGAACTTGACCTCCTTGTCTTTGATGAGCTTCAGGACGTCATCGGGCGTCGTCGTCGCCATCGCGAACTCTCCTCGCTGTCGATTGGTGTAGGTGGTGTAGAGGTATGGCCTGGATGCGGCGGGGCAGCACGTTCCATGCCACGCGCTTACCCCGGTACGGCCGGAATTCTAACGGGGTCGCCGGCACTTTTCGGGGGCATCGCACGCGAGGCTGCACAAGTTGGGTGCATCTTGCCGCACCTTTAGAATGCCGGGCAATGGCCGACGACATTAAGAAAGCCGCCGCCGAGCGCGGGCGGCAGATGGGTCTGCGATACGCGGGCGCGCTGCTCCCCGGCGAGGCCCATCGCCTGATGCAGGCCGGCGCCCGCCTGGTCGACGTCCGCACCCAGCCGGAGCTCGCCTATGTCGGCCGCATTCCGGGCGCGCTGGCCATCGAGTGGCAGACCTGGCCGGGCAGCCGTCCCAATCCCGAGTTCATCGCCGAGCTCGCCGCGAGCGTCGGCAAGGACGAGCCGGTGATGTTCATCTGCCGCTCGGGAGTGCGCTCGCACGCCGCCGCCGAGGCGGCGCTGCAGGCGGGCTGGCGCGAAGCCTACAATGTCCTGGAAGGCTTCGAAGGCGACAAGGACGCCGAGCAGCATCGCAATACGAAGAACGGCTGGCGCAAAGCCGGCCTGCCCTGGACCCAAAGCTAACCGCTTTTTCGCCACTGGAGGAGGAGAAGAATGAGTCGTCGTAAATTCCTGGCCGGCGCTGCCGCCGTCGCCAGCTCGGCCGCCGTATCCCAGGTGATCGCGCAGACGCCTTCGCTGCCCAGCATCCGCTGGCGCTGCGCGTCGAGCTTTCCCAAGAGCCTCGATACCATCTTCGGCGGCGGCGAGGTCGTCGCGAAGCGCGTCGAGCAGCTCACCGGCGGCAAGTTCCAGATCCGCGTCTTCGCCGCCGGCGAGATCGTCCCGGCGTTCGGCGTGGTCGACGCGATCCAGCAGGGCACGATCGAATGCGCGCACACCGCGAGCTACTACTTCGTCGGCAAGAACAAGGCGTTCGCGTTCGACACGACGCTGCCCTTCGGCATGAACCAGCGCGAGCAGAACGCCTGGATGTACTACGGCGGCGGCCTCGACCTGGTGCGCGCGTTCTTCAAGGACTTCAGCCTGATCTCGTTCCCCGCGGGCAACACCGGCGCGCAGATGGGCGGCTGGTGGCGCAAGGAAGTTCGCTCGGTGAACGACCTGAAAGGCGTGAAGATGCGCATCGCCGGCCTGGGCGGCGAAGTGATGGCGCGCCTCGGCGCCGTGCCCCAGCAGATCGCCGGCGGCGACATCTATCCCGCGCTCGAGCGCGGCGCGATCGACTCCGCGGAATGGGTCGGTCCGTACGACGACGAGAAGCTCGGCTTCTACAAGGTCGCGCCGCATTACTACTTCCCCGGCTGGTGGGAATCGAACTCGATGTACTCCCTGTACGTCGGGCAGAAGGAATGGGACAAGCTGCCGAAGGAGTACCAGGCGGCGATCGAGGCGGCGTGCTACGAGGCCAACATCGACATGATGGCGAAGTACGACGCGAAGAACGTCCCGGCGCTCGAGCGCCTGGTGAAGAACGGCGTCAAGCTGCACCAGTTCTCGCAGGACATCCTGCGCGCCGCGCAGAAGGCCGCCTACGAGCTCTACGAGGAGGAGGCGGGCAAGAACCCGGCGTGGAAGAAGATCTACGAGCCGTGGAAGAAATTCCGCTCCGACCAGTTCCTCTGGCACCGGGTGCAGGAATTCGCCTACGAGAGCTTCGTGTACAGCCATCCGCTCGGCAAGTAGCCGTCGCGGCTTTTACTTTCCCTCACGCAGGGCGCGCTCGATCTCCGAGGCCGGGTCGTCGGATCTCGGTGCGCTTTGCGCCGGGGGCGGCGCGCTCTGTGCCGGAGGCGGCGCGCTCTCGGTGCCGCCCGGGGCCGGAAGCCCGAGCTGGCGGCGCAGCTCCTCCTCGCCGGTCCCCTTCACCGTTGCCGCCTCGGTGACGTTGCCGGTCACCATCCTGGGAAAGGTAATGACGGTCGCCACCATCAGGACCTGGATCACCACGAACGGGATGGCGCCCCAGTAGATGTCGGAAGTCTTCACGCTCTTCGGCGCCACGCTGCGCAGGTAGAAGAGCGCGAAGCCGAACGGCGGATGCAGGAACGAGGTCTGCATGTTCACCGCGAGCAGGACGCCGAACCAGATCAGGTCGATACCGAGCTTCTGCGCCACCGGCGTGAGCAGCGGCACCATGATGAACGCGATCTCGAAGTAATCGAGGAAGAACGCGAGCAGGAAGATCATCACGTTCACCACGATCAGGAAGCCGAGCGCCCCGCCCGGCACGTGCAGCAGCAGCCGCTCGACCCACAGATCGCCGTCGACGCCACGGAACACGAGGCTGAACACGGTCGAGCCGATCAGGATGAACATGACGAAGCTGGTCATGGTGGCCGTCGACTCGACCGCCTCGCGCAGCAGCTTCCAGGAGAGCTTGCGCTTGATCACGGCGAGGATCAGCGCGCCGGTGGCGCCCATGCCGCCGCCTTCGGTCGGCGTCGCGACGCCGAGGAAGATCGTGCCGAGGACGAGGAAGATGAGGACGAGCGGCGGCACCATGGAGGTGACGACGCGCAGCGCGAGCTTGCCGCCGTGCAGCGTGCGCATCTCGGCTGGGCAGCCGGGCGCCGCGTGCGGCTTCACCAGCGAGACGATGAACACCCAGACCGCGTAGGCCGCGGCGAGGCCGAGGCCCGGGAACAGCGCGCCTTCGTACATGTCGCCCACCGAGGTGCCCATCTGGTCGGCGAGCACGATCAGCACGAGGCTGGGCGGGATGATCTGGGCGAGCGTTCCGGAGGCCGCGATCACGCCGGTGGAGAGCCGGTTCGAGTAGCCATAGCGCATCATGACCGGCAGCGAGATCAGCCCCATCGCCAGCACCGAAGCGGCGACCACGCCGGTCGTCGCCGCCAGCAGCGCGCCGACGAACACGACCGCATAGGCGATGCCGCCGCGGATCGAGCCGAATACCTGGCCGATGGTGTCGAGCAGGTCCTCGGCCATGCCGCTCCGCTCGAGGATCAGCCCCATCAGCGTAAAGAACGGGATCGCGAGCAGCGTCGAGTTGCCCATGATGCCGAGCACCCGCTCGGGCAGCGCCTGCAGCAGCGCCGGCTGCAGCATGCCGAAATGGATGCCCAGCACGCCGAAAGCGAGTCCGGTGAAGGCGAGCGAGAACGCGACCGGATAGCCGATCAGCAGAAACACGACCAGCCCGCCGAACATGATCGGCGCCATGGACTCGGCGAGCATCAGGTCGCGTGGCCTTTTTTCTCGAACTCCGACTCGGGCACGAGGCCGCGGAGGAAGCCGATGCGCTTGATGATCTCGGAGACGCCCTGCAACGCGAGCAGCGCGAAGGCCACCGGGATCAGCAGCCGCACCGGCCAGCGGATGAGCCCGCCGGGGTCGGAGGAGTACTCCTGGATCTCGTAGGAATTGACGAGCGAGGGCCAGCTGTACCAGGCGATGATGATCGTCGCGGGAAGCAGCATGAAGACGCCGCCCAGGATGTGGATCCAGGCCTGCACGCGCGGGGAAAACCTGCCGGCCAGCACGTCGATGTTCACGTGCTCGTGGCGCTTGAGCGTGTAGCCGGCGACGAGCAGCCAGACCGCGGCGTTCAGGTACCACTGGATCTCGAGCCAGGCGTTCGAGCCGATGTTGAGCGCATAGCGCGCGGTCGCCGCGGCGGCGCAGATGAGGACGGCGGCGAGCCCGAGCCACGACACGCCGCGGCCGACCAGCTCGTTCAGACGGTCGATCGACCGCGCGATGCGCAGCAGCGGCTGCATCAGGCGGTCCAGTTCACCCAGCCGAAGTAGGCGGTCGCGAGCACGAGGAGGCCGAATACTATGCGATACCAGGCGAACGGCCGGAAGTCGTGGTTGGCAACGTAGCGGATGAGCCAGCGGATCACCACGAACGCGCACACGAAGGCGGCGAGCGAGCCGACGCCGAACATGCCCGCATCGCCTGCCGAGAGCAGCCCGCGGTTCTTCCACAGGTCGTACAGCCCCGCGGCGACCAGCGTCGGCACGGCGAGAAAGAACGAGAACTCGGTCGCCGCCTTGCGCGACAGGCCGAACAGCATGCCGCCGATGATCGTCGCGCCCGAGCGCGAAGTGCCGGGAATGAGCGCGAAGCACTGCGCGAGGCCGACCTTCAGCGCGTCGCGCCACGTCATGTCGCGCGTGCTGTCGACTCTCGCTGCAAGAGACATTCTTTCCACCACGAGGATGATCAGGCCGCCGACGATGAATGCGGCGGCGACCGGCACGGGGCTGAACAAGTACTCCTTGATGGCCTTGCCGAACGCGAGGCCAATCACCGCGGCCGGGATGAAGGCGACGATCAGGTTGCGATAGAGCCTCGGGTCGATGCGAAAGAATCGCGCGCGATACTCCCAGACGACGGCGAGCATCGCGCCGGTCTGGATCACGATCTCGAAGACTTTGCCGCGCTCGTCGTTGAAGCCGAGCAGGCTGCCGGCGAGGATCAGGTGGCCCGTGCTCGAGATCGGCAGGAACTCCGTGACGCCCTCGACCACGCCGAGGATCAGCGCATTCAGCAAATCGCTCATCGCGTTCCTTGCACCTTTTGACAGTTCTCGGGGAAACCGGCGCGGGCATCGAGTATCCCATTGTCCGAAGGGCGTTCCCGCGCCGCGCGACGGGGCATTATGTTAGAGCAGTGAGGAAAGAACTTCCGGTGAGCGAGCTCGAGTTCGGCATGTATATCGCCGAGCTCGACCGGCCATGGACCGACACGCCGTTCGTGTTCCAGGGCTTCGTGCTCACGAGTCAGGCGCAGCTCGACACGTTGCGGAAGTACTGCAAGACGGTGTTCGTCGACGTCGAGCGCGCCGCGTCGCCGCCGCAGCCGCCGCCGCGCGCGTCGTACCCGGAGCGAGCCTCGGTCGAGCACGAGTTCCGCCCCGCGCGCAAGGCCTACAAGGCGAGCCGCTCGCTCCTGCGTGATGTGCTGGGCGCGGCGCGCATCGGGCGCACGCTCGATGCGGGCAGCGTGATGGCCGCTGTGAACAACATGACCGAGAGCGTGCTGCGCAATCCCGACGCGCTGCTGCTCTTCAGCCGGCTGCGCGCCAAGGGCGAGTACACCGAGTCGCACGCCATCGACTCGGCGATCTACATGATCACGTTCGGGCGTTTCCTGCAGCTCTCGCGCGCGCAGATCGAATTCCTCGGCTACCTCGGCCTCCTGCAGGACGTCGGCAAGGTGCGCCTCGAGCGCAAGCTGCTCGAGAAGCACGGCCGGCTGTCGCTCGAGGAATTCGAGCAGGCGAAGCTGCATGTCCGCTATTCGGAGGAGATCCTGCGCAGCACGCCCGGCCTGCCGGGGGACCTGGCGCGCGTCGCCAGCCTGCACCACGAGCGCCTCGACGGCAGCGGCTACCCGAAGGGGCTGCGCGGTCCGGAGATCGGCCTGTCCGGGCTCATCGCGGGCATCGTCGATACCTTCGATGCGCTGACCGTGAAGCGGCCCTATGCCGAGCCGATATCGCCTTCGGCGGCGATCAGCCTGCTCTACAAGTGGCGCGGCATCTACTTCGACGCCCACCTGGTCGAGCAATTCATCCGCTGCATCGGCATCTTCCCGGTCGGCAGCCTGGTCGAGCTCAATACCGGCGAGGTCGGCGTGGTGATCGCGCAGAACCCGGCCAAGCGGCTGCTGCCGCGCTTGATGGTGGTGCGCGACGCGCAGCGCAACCCGATGATCCCGCAGAAGCTGCTCGACCTCGCGCGCTCGCCGATGGCGTCGAAGGACGAGCCCTATCGCATCCGCGGCACGCTCGAGTCCGGTGCGGTGCCGTTCGAGGCGGACGAGCTGTTCGTCAAGGCTGCTTAGAGTAGATCTCGCCGCCCTTCTTCACGAACTCGACCGCCTTCTCCTTCATCCCGCTCTCCACATAGTCGCGCACGTCCTGCGTGATCTTCATCGAGCAGAAATGCGGGCCGCACATCGAGCAGAAGTGCGCCACCTTGGCGCCCTCCTGGGGCAGCGTCTCGTCGTGGAACTCTTTCGCCGTGTCCGGATCGAGCCCGAGGTTGAACTGGTCCTGCCAGCGGAACTCGAAGCGCGCCTTCGACAACGCGTTGTCGCGCAGCTGCGCCCCGGGATGGCCCTTGGCGAGGTCGGCGGCGTGCGCGGCGATCTTGTACGCCATGATGCCGTCCTTCACGTCCTTCTTGTTCGGCAGCCCGAGGTGCTCCTTGGGCGTCACGTAGCAGAGCATCGCCGTGCCGTACCAGCCGATCATCGCCGCGCCGATGGCGCTGGTGACGTGGTCATAGCCGGGCGCGATGTCGGTCGTGAGCGGCCCGAGCGTATAGAACGGCGCCTCGTCACAGTGCTTGAGCTGCAGCTCCATGTTCTCCTTGATGAGCTGCATCGGCACGTGCCCCGGGCCTTCGATCATCACCTGGCAGTCTTGCTGCCACGCGACTTTGGTCAGCTCGCCCAGCGTCCTCAGCTCCGCGAGCTGCGCCTCGTCGTTCGCGTCGTAGATCGATCCCGGGCGCAAGCCGTCGCCGAGCGAGAACGACACGTCGTACGCGGCCATGATCTCGCAGATCTCGGCGAAGCGCGTGTACAGGAAGCTCTCCTCGTGGTGCGCGAGGCACCACTTCGCCATGATCGAGCCGCCGCGCGAGACGATGCCCGTCATGCGCTTCGCCGTGAGCGGGATGAAGGGCAGGCGCACGCCGGCGTGGATGGTGAAGTAATCGACGCCCTGCTCGGCCTGCTCGATCAGCGTGTCGCGGAAGATCTCCCAGGTGAGCTCCTCGGCCTTGCCGCCCACCTTCTCGAGCGCCTGGTAGATCGGCACCGTACCGATCGGCACCGGGCTGTTGCGGATGATCCACTCGCGCGTCTCGTGGATGTGCCTTCCGGTGGAGAGATCCATGACCGTGTCGGCGCCCCAGCGGATCGCCCAGGTCATCTTGTCCACTTCCTCGCCGATCGACGAGGTCACCGCGGAGTTGCCGATGTTGCAGTTGATCTTCACCAGGAAATTGCGGCCGATGATCATCGGCTCGGATTCCGGGTGGTTGATGTTCGCCGGGATGATCGCCCGGCCGCGCGCGACTTCGCTTCTCACGAACTCGGGCGTGATCTCGCGCGGCAGGCTCGCCCCGAACGATTCCCCGGGGTGCTGAAAACCCAATGACTCGATCAGCTGCTGCGTTTCGCGCGTCGCGATGTACTCCATCTCCGGCGTGACGATGCCCTTCCTCGCATAATGCATCTGCGTCACGCAGCCGCGTCCGCGGCGCGGCTTGCGGCGCAGGTCGAAGCGCAGCTCGGCGAGCTTCGGGTCCTCCAGCCGCTTGCGGCCGTATGCCGATGTCGGTCCGGCAAGGGTTTCAACATCCCCTCTTTGCAGAAGCCACGGTTCGCGCAGCGCAGGCAGCCCGGCCCGGATGTCGATCTTCGCGGCCGGGTCGGTGTAAGGCCCCGAGGTGTCGTAGACGAGGAGCGCCGGATTGCCCTCGGTCTGGCTGATCTCGCGCATCGGCACGCGGAGCCGGCCGACATAGACCTTGCGCGAAGCGGGCAGAGGCTGCACCGCCGCTTCGTCGACGTGAGCGGTGGCGGCTAGGAACTTGGGATTGGCGTTCATGGCGCTTCCTTCGGCGGCATTACCCGCATCAGGTTCTAAGGGACTCTCTCACCCGCCCGACCGGACAGGACCCCTGCGAGGGGCCAAAGGTACGGCAAAGCGGGGCGCAATACAACGCTCGACGGCGCTTAAGACCGATACGGCTGAAGGGCTTTGGTAAACTTGCGCGCTCCGCAGAGAAGAAGCCTGAGATGAACCTCGAGCAAGCGCGCACCAACATGGTCGAGCAGCAGATCCGCACCTGGGACGTGCTCGACCAGGACGTGCTCGACCTGCTCTACGTCGTGCCGCGCGAGGAATTCGTGCCGCCGCAGCATCGCGCGCTCGCCTTCTCCGACCTGCGCATCCCGCTCGAAGGCGGCCAGCGCATGTGGGAGCCGAAGATGGAAGCGCGCGCGCTCCAGGAGCTCGCGGTGCACAAGACCGACCGCGTGCTCGAGGTCGGTACCGGCAGCGGCTACCTCACGGCGCTCCTCGCGCACCGCGCGGCCCAGGTAATCTCGGTGGAGATCGATCCCCGCCTGGCGGAATTCGGCCGGCGCAACCTCGAGCGCCATGGCGCCGATAACGTGCGGCTCGAAGTCGGCGACGCGGCGCGCGGCTGGCCGGGTCATGCACCCTACCAGGTGATCGTGCTGACCGGGTCGACTCCGCTGCTGCCGCGCTCCTTCCTCGAGCAGCTCGACGTCGGCGGGCGGCTGCTCGCCGTGGTCGGCGAGCCGCCGGTCATGAGCGCGCGGCTTGTCACCTGCACCGCGCCGGGCGCCTACAGCAGCAACGACCTCTTCGAGACGGTCATCGAACCGCTGGTCAACTGCGAGCGCCCGTCGCGCTTCCGCTTCTGAGCGGCATGAAGTCGATCAGCGCGTCCGAGCTCGCGGCCTGGCTTGCCGATGCGGCCCGCGAGAAGCCGCTGCTGCTCGACGTGCGCGAGCCGTGGGAATACGACAGGGCGCGGATCGCCGGCTCGCAGCTGGTGCCGATGCGCGAGGTGCCGCAGCGGCTCGACGAGATAGATGCCGACCGCGAGGTGGTGGCGATCTGCCATCACGGGGCGCGCAGCGCGCAGGTCGCGCTCTTTCTCGAGAAGAACGGCTATCACAACGTTCATAATCTGGTGGGGGGTGTGGATGCCTGGTCCCGGATGGTCGATCCGGCGGTTCCGCTGTACTAGCGCGCTTCTGCTGCTCGCGGCTGCCTTTCCCGCCGCCGCGGAGGACCTGGTGCAGGTCTATCGCGATGCGCAGCAGTACGACGCGGTGTACCAGGGCGCCCGCTATTCGCTGGAAGCCGGCCGCGAGCGCATCCCGCAGGCGCGCGCGCTGCTCCTGCCCACCCTGAACGCCACCGGCAGCGTCACCTCGGCCCGCAACGACGTCGATTCGCACGACCCGACGATCAGCCCGAGCTTCACGCGCAGCATCAACAGCTCGGCCTACACGCTGACCGCGACGCAGCCGATTTTCCGGCCGCAGAACTTCGTCGCGCGCGAGCAGGCCGACTTCCAAGTGCGCCAGGCCGAGGCGACTTTTGGCCAGGCAGCGCAGGACCTGGCGCTGCGCGTGGTGCAGGCCTATTTCGACGTGCAGGGTGCGCAGGACACGCTGGCCCTGGTCGGCGCGCAGAAGGCGGCGATCTCCGAGCAGCTCGCGCAGGCGAAGCGCAACTTCGAGGTCGGCACGGCGACGATCACCGACACGCACGAGGCGCAGGCGCGCTACGACCTGACGGTAGCCCAGGAAATCGCCGCGCAGAACGACCTCGATTCCAAGCGCCGGGCGCTGCAGCTCATCACCGGCAAGGAGTACCAGTTCCTCAAGCCGCTGCGTCCCGACGTCAAGGCCGAGCCGCCCGAGCCCGCCGACATGCAGAGCTGGGTCGACCTGGCCGAGAAGCACGCCTATCCGGTGCTGGCCCAGGAAGCGGCGAGCGAAGTGGCGAACCTCGAGGCGAAGCGCCAGTACGCCGGCCACTATCCGACGCTCGACCTTGTCGGCTCCTATGGCGGGACGCGCGACACCGGCTCGCTCATCACGCAGGTCGGGCGCGACATCACCACCACCTCGATCGGCGTGCAGATCGCGCTGCCGATCTACCAGGGCGGCGCCATCAGCTCGCGCGAGCGCGAGGCCGCGGCGAACTACTTCAAGTCGCGCGAGGACTTGGAGAACGCGCGCCGCACCGCCGCGCTGAACACGCGCCAGACCTATCTCGCGGTGGTCAACGGCATCGCGCAGGTCCGCGCGCTCGAGCAGGCGATGGTGTCGTCGCAGAGCGCGCTCGACTCCAACCGCCTGGGCTACGAGGTCGGCGTGCGCATCAACATCGACGTGCTGAACGCGCAGCAGCAGCTCTACTCGACGCGACGCGACCTCGCGCTCGCCCGCTATAACCTGCTCGTCAACCAGCTCAAGCTGCGTGCCGCGGTCGGCGGCCTTCGCCAGGAAGACCTGGAAAGGGTCAACGCCGCGCTCGTTCCTTGAGCAGCAGCCGGCGGCACACCGCGAGGTGGCGCGCGGTCGCGCCGCGATGCGCCTCACACAGGCGGCGGCCGGCAATGCTCATCTTCTGCCGGCGGTCCGCGTCTCTCAGCAAATCGAACGCGGCGCGCATCGCCGAAGACGCATCCGCGGCCTGCAAGGCCGCGCCCGCGTCCAGCGCGAGCCGGGTGGCCTCGGCGAAATTGAACATGTGCGGCCCGAGCACTACCGGGGCGCCGCAGGCGAGCGCCTCGATCAGGTTCTGGCCGCCGAGCGGCGCGAACGAGCCGCCGATCACTGCCACGTCGCACGCGCCGTAGTAGAAGGGCATCTCGCCCATCGTGTCGCCGAGATGAACCCGCTCGGCGGCGGACGGTACCGGCTGGTGGCTGCGTCGCGACCCGGCGAGCGCGGCGACTTCATCGAAGCGCTGCGGGTGCCGCGGGACGACGACCACGAGCACATCGTCCGGCGCGTGCTCGGCGAGCAGCAGCTTCTCTTCGCCCTCGCGCGTGCTCGCAAGAAGCGCGACCGGCCGCTGCAGCCGCGCCCGCCACGCGCGTCCCTCGGATACTTTGCCCGGGTCGGGCTCGGCGTCGAATTTCAGGTTGCCGGTCACTTCGACGTTCGGCGCCCCCAGCGAGCGCAGCCGCTCGGCGTCGGCCGCCGACTGCGCGCACACGGCGCTCAGCGAGCGGAAGGCCGGACCGGTCAGGCGCTGCCAGCGCTCGTAGCCCTGCTTCGATCCCTCCGACATGCGCGCGTTCGCGAGCACGACGGGCACTCCTGCCTGCGCGCAGCCGGCGAGCAGGTTGGGCCAGAGCTCGGTCTCCATCAGGATCCCGAGGCGCGGGCGGAAGTGAGCGAGGAAGCGCTGCACCGCCTCGGGGTAGTCGTACGGCAGGTATGCCGCGCTGACCGACCGGCCATACACCTGGTCGAGCGTCTCGCGCCCGGCGGCCGTCGTGCAGGTGATGAGGATCGGAAAATCGGACAACGCCCGCACGAGCGGCGCGGCGGCCCGCGCTTCCCCCACCGACACGGCATGAATCCAGATCGGTGCTTCTTTCGGCGCGCCGGTATAGCGGCCGAAGCGTTCGCTTACCGCCTGCCGATAGCGCGGCTCGCGTCGACCGCGCCACCACAGCCTGAGCAGGATAGCGGGCAGCGCCAGGCGCAGGAACAGCGTGTAGAGCGTCTTCACCTGAGCAGCTCTTTCACGTCGTCGATCTCGGGCAATCGTCCAGGCGCTCCGACGTTCCTTGCGCGCGGCGAGCCATAGAGACCCGTAAGCGCCGGGTCCGAGCCGCAATAGATGCCGACCGTGGGCACGCCGAGCGCGGCGGCAAGGTGTGTAAGGCCGGTATCGAGGCCGACCACAGCGTGCGCGGTCGCGAACAGAAAGGCCAGCTGATCGAGCGTCATGCGCGTCGGCACGCTTGCCACGGGCAGCGCGGCCGCGATGCGCTTCGCCCGTTCTCGCTCGGCTTCGCTTCCCCAAGGCAGAACGATCGGCGCGGCAAGCGCGCGGCCGAGCTCGATCCAGCGCTCCTCGGGCCAGAGCTTGTCGGCACGGCTCGTCATGGTGAGGAAGACGATCCTCGCCGGTCCGTCCTCCTGCGCCGGCGCGGCATGCAGGCCATAGTCGATCTGCGAAGCGAGCGGGATGCCGAGCGCCGCCGCGGTCAGCTGGCGGTTTCTCTCCACGGCATGCGCTCCGCGCGGCACAGGGTGCGTCACGTCGTAGAAGCTCGCCGCGAGCGGCTCGCGGGCGCTCGCGCGATCCATGCCGTGGCGGCGGCCTTCGGCCCAGCGCGCGATGAGCGCGCTCTTGATCAGCGACTGTGCATCGATGACCGCGTCGTAGCGCTCGGCTTGCAGCGCACGGCGGAAGGCCGC
>CAYZFN010000186.1:0-8838 GCA_964477695.1 uncultured Enterobacteriaceae bacterium | reverse complement strand
GGATCGAAGGCGAGCAGCGTTCCGCTCGCGTAGCGCTCCTCGGTGCCGTCGATAAGCGCCACGTGTCCGCTCTGCGTGGCGGGGAAGAGCTGGAATCGCTGCGTGCGGTCGTAGTAGCCGCCGCAGTCGATGTGCCGGTAGATCGCGTTCCCGGCTTTCAGGCGGTGCCAGTACGACTTGCCGACCCGCGCGGTCGAGAAGGTCGACTCGATGAACCCCCTGAACTCCGGAAAATGATCGAGGTGGTCCTCGTAGACCGCGTCGCCGGACGAGCTGAGCTCCCGGATGTACGCGGTCTCGCCCTGGCGTAATGGACCTTTGCCGAGGTGCTTGCCTCGCGCGTGCCGGGTGAACGGCCGTCGCAGCGCTTCGGCGAGAAGCCGCGCGCACGTTGCAGGGTCGACCAGCCCGAGTCGACGCGTTGGGCCGTGCATGCGCGGTATTTGCGCAGGCGCAGATTAAGCGCGGCTTAACTACAGGCGCTCGTCAGCATCGGTCCGAATAATCGCCTTTCGGGAGCAAGCTCGGCGATTCGGTCATCGCGTATACGCTTCCTTGAGGATAGGATGTATGGCATCGATTCCAAGGGAGGACGATCATGTCCAAGCGAACCGATGCGATGAAGCGCAAGGTCAAGGCGGCGGCGAAGAAGAACCTCGCCAAGGCGAAGGTGAAGCTGGCCAGGGTGAAGGCCCGCGCCCGGGTGGAACTGGCCCGGCATGCCCGCGCGCTGAAGCTCGCGGCGAAGCGCTACAGGGTGGCCCTCAAGAATTCATAGCGCTTGCCGCGCCGCGCCTAGCCCGGCTCCTGGCCCTTCGCCTTGAACGCGGCGCGGGCGTCGGGCCTGGTGAGGAACTCGGCGAGCGCCTTCGCAGGGGCCGCGTTCTTCGAGGCGGCGCTCACGCCGCTGTGGAACACGACGTAGCTCTGCAGCGCGTCTGGCAGTGGGCCGGCGACCTCGACCCCGGGCTGCGCCATGATCTCGTTGATGAGGAGCGCGCCGAGCTCGGCCTCGCCGCCCGCGACCTTCTTCGCCGCGGACGCGCCGTCGGCCGCGAGGTCCGCCTTGGAATGCACCTCGTGCGCGATGCCGAGCTTCTCCAGCGCCTTCGTGAAGATCGCGCCGCTCGCCCCTTCCTTCGCCCAGGTGAGCGACTTCGCCGAGAGCACGGCGCGCTTGAGCGCGTCGGGCGAGCTCAAGTCGGGCTTGCTGGCGCCGGCGCGCACCATGATGCCGACGCCCGAGCGGGCGATCGGCGTCTCGGATCCCGCCGCGACCTTGCCCTGCTTGATCAGGTCGGCGATGTTGGCGCTGGTGAGGATCGCGAGGTCGAACGGCGTGCCGGCTTCGATATCGCGCTTCAGCACCGCGGCGACGCCCCACTTGAACGAGAGCTTGTGGCCGCTCGCGCGCTCGAAGTCGGGCGCGAGCGCCTCGAGCGCGGGCTTGACGCCGTTCGAGGCGATGACCACCACATCTTCGGCATGGGCGGGGATGGAAAGCGCTGCCGCGGCCGCGGCGAGGGAGAGGAGCATTCGTTTCATGGGACCTCCAGCTTGACGGTGTCCGGGTTGGCGGAGCTCTTCGCCATCACGTAATGATCGACGACGTGCATCAGCGCGTCGGCGGCGGTCTTGAGCGCGCCGAAGACGAGCAGCGCGCCGGGGCTGCTCGCGCCCGCGGCGAGGCCGCTCAGGATCACGAGGTGCATCGGCAGGACGCGCGCGTAAGGCATGAACATCAGGATGCCGATGCTCGGCACGCCGGCGGCGTCGGCGGCGAGATTGCGGCGCAGCGAGAACGCATGGCTCACGAGGAATGCGAGCGCGCAAAGGACGTAGGGAGCGACGGGACCGAGGCCGCCTTTGCCGCTCAGGAAAGCGAAGTAGGCTACGTGGAAGAGGCCGTAGTGCAGCGCGAAGAACGCGGCATAGCCGAAACGGAAGACCGGCATCGGCTCGACCGGCGGGTTCTTGCCGGCCACCGCCTTGGTGTAGCGGTGCAGGCTCGCCATGCGGATCACGTTGCCCACGCCGATGATCACGCTCTGGATCCAGTACACGAGCATGACCTCGCGCAGGCTCATGTGCGTGAGCCAGGCGATCGCGAGCGCGACCGCGTTGGCGATGACGAGGCCGAGCAGCGACTGGTCGGAGCTCGCGCGCTCGGTCAGCTCACCGATCCTGTCCGCCACTGCCTCTCCCCAGAGACGGTCGTGCTGCCAATACTAGATGAGAAAAATAGGGTCTGTCCCTATTTAGCGCAAAATTGGTGACAGTCACCTTTTAGGTCCGATGAACGGCTTCGTCGCCGCGGTGTCGATCGTCTTCGGCTTGCTCGCCTGGCTGCAGCTGCCGGCGGTGTGCGGCTTCATGCTTTCCTCGACGCTGGTCGGCGCCGACAACTACATCTACTCGCTCTGGCTCGGCATCTTGATCGCCGTGATCGGGCTCGCCTCGGTGCTGGGAGCGCTTTTCCGGGCCGGCCGCGGATTCCTCGTGGTGGCGGGCTGCGCGCTTAACTTGGGCTTCATCCTGTACGCGATCTTCGCGCACGCCTGGTACGCGCACGCGTGCCGGGCCATCTACGTGTATTTCACCCCGGGCTAGCGCAAGATCGCGGCCATGAGGCGACCGATCGGCGCAGTGCTCGCGTTGCTCGCGACGGCCGCAATGGCCGCGCCCGTGGGGCCCAATCTCTTCATCGCCGGCGACGGCTTCACGATCGAGCAGGCGCTTGGCGACGCGGCGGCGCAGCGCACCGCCATGGATGCGCCCACCTACAAGGTGCTCGTTACCGGAGACCAGGCGCAGCGCGTTCTCGCTTCCCAGGCTTCGAGCGATCTCCGTCAGCTGATCCACGACGCCCGACGCCACGGCGCTCGCTTCTATGTCTGCGCCAAGGACCTCGCGGCGCTCGGTGTAAGGCCTAAAGATGTGCTGCCCGGCGTGCGAGCGGTGCACGGCCATCTCACCTCGTCCTCGTCTGCGTGGGAACATAAGGTGCCACCTGCGCCCGATCGAAAGGCGCTCGCGGTCTGCTCGGCCAGATAGGCTTTCGGTAATTCCAAGGGGGGACGTTGACGCTCGACATCATCAACCCGCTGCTGCTGGGCGGCGGCATCGCGGTCGGCCTCTTCTTCGGCGTCATCGCGGCCCTCGCCGCCGGGCGATGGCTCGGGCAGCGCTCGATCGCGCGCCATGGCACGTCGCCGGTCGCGGGCATCGGCTCGCTCGAGGCCGCGGTCTTCGCGCTGCTTGGCCTGCTCATCGCCTTCACCTTTTCCGGCGCGCTCAGCCGCTTCGACAGTCGGCGAATCGCGGTGGTGGAGGAAGCCAACGCGATCGGCACGGCGTACCTGCGCATCGATCTGCTGCCCGCATCTGCGCAACCCGGCGTGCGCGACAGCCTGCGCGCCTACACCGACTCGCGCATCGCCACCTACCGCAAGCTGCCCGACATCGCAGCGGCGCAGCACGAGCTCGTGCATTCCCAGCAGCTTCAGGCGAAGCTCTGGGCGAAAGCGGTGGCCGCGCTTCGGCTGCCGGATGCGCGCCGCGAGGCGGAGCTGCTCTTCATACCGGCGTTGAACGAGGTGTTCAATTTCACGACCCTGCGTGCGGCCGCGACGCAGATTCATCCGCCGACCCTCATCTACGGCATGCTCGTGGTGCTCGCGCTCGCCGCGGCACTGCTCGCCGGTTACCAGAGCGCCGGCGAAAAGGATTACGACTGGGCGCACAAGATCGGCTTCGCGGCCGCGGTCGCGCTCACTGTGTACGTGATCTACGACATCGAGTACCCGCGCCTCGGGCTGGTGCGCTTCGACGCGATCGACCGGATGCTCGTCGATGTGCGCGCCGGAATGAAGTAGTTCGGGCTCCGTCCCCGAATTCGGGCTACTTTAGCGCGCGATAGAGGAACGGCAGGCTGACGTCCATCCGGTAGTCGATGTCGGAGTGGTTGTCGTCGAACTCCTCGTACGTGTGCTCGATGCCGGCGGCGGTGAGGCGCTTGGACAGGATGCGGGAGCCGTAGTGGATATGGTATTGATCGCGCCAGCCGCAATCGATGTAGATGCCGCGCAGCGATTTCAGATTCTTTCTGTATCTGAAAACCAGATTGATCGGATCGTGGGTCCGCCAGGTGCGCCAGCGCTCTTCCAGCGCTTCGCCGCTCTCGAGGTTGAAGGGCACGCGGAAGCCGAGCGGCGCGCGCGGGTCGGGGTCGTAGGTCGCCGCCATGCAGAGGTTCATGATCGCGTGCGTCTCGCTGCCGGAGACCTTCTCGCGCTTCCATACCGCATCGAGGAAGCGCTTGATGCGGCCGTCGTCCTTGCCGTCCGCCAGTCCCTTGCGGCGCGACTCGCGCTGCGCGTCGTAGGCGCCGGCCTTGCGCTTCGGCAGGCGGTATTTCTGCAGCTCGTTCAGCGTGTTCGGCCAGTCGTGCCAGTACACGAAGTCGAAATACGCGTCGCCCGAGTGGTTGCCGATGGCGCCCCAGGTGCGCGCGTACTTCATGCCGTGGATCATCGAGCCATAGCCGCCGGACGATTTGCCGAAGCAGCCGCGGTGCTCGCGCGAGGCGAGGGTGCGGAACTCGCGGTCGACGAACGGCACGAGCTCGCGCGTCAGGTAGTCGGCGTAGTCGCCGATCGCGGAGGAGTTGACGTACTGGTTGCCGCCGAGCGACGTGAAGCAGTCGGGGAAGACGAAGATCGCCGGGCCCATCTTGGCCTCGCGGATGAGCCGCGCCGCGCGCTCCGGGACGTTGTCGCCGAAGGGCTTCCAGCCCAGGTGCGCGAGCCCCGAGCCGGTGAAGCCGACCAGGTCGAAGAGCACCGGGAAGCGGCGGCCGCCGTCCTGGTCGTATTGCGGCGGCAGCCACACGGCGAGCCTGCGCACGTGCGGGTCGCCGAGGGGGTTGTCCTTAAGGATCTGCGACACGTGCTCGAGCACGACGATCTGGCCGGCGGCGGAGAGGGGACGTTTGCGCATGGGACGTCAGTTTCGGGGACGGAGCCCGAACTCGGCAAGTTCGGGGACGGAGCCCGATCCTGTGCTCGGGGTGCCGGCGCCGTCATTGACGCTGCTGCGCGCACGGTCGTAGGCTGGCTGCACGGCAGTGAGCAATATCGAGGAGGAAGCGATGAAGAAGGCGAAGCCGAAAGCCAAAGCCGCGCGCAAGGTTCAGCCTATTCCCGCCGGCTACCAGGTCGTCACGCCGTACCTCAGCGTCCGCGGCGCCGCGCAGGCGATCGATTTCTACAAGGCGGCCTTCGGCGCGAAGGAAGTGATGCGCATGCCCGGGCCCGACGGCAAGCTCGGACACGCCGAGGTGCGCATCGGCGAAGCGCTCGTCATGCTCGCCGACGAGCACGGCGCGATGGACTTCCTCGGCCCGCAGGCGCGCGGCGGCACGACCGTGCTGCTTCATCTCTATGTGAAGGACGTGGATGCCACCGTCAAGCGCGCGGTCGATGCGGGCGGCGAGCTGGTCCGGCCGGTGCAGAACCAGTTCTACGGCGACCGCACCGGCTCGATACGCGACCCCTTCGGCCATGTCTGGCACCTCGCCACGCACGTCGAGGATGTTCCGCCGGCCGAGATGCGCAAGCGCGCCGCGGAGATGGCGGCGAAGGCGGGCGGTACCTAGATTCGAATTTGCAGTAGCATGACCGCCTCTCCTGAGGAGGAGGTGTGCGGGCCGATCTGCTGGCGCTGGCGGCTGGGCTTTCCGCTCGTGGCGAGCGCTTCGCGCTGGTCACGGTGGTGCGGCGCGAGCCGCCGAGCTCGGCGCGCGTCGGCGACACCGCGCTCATCACCGAGGCGGGCGACTACCACGGCTGGGCGGGCGGCGGCTGCACGCGCGAGACCGTCGTGCGCGAGGCGCGCCGCGCCATGGCCGACGGCCAGCCGCGCTTCCTCAGCCTTTCTCCCGAGGCGGTAACGCCGCCGCGCGCCGGAATGGTCGCGGTGCCGATGACCTGCGACAGCGGAGGCACCGTGGAGATCTACGTCGAGCCCGTCATGCCGCAGCAGCGCCTCGTCCTCTTCGGCGCCACGCCCGCGGTGCGCTGCCTCGCGCGCATCGCCGCCGCCATGGGCTACGGCGTCGACGTCGTTCATCCCGACGCCGAGCCGGGCGATTTTCCGGACGCGCGCAGGGTGCAGAAGAGCTTCACCGCGGACAGCGTGCCGCGCGGCGCGCACGTGCTCGTGGCGACGATGGGCGACGACGACATCGAGGTGCTGCGCTCGGTGCTCGCCGGCGAGCCGGGCTACGTCGGCGTGATCGCGAGCCGCAAACGGTTCGCGACCATCCGCGCCGATCTGCGCAGGCGCGGAATACCAGAACCTGTTTTGGAACGAGTAAGAGCCCCTGCCGGCCTCGACATCGGCGCAGTGACGCCGGAAGAGATTGCCGTGAGCGTCATGGCGGAGATTGTCCAGCATTCACGCAGGAATGCCGTAGTTGCCATTCCTGAGGAAGCGAAGGATCCCATCTGCGGCATGACCGTGGCGACCGCCACCGCGCGCCACAAGGCCGAAGTGCAAGGCGTCGCCTACTACTTCTGCTGCGCCGGCTGCCGAACCCAGTTCCTCCAAACGAAAGGAGTCAGCGCATGATTCCCGCGCCTTTCGATTACCACCGGGCGGGCTCGCTCGACGAAGCGATCGGCCTGCTCTCGCGCTATGGCGCCGACGCCAAGCTGCTCTCGGGCGGCATGAGCCTGCTGCCGACGCTCAAGCTGCGCCTCGGCTCGTTCGGCCACATCGTCGACATCAGCCGCGTCCCCGGCCTCGAGTACATCAAGGAAGACGGCGACGGGGTGCGCATCGGCGCAGGCACGAGGCAATGCGTGCTCGAGCGCTCGGAAGTGATCACGTCGCGCTTCGGGGCGCTCGCCGACGCGGTGCCGCTGATCGCCGATCCGCTGGTGCGCAACCGCGGCACGATCGGCGGCAACGTCGCGAATGGCGACCCGGCGAACGACGGTCCGGCGATCGTCATCGCGCTCGGCGCGACCCTCGTCGCGCGCGGGCCGAACGGCGAGCGCACGATTGCCGCGAACCGCTTCTACAAGAGCCTTTACACGACCGATCTCGCGGCGGACGAGATCCTGGTCGAGCTGCGCTTGCCGGTCCCGCCGGCGCGCACCGGGAGCGCCTACCGCAAGCTCAAGCGCAAGACCGGGGATTTCGCGGCGGCCGCGGTGGCGGCGTGCGTGAGCCTCGACGCCAAGGGGACGGTGGAGAGCGCGGGCATCGCGCTCACCAACGTCGGCCCGACGCCGATCCGGGCGGTCGAAGCCGAAGCGTTCCTGATCGGCAAAGGCCTCGACGATAAGGCGATCGCGGAGACGGCGAAGCTTGCCGCCAGGGCCGCCTCGCCTAGCGCCGACCGGCGCGGCACGACCGAGTACAAGAGGGAAATGACGCGCGTGCTTTGCGGCCGCGCGCTGAAGGCTGCGCTCGAGCGCGCGGGGAGGAGCCAATGAAGCATCGCATCAGCATCACCGTGAACGGCGCCGTCCGCGAGGCGGAGGTCGAGTCGCGGCTTCTGCTCGTGCACTTTCTGCGCGAGAACCTTCGCCTGACGGGCACCCATATCGGCTGCGACACGTCGCATTGCGGCGCGTGCACGGTGCGGCTCGACGGCCAGCCGGTCAAGTCGTGCACCGTGCTCGCCGTCCAGGCCGACGGCCGCAGCGTCGCCACGGTCGAGGGCCTCGAGCAGGGCGGCAAGCTGCATCCGATCCAGGAAGCCTTCACCGAGAAGCACGCGCTGCAGTGCGGCTTCTGCACGCCGGGGATGCTGATGACCTGCAGCGCGCTGCTGGATGAGAACCGCAATCCGAGCGAGGACCAGATCCGCCGCGCGATCTCCGGCAACCTCTGCCGCTGCACCGGCTACCTGAACATCGTCAAGGCGGTCCAGCACGCCGCCCAGAAGGCGGGGGCATGACATGAAAACCGACGCGAAGATCTGCGGCATGGGTCATTCCATGAAGCGCAAGGAGGACCCGCGCTTCATCCGCGGCCAGGGCCATTACGTGGACGACGTCTCGCTGCCCGGCATGCTGTACATGGACATCGTGCGCAGCCCGCACGCGCACGCGAAGATCCGGAAGATCGATACCGCGAAAGCGCTGAAGATTCCTGGCGTGCTGGCGGTGATCGACGGCCCGACGCTCGCCAAGTACAACCTGCACTGGATGCCGACCCTCTCCGCCGACACGCAGATGGTGCTGCCGATCGACGAGGTGATGTACCAGGCGCAGGAGGTATGCGCGGTGATCGCCACCGAGCGCTACATCGCCGCCGATGGGGCGGACGCGGTCGAGGTCGACTACGAGCCGCTGCCGGTGATGGTGGATCCGTTGAAATCGATCGCGCCAGGCGCGCCGGTGCTGCGCAAGGACAAGCAGGGCAAGGCCGACAACCTCGCCTTCCACTGGGAAGCGGGCGACCGCGCCGCGACCGACAAGGCGCTCGCCGAAGCCGACGTGGTGGCGGAGCAGTTCGTCTACGTGCCGCGCATCCATGTCGCGTCGATGGAGACCTGCGGCTGCGTCGCGGACTTCGATCCGGCGCAGGGCAAGCTCACCGTCTACATGACCACGCAGGCGCCGCACGCCGTGCGCACGGTGCTCGCGCTGGTCGCCGGGCACGTCGGCCTTTCCGAGGAGCGCATCCGCATCGTCTCGCCGGACATCGGCGGCGGCTTCGGCGGCAAGGTGCCCGTTTACCCGGGGTACGTCGTCGCGATCGCCGCGTCGGTCGTGATCGGCAAGCCGGTGAAGTGGATCGAGGACCGCATGGAGAACCTGCAGG
>CAYZFN010000185.1:0-13264 GCA_964477695.1 uncultured Enterobacteriaceae bacterium | reverse complement strand
AAGCTCTTCCATGCGTTCAGCCGCTCAACCGCCATGTTGCCTGGTGCCCCGGGGCCGCAAGGCGCGGCGCGTCAAGAGCGTAGGCGTTTAGGCTGACGACAGCCCTTCCAGCATTCCGGGCTTAACAGACCTTCACAAAATGGGGCTTCCCTTGGCGAGCCAGCGCTTCCATAGGGCCGGCAGCGACGAGAAAAGCAGCCCGAGCGCGTAAAGCAGCGCCGGCGGAACGATCGCCCACACGATGAGCTCGACGGTGGGATGAACCACGCGCGAGCGACCGGATCTCTCCGCCGCATAACGCAGCAGCGTGTCACGCAGATCGACATCGGGGTAAGCCAGCGGAGCGGCAGCGATGAATTGCTCGTCGCCGAGCTTCGAGCGCAGCTCGGTCGCGTTGCGGGTGGTGAACGGATCGGAGTTGATCGCCATCTCGATGGCGTCGGCCCAGAAGCGCAGGCGGTCGGCCTCGGTGCCCTCGTGCCAGATGGCGAAAAAAGCGACTCCCGCGACCCATACGACGGACGCGATGGCGCAGAACTTTCTCCAGGCTCTGGGCTGGTCGGATCCCATCCTGGCGACAGCGTAACTCT
This sequence comes from uncultured Enterobacteriaceae bacterium, assembly GCA_964477695.1. Taxonomy (GTDB): domain Bacteria; phylum Pseudomonadota; class Gammaproteobacteria; order Burkholderiales; family SG8-39; genus SCGC-AG-212-J23. Next base: position 12,674 of record CAYZFN010000185.1, on the reverse strand, counting down.
TTGGCTGACGGCAGCCTTTCCGGCATTCCACTCCTGACAGACCTTCACAACGGGCCGGAGGCCTAAGATCGCGGCGATGGGACGCACAAGGCCGCTCATGCTCGCCAGCCTGGCGACCGCCTGGCTATTGGCCGGTTGCGCCGCGACGCCCGACCGGCAGACCGAAAGCGCCGCGCCGCCCGACAGCAGGCTCTGCGAGCAGACCGTGTGCCGCTAGCCGGCTAGTTCGTGCAGCGGTCCTCGCAGAATTCGCGGGTGCCGCCGTTGCCCATGCAGTCCTGGAAGCACAGCCGGTCGATCTGTCGCGACGCTTTCGGCGCCGGCGAGGTCTCGGCATTCGGCGGATTCCGGGAAGTCGAGCAGGCCGCGAACGCGAGGAGCAGCGCGGCGGCCACCAGGGCTCTCATGCTCAGCGCGAGATGACCAGCTTGTAGCGGTAGAGCGCGACGCCCACAGGCGCCTGTGCATCCGCGGGCGCCGGAATCTTCTCCACAAGGTCGATCTTCCAGCCCTGGCGCAGCAGCTCTTCACGCGTCAGCGCACCGAGGCCGGCGCTGCATTCGAAGCGCTCGTCGTCGGCGGGAAACTCGGCGTGGTAGATGCTCGTGCTGCAAGAGGCAGCGCGCGGCCGGTCCGCCGCAGGCGCCGCGTTCGCGACCGCTACCGGGTCCGAGGCGGGCGCAGCCGCCGGCTGCTCCGGATAGTGGTCGCGGATCTTCTTCCATTCGTCCCAGCTGTACTTCTTGCCGTCCACGTAGACGGAGTCGCCCATGCGAAAGATGAACACCGCGGAAGCCGGGGACGAGACGGCGCCGAGCGCGACCAGCAGGATCGTGCTGAAGGCGAGCCGTCTCATCCCGGCATTGTCCCGCAAAGCGCGCTCAGAAGTTGTACTGCATGCCGACCGAGACGCCCTGCAGCTTGGTACCCGGGAAGCAGTTTCCGTTGGCGTCGTGGCAGTCGGTCGTGATGCCGTGGCCGCTCGCGCCGAGGTCGTAGTGCGCGCCCGTATGGTTGTTCTGCATCGCGTATACCGCGTACCAGTTGGTCTGCCGGTCGAAGTGGTGCTTGTAGCCTAACGCATACATGTTGGCCTCGTTGTCCACCGGTCCCACCGTTGGGTCGCCCGGCGTCTTGCCGGCATGCGCCCAGCCGACATTGATGTCGTCGCGCTCGCCGAGCGTCTGCGTCGCGGCGAGCCAGAAAGCGTTGTGCTGGCGCTCGTTGAAATCGTTGGCCGGCGCGTCACGCGTCAGGCGCTCGTAGATCGCGTTGAGCGTCGTCTTCGTTGGCAGCTTGTATTGGATGCCCGCCTTCCACGCTTGCTCATTCCTGACGCCGACTGCGCCGGCAGGCGCCGGGCCGCCGCCCGTAGCCTCGTCTCCCAGGCGGTTCACGTCCTTGTGCTTCTCGTACGCCGCCGTGACGTAGAGCGGACCGGCCTCGTACACGCCGGCAATGCTGTAGGCGTCGCCGAACGAGCCGTCGGTGCACGGCGGCGGGTTGCCGCCGGTGCAATTCGGCTCGCCGCTCGCGGTATTCGAGTTGTCTGAAGCGCGGTTCTGCCCGGGTGCCCAGAGCGCGTCGACGCGGAAGCCGCCCATGTTCGGCGACTCGTACCACACCGCGTGCGAGAGCCGCGTATCGAACTCCGCCCGGTTGTCGCCGCCGGTGTTGCCGATGATGCTGTTGTAGTCGCCGATGCTCGCGGAAAAGGGATCCATGCGCGCGGTGGAAAGCTTGTACGGCGCGTCGGTCTTGCCTGCCTTGAGCGCGCCCCAGCCGCCGGCGATGCCGAGGTAGCTGTTGCGCGAGGCGAAGGCCCCCTTGACCGAGCTGTCGGTCGTGGAGCCGGGCGTCGCGGAGACGTCGACCTGCGTCTCGATCTGGAACACCGCACGCAAGCCGCTCTCGCCGAGCTCCCGCGCGCCGCGCACGCCGATGTACGACAGGTTGCTCGACACGTCGGATTGCCAGCCGAGCTTGCCGGTCGCCGGCGGGCTGCCGAACAACGACACGTCGCCCTCCTTGATGCCCTTGGTTAGGGTGTCGATCGAAACGTCGACGTGACCGTAGAGCTGGACGAAGCTCTCGGCCGTGACGGGCGTCTTCGCCGCCTGCGAGAACGCGCTGCCTGCGCCCAACGCAAGCACGCACGCTAATGCCAAACGTGACCTCATGGGCTGTCTCCTCGAAAAGATGCGCACAACGCCGCCGAGCGGCGACCCTTGCTGTCAGCGTCGCGCAAGTCTCATGAAAACAACCCGCCGCCTATGCCGCTTATTCTTCTGGCACCGCCGCGCAACAGGCGACCTAGGCTAAGTGTCTTATTCGGGGCAACACAACTGGGAGAAATCCCAGTTTTCTCTGACTGGCTTTCCGGACGTCGTTCTCCGGCAGCTCGGCGTGCCGTCACGAAGCGCCACGCTCGCGGCGAGCGTCATCCTGGTCGCACTGATCGGCGTGCTCGACTACGCGAACGGCTACGAGGCGCGGCTCAGCATCTTCTACATCGCGCCGATTGCGCTCGCCACGTGGACCGTCGGGGCGCGCGCCGGCGTCGTGCTGTCGCTCGGCGCCGGCGCCATCTGGATCGCGTCCTTCTACGGGATGCATCCGTACAGCCACGATATCTACTACTTCTGGGAAGGGCTGCTCACGGTCGGCACCTTCATGCTGTTCGTCGTGCTGCTCGCTCGGCTCAAGGAAGCGCTCGAGCGCTCCGATGCGCGCTTCGTCACGGTGCTGGAAGGATTCGAGGCGGCGGTGTTCGTCGAAAGCGAGGACGGCGCGACGCTGCTCTTTGCCAACCGCTGCTTCCACGAGCTGTTCGGCGCGCTTCGGCCGGGCGCGCTGCCCCGCCCGAACGAGCAGCGCGGAGCGGTTGAGCTGCGCGATGACGCCAGCGGCAAGTGGTATGAGGTGCACAGCCGGGCGCTGCGCTGGACCGATGGCCGCACGGTGACGCTGCGCGTTCTGACCGACATCTCGGATGCGCGGCGCGGGCGCGAGCTCATTCGGCAGCATCGCGACGCCGCGCACCACACGGCGCGCATGGTGGCGCTGGGAGAATTCGCCTCGGCGCTCGCGCACGAGCTGAACCAGCCGCTCGCGGCAATCGCGGCCTACAGCGACGCCGGCCTGCGCATGCTCTCCTGCAGTGACACGCGCGTGGCGGACATCGCCGAAACGCTGGACAAGAGCCGGCGCCAGGCGAGGCGCGCCGGGGAGATCATCGCGCGGCTGCGCGCGCTGCTGCATCCTTCGTCGCGCGAGCGCAGGCCGGAGGATGTCAACGACATCGCGCTCAGCGCGGCGCGGCTTGCCGAGCCGGAAGCGGCCGAAGCCGCCGTGGTAGTCGAGATAGGGCCCGGCGCGACGCAGCCGGTGCTCGCCGATCGCATCCTGATCGAGCAGGTCGTGGTCAACCTTCTGCGCAACGCCATTGATGCGGCGCGCGACGAGCGGCTCGAGCGCCGTCGCATCAATCTCAGCACCTCGGCCAGCGGCAACGCGATCGAGGTTTGCGTGAGCGACTCGGGCAAAGGTGTCGCGGAGCCGGAACGCGAGCGCCTGTTCGAGCCGTTCCACACTACGAAGCCTGGCGGCCTCGGTCTGGGCCTCAGCATCTGCCGCTCCATTGTGGAAGCCCACGGCGGCGCGCTGCGCTACGCTCCCAATCCGGACGGCGGCAGCCGCTTCACGTTCACTTTGCCTTGCCCGCCGGCATGAGCGCGGAGCTCGTCTATGTCGTCGACGACGACGACGCGGTTCGCGACGCGCTGACTGTGCTTTTCCGCACCGCCGGGCTGCCGGTGCAGTCGTTCCCGTCGGCGGCGCGGTTTCTCGCGGGATGCCGGCGGGCCGAGCGATCGTGCCTGGTGCTCGACATTCGCATGCCGGAGATGAGCGGCGGCGCTCTCCAGGACGCATTGATTCAGCGCGGCTCGACGATTCCGATCGTGTTCGTCACCGGGCACGGCGACATCCCCATGGCGGTGGACGCGGTCAAGAAAGGTGCGTTCGACTTCCTCGAGAAGCCGTTCGACGAGGAGCATCTGCTCGGCTGCGTGCGCAAGGCGCTCGATCATTGCGCGCATGGCCAGAGCGATTGCCGCCGCAGCGCGGATCTCGCGCCCTTGAGCGGCCGCGAGCGCGAAGTCCTCGAGCTCGTGCTGGCGGGCAAGCCGAGCCGGCAGATCGGCGAGGAGTTGTTCATCAGCACCAAGACGGTCGATTTCCATCGCGCGCGCATCATGCAGAAGCTGCAGGTGCGCTCCATGGCGGAATTGTTCCGGCTCTGTCTCGGCAGTCTTCGCCAGGCCTGAAAGCCGCCGTCGATGTGTGACGGAATCCCTCCGCGGCTTGCCCGGCCGAACGGACTCTGACGCGGCCGAGACCGAGTCTCACAAAGCTGCGGCGCGCACGGCGGTAGATTGAGCGTGTCCTAGACGCGCCGCTTGTCCCCTGGTTTGTGGTCTTTTCGGCCGGTCGGTGGCAACACTGCCGGCCGATTTTTTTTTGCGCAGGTTCGCGCGGCCGGAAAAAATATGCCCCGATGAGGCGGGGGCCTGCATCGGGGCAGAAGTGCTGCGCCTATGCCGGGAGGGCGCGAGCGCGCAGCAGCAGACAGTGTACGGGCCTGCTGCGCGCCTTGGATATGGGGAAAAGCAGGTACCCCTTCGCCGGGCGGAAAAGAGTGGGAGTCGAACCCACCAGGGACCTGTGCAGGCCCCTCACTGGATTTGAAGTCCAGGCGCCCCACCGGGGTGCGAGTCTTCTCCTCTGTTCCTGACATTGCCGACCAGCACGTGCGCGTCGCCGGCGCGGCGGGTGAATTTTATGCGATCGAAATACTCGAGCACCTCGATGGCGACGTTGCGGCCGATGCCCGAGCGGTCGCGATAGGCGGCCGCCACGATCCTGCCCTGCTCGCGCGCCAGGTCTTCGGCGATGCGCCTGAGCTCGGCGACCGATCCGGGCAGGAAGAAGCGGTTCCTGGCCACGCGCACGACCATGCCGTGACGCTCGAGGCGCGCGAGCGCGGCTTCCAGCCGCCTGGCGTCCTCCCGCAGCGCGGCGGCCAGCTCGGATACCGAAGGCGGGCGCAACCCCGCCTCTCGCAGCAGCTTGTCGATCCGCGCCCATAGCGCGGCATCGGCGCGGCTCATCTGCACGTGATGGCTGCCGAGGCGCACGCCGGTCGCATCGTGTGCCACGAGAGCTTCGGCCACGAGCTCCTCCACCAGCCTGTCGAGGGCTTCGCGCGGCAGCCGGGTGCCTTTCAGCAGCCGGTCAACCGCGAGCCCGCCGCGCTCGGGAAAGTCGCGGTGCCAGGCGGCCAGGGCGCCGAGCGCCTTGTCGCGCAGCGCGTTCCAGTGCGCGTCCGAGAAGCGGATGCCGCTTGCCGCTGGAAGGTTGCGATTGGCGCTGAAGCGCGAAAGGTCAACGCCTCCCGGCGAAAGCTGGAGAAGCGAGCGCAGCGAGGCTTCGTCGTCGTCGATTTCCATGGCGGCGAGCCAGGCGAGGCGCTCCGGCCGGGCGCGGCCGCGCGGCGGCGGAAACACGTCGATCACGGTGCCGCCGCCGAGCGTGCGGCGCGAGGACTGGTCGCGCAAGATGAAGCGGTCGCCGCGCAGCGCGCCGATCGGGCGGGAGAGGACGAGTTGCACGAGGCCGGTGCCGTCGAGAAGCGCGATGCGCCCCAGGACGTCGGCCGCGGCGAGGTGCACGTGTACCGGCAGGTTCTGCTTCGGCGGCGCATCGGCCAGCCAGCGCAGGCGCCCGTCGAGGCGCACCACCGGGTCGGGCAGATTCCCGGCAACGATCCACTCGCCGCGCGCGATCGGCGCCTTGCCGTCGAGCCCGGCGAGGTTGAGCGCGAGGCGCTGTCCCGCGCGGCCGCGCTCCGCAGGCGCATTGTGGGCGTGAATCGAGCGCACGCGCGCGCGAGTTCCGGCAAGAAGTGCGCGCACTTCGCCGCCCACGTGCACGGTGCCGCTCATCGCCGTGCCGGTGATGATCAGTCCCGCTCCCTGCAGCGTGAAGCAGCGGTCCACGCTGAGGCGAAAATTGCCGCGCGCCTTGCGCTCTCCGAGCTGCGCTGCGGCCGATTCCAGATGCGCGCGCAGCGCCGGAACGCCTTCGCCGGTAACCGACGAGAGCGGAAACACCGGCGCGCCCGCGAGCGCGGTATCGCGCAGCAGCGCAACGATCTGCTCGATCACTTCCGGGACGCGCTCGGGCGCGACGCGGTCAATCTTGCTGAGCGCGACCGCGCCGCACGCGATGCCGAGCAGATCGAGGATGGCCAGATGCTCGCGCGTCTGCGGCATCACGCCGTCGTCCGCCGCAACCACGAGCAGCGCGAGGTCGACGCCGCCCACCCCGGCGAGCATGTTGTGGACGAAGCGCTCGTGCCCGGGCACGTCGACGAAGCCGAGCCGACCGCGATAGGCGAAGCCGAGGTCGATGGTCATGCCGCGCCGCTTCTCTTCGGGCAGGCGGTCGGTGTCGACCCCGGTAAGTGCGCGCACGAGGCTCGTCTTGCCGTGGTCGACGTGGCCTGCTGTGGCAACTATCATGGGGTGGCGACGATCACAGCTTCTCCAGCTGCGCGAGGAAGGCGGCCTCGTCCTCGAGCGTGCGCAGGTCGAGGATGAAGGCGCCGTCCTGGAGCCGGCCGATCACCGGGATCGGCAGCGCGCGGAACCGGGCCGCGAGCTTGTCGGTTCCGGGCCGGATGGCGAGGCCGAAGCTCGCGACGCGCGCGGTAGGGGCCGCGCCGCTGCCGACTTCGCTCTCGCAGGAAATTGTTTCTACCGATTCCCTCAGCGCGCGTTGCATGAGAGAGGCGAGGCGAGTGGCCTGGGCGCGGATATCCTCCACCGGGCGCGAGAGGAGCCGCAGCGTTGGAATGCGCTGCGCGGCGCGCTCCGGATCGGCGTAGAGACGAAGCACCGCGGCGAGCGCAGCGAGCGTCACCTTGTCGACGCGCAACGCGCGCTTGAGCGGATTGCGCCGGATCTTGGCGACGAGTGCGGCGCGGCCGGCGACGAAGCCGGCCTGCGGTCCGCCGAGCAGCTTGTCGCCGCTGAAGGTGACGAGGTCGACGCCGTGCGCGAGCGTTTCACGCACCGTCGGCTCGCGCAGACCCAGGTGCGAGAGGTCGAGCAGCGCGCCGCTGCCGAGATCGACCACCAACGGCACGCCGCGCTCGGCGCACAGTCGCGCGAGCTCCGCTTCGCCGACCGAGGCGGTGAAGCCCTGGATCGCGTAGTTGCTGGTATGCGCTTTCAGCACCGCGCCGGTCTTCGCGCCGATCGCCTCCGCGTAGTCGGCAAGGTGCGTGCGGTTGGTCGTGCCGACTTCGCGCAGCCGGCAGCCCGAGCGTGCCATGATGTCGGGCAGGCGGAACGAGCCGCCGATCTCGATCAGCTCGCCGCGCGAGGCCGGCACCTCCTTGCCGCGCGCCAGCGTGTTGAGCACCAGCAGCACGGCGGCGGCGTTGTTGTTCACCACGGTCGCGCCTTCCGCGCCGGTGAGCTCGCACAGGAGCTTCTCCACGTGCGAATCGCGCTCGCCGCGCTTTCCTTCGTCGACGTCGTACTCGAGGCTGGCCGCCGAGCGCGCCACGGCGCCCATCGCCTCAATCGCTTCCTCCGGCAGGAGCGCACGGCCCAGGTTGGTGTGGAGCAGCGTGCCCGTCAGGTTGAAGACTGGCCGAAGGCTCGGCCGGCCTTGCGCCGACAATCGTTCCGCGATGCGGGCGAGCAGGGCGGCTGGATCGAGCACCGTGCGTGCAGAGCGCAGCTCCGCGAGCACGTCGCGAATGGCCTGCGTAACCGGCGCCCGGCCGTGGCGCTCGATCAACGCTGAAGAAGCTGGCTCGCGCAGCAGCGCGTCGACCGACGGCAGCGCGGCGAGGGAGGCGGCAGGACGGTTCAAGTTCGGGCTCCGTCCCCGAACTCTAGGCGGCGGAGCCGAAGCAGAGATCGCGCACGGCGACCGCGTTGCCCTCTAAAGTCTGGTGCATGCAGCGGGCATTATCGCCGCTGCAGGCGCCACAATCCGAGCAAGCCCACGGCGAGCGCGAGGCCGATCAGCCCGCGGTGCCGCGCCGCCCGGACCTCCCAGCTCGACGCATGCGCCTCGGCGTCGAAGCGGCCATGCGCGCCGAAATCCTCTTGGATCGGCTGGTAGAGGTTGTCCGGCCGGCCGGCCGGCAGCGCCTCGCGGTCGAATTGTCCTTCCCAGGCCTTGCTTGCCAGGTAGCGGTCCAGGATGCCGGGAATGAACATGTTGCCGAGGACCGCCGCCACGGCGGGCCAGCCGACGTAGCGCTCGCGATGCGGACGGAGCGCCGCGGCGACGACCGAACGCGCGGCCACTTCGGGCTGGAACACCTTGCCGACCGGGCGCGGCTTGCGCGGCATCGTGGTGCGCGCCCAGTCGAACTGCGGGGTATTGAATGCGCCCAGGACGACGAACGCGAGCCCGACGCCACTCTGCATGTGCGCGAGCTCCGAGCGAAGCGAGTCGGTGAAAGCGCGCAGCGCGCTCTTCGCCCCGCAGTAGGCCGATTGCAGCGGAATCGAGCGGTAGGCCAGCGCGGAGCCGACCTGCACGATCGTTCCCCGGTCGGCGGGCAGCATGCGCTTCAGCGCCGCGCGCGTTCCCCATACGGCGCCGAGATAGGTCACCTCGGTCACGCGCCGGAAATCCTCGACGCTCATCTTCTCGAAAGGCGAGAACACGGTGGCCATCGCGTCGTTCACCCAGACGTCGATGCCGCCCCACTCGCGCTCGACCTGCGCGGCGGCCGCCTCGACCGCCTGCGGATCGGCCACGTCGGTCGGAATGACGAGCGCCGCGCCGCCCGCGCGCTCGACGTTGCGCTGCGCGCCGGCGAGGCCTTCGCGACCGCGCGCAAGGAGCGCCACGCGCGCGCCGCGCCGCGCGAACTCGATCGCCGTGGCGCGCCCGATGCCCGCCGAGGCGCCGCTCACGACCACCCTTAACGCCGAATCTTTTGCCTTAAGGATCATGTCTTTGCGATGCAAGCGGCGTTCCCGGAACCTAGGGGGTGGTCATCATTACCGGCGCATGGTCGCTCGTGCCGACCTCGGCGAGCACCTTGCAGCTGGTGGCGCGCGCGGCGAGCGGCTTGGACGCGAGAACGTAGTCGAGGCGCCAGCCGATGTTGCGTTGGCGCATGTTGCGCCACGGCGGCCACCAGGTGAAAAGACCGTCGTTCGCGGGATCGATCTCGCGTCCGACGTCTACGAGGTGCCGGCCCAACAGCTGCTCGAAGAGCTCGCGCTCTTCCGGGCGCTGGCCGATGATTCCGGGCTTGCGCTCGCGCGGATGCACGTCGCGGTCTGTGCGCGCGATGTTGATGTCGCCGCACAGCACGACCTCCTTGCCCTGCTCGTGCACCGCATGCGTCCACGCCGCGAGCGCCTTCATGAAGTCGAGCTTCGCCGGATAGTTCTTGCCGCCGTTCGGCACGTAGACCGAGGCGAACACGGTGTTACCGACCTGCGCGGTGACGATGCGCGACTCCATGTCGAACGCCGGGTGCTCGAATGCCACGTCGCGCGACAAGGACTTGCTGACATGAAGGGATACCCCCGAGTACGCGCGCATGCCGTGCCAGAACGCGTGGTAGTCCTGGAGCTTGCACTGCTCAGGGATCTGCGTCGGCTCGGCTTTCAGCTCCTGCAGGCATACGACATCCGGCCGGTCGCGCTCGAGCCATTCGCACACCTGCGCGGCCCGGGCACGGATGCCGTTCACATTCCACGTCGCAACTTTCGTCTTACGAGCCTTTCACCACCTTGAGCTGGTTGTCCACGCCCTTCACGCCGTCGACCTTTGCGGCGAGTTGTGCGGCGCGGCGGCGCTGGCCTTCGGTGGCGACCGCACCCCACAGGCTCACTTTTCCGTCGCTTGCGGTGACGTCGATGGCGCCGCTCGGCAGCTTGGACGCCGGTGCTTCGAGCGCCTGCTTGACGCGCGAGGCGAGCTCCTTGTTCGGATCCGGCTTGGGCGGCTCGGGTACGGCGACCGGCGTCGGCGCGGGCGCCTCGATCTTCGGTGCGGCGGCCTGCGGCTGCGGCTGGGCCGCGGGCTTCGGCGGCGGGGGCGGCTCGGAGCAGGCACCGAGCACGGCGACGGCTGCGAATGCGATGAGACGTTTCATTGGTTCTCCCTTCGGTTGATCGGCTGCTAGTGCGTCGTCGCAAACAGACGCGCTATGGCGGGCGCGTCGAAGCGGTACTCATGGTTGCACATCTCGTTGCGGATGACGACCTCCCCCTGCTCGGCGAGGATCGATTCCACCTCCTTCCGGCCGAGCGAGCGCAGCATGTCCTTGACCTTTTCCTCGTCGTACGGACAGTGGTATTCGACGGCGTAGAGACGGAACACGCGCATCAGCTCCTCGGGAAAGACGCGCGTCAGCAGGTCGTAGGGCTGCGCATCGCGCGTCTCCTCGAGCGTGAGCGTCGCGGCGAGATGCGTGACGCGGTTCCAGCCGTCCGGGTCCCGCCGGTCGGCGCCGGGCAGCTTCTCGAGCAGAAGGCCGCACAGCGCACCGCCGTCGGCATACAGGCGCAGGAACGCGGGCAGCTGCTCCGACTGCGTGAGATAGTGGAGAAAGATATCCTGCATCGTCTCGCCTTCGAGCGGCACGAGGCTCTGGTAGAACTTGCCGCTCTTCATGTCCTCGAGCGTCACCGAGAGGCGCCCGTCGCCGAGCAGCCGCCGCTCGCTCTGCCGCACGACCTCGTCCTTCTCGTAGGACGCCATGCCGCGGATGCGCAGCTCCGCCGTACAGTCGGCGACCAGCAGCTTTACCGGGCCCGTCCCTTGCACTTGCAGGGTCACCCGGCCCGCGCCCTTCTGGTTGGCGCCGAGAAGGACGTTCAGGGCGGTGGTATGGCCGAGCAGCCCGACGATGTCGTCCGGATACCCCCGGCCGTCGAGCATGCGCTGCCAGGCGCCGGTAAGGCAGACCAGGCGGCCGCGGATGTCGAGATTTTCGAAAAGGAAGCGCTGAACGTAGTCCGTTTGCATAGTCAAAAGTGTATATCGCGCTTTTAACCTGCCCGCGGTAGCGTCCGCGGACCGCGAGGTGATAGATGGAAGCCATGCCGGCGGTTACCGAGAAAAGCGTCACCCTGACCGGGCACGATCAGTATCTTTTCCGCGAGGGTACCCACAGCCGTCTCTACGAGAAGCTGGGCGCCCATTTCCTGGGCGATGCAACCTACTTCGCGGTATGGGCGCCGAATGCGGTGTCGGTGGCGGTGGTCGGCGATTTCAACGGCTGGGATTCGCGCCGGCACCCGCTGCGCTCGCTCGGCGATTCGGGCATCTGGACGCTGCGTGTTCCGGAGGCGCGCCCGGGCAGCGTGTACAAATTTCATATCGTCTCCCGCAGTGCCGCTTATCGGGTAGACAAGGCCGATCCCTATGCGTTTCGCGCCGAGGAGCCGCCGCGCACCGGCTCGGTGGTCTGCGACCTCGCCTACGAATGGCATGACGCGGCGTGGATGCAGGGCCGATCGAAGAAGAATTCACTGGACGCGCCCTGGTCGATCTACGAGATGCACCTCGGCTCCTGGCGGCGCTCGCCCGATTCGCCGGACAAGGTCCTTTCCTATCGCGACCTCGCGCCGCAGCTCGCGGAGTACGTGACGCGCATGGGCTTCACGCACGTCGAGCTCCTGCCGATCATGGAGCATCCGTTCTACGGCTCGTGGGGCTACCAGACGACCGGCTACTTCGCTCCCAGTTCGCGCTACGGATCACCACAGGACTTCATGGCCTTCGTCGACACGCTCCACCAGGCGGGCATCGGCGTGATCCTCGACTGGGTGCCGTCGCATTTTCCGTGGGACCAGCACGGCCTCGGCTTCTTCGACGGCTCGCACCTCTACGAGCATGCCGATCCGCGCCAGGGGCATCATCCGGACTGGGCGAGCGCGATCTTCAACTACGGGCGCAACGAGGTGCGCTCGTTCCTCGCCTCGAGCGCGCGCTTCTGGCTCGACAAGTACCACGCCGACGGGCTGCGCGTCGACGCGGTGGCCTCGATGCTCTACCTCGACTACGGCCGAAAGACAGGCGAGTGGATCCCCAACCGCTACGGCGGGCGCGAGAACCTCGAGGCGATCGAATTCCTGCGCTTCCTGAACGAGAGCGTGTACCGGGACTTCCCCGACGTGCAGACGATTGCCGAGGAATCGACCGCCTGGCCGCAGGTGTCGCGGCCGGTCTACCTCGGCGGCCTGGGCTTCGGCATGAAGTGGAACATGGGCTGGATGCACGACACGCTCGACTACATGAAGCTCGACCCGGTGTTCCGCAAGTATCACCACGACCAGCTCACGTTCTCGCTCTGGTATGCCTTCCACGAGAACTTCGTGCTGCCGCTCTCGCACGACGAGGTGGTGCACGGCAAGGGCTCGCTCATCGGCCGCATGCCCGGCGACGCGTGGCAGCAGTTCGCCAACCTGCGCCTGCTGTTCGGCTACATGTGGACGCATCCCGGCAAGAAGCTCGTGTTCATGGGCGGCGAGTTCGGCCAGCGGCGCGAATGGGCGCACGAGTCGAGCCTCGAGTGGCACGTGCTCGGCGTGGACCCGCGCCACGAGGGCGTGCAGCGC
>CAYZFN010000184.1:0-6766 GCA_964477695.1 uncultured Enterobacteriaceae bacterium | reverse complement strand
GGGCGCTCGTCGGCATAGTCGATCTGGTCGCCGCCCAGGCGCTTGGAGATCCAGGCCTTCGGCACGCCCTGCGCATTGCGGATCGCGACGCCCTCCGCCTTGAAGGCGAGATAGCGCGCCGGCGTGGTGCCGGTGTTGAAGTGCTGGTGGAACCACATGTTGGGCGGCACGATCATCGCGCCCTCGCGCCAGTCGTAGCGGTTCGGCTCCCCGCCCTCGGGCCACATCAGGCTGAAGCCCTCGCCCGAGAGGATGATGACGTGCGCGCCCGGCCCGTGCGCATGCGCCTTCTTGTACGTGCCGATCGGGAACTGCGAGATGTGGCTGTTCATCGAGCCCTTCGCCATGGAGAAGCGCGTATGCCCGCCGCCCGCGCCGCGCTCCTTGGCCGCGAACAGCGGCAGGTTGATCGCGTCGGCGACGAAGTTGGTGTCGAGCAGGAGGCCCCTCTGCTCGCCCTTGTTGGCGAAGTACTCCGGCTCGCCGTTGAAGCGGTCCTTGAAGTCGTACCGGGTGTTGAAGACGAAGTCGATGTCGCTGAACGCGTTGATGATCACGGGCGCGTTGGTCACCGCGACGTAGCGCGCCGGCCTCTCGCCCGAGCCGTTGAAGTGCTGGTGCCAGCAGTTGAGCGGGATGGCGAAGATCGCGCCCGCCTTCCACTCGAAGCTGGTGCGCTTGCCCGAGTCGTTCCACACCGCGGTCGAGCCGCGGCCGTCGAGCACGTAGATCATCTCCTCGTAGAGCTGGCGGAGCGGCGCGAGGCTCTTGCCGGCCGGGATCTCGCACACGTAGCAGTCGTTCGACGTACGCGAGGCGTCGTGGTTGAGGAACACGGCGCGACCGCCGCGCCGCGGCCAGGGCTTGAGCTCGACCGTGTGCAGGTCCGGTACGTAGAACGAGCTGATGATGTCGAGGCCCTCGTCCCTCACCCAGCGTGTATACGGCGTCTCCTTCTCGGTCGCGAACTTGCTCGCGAACTCTTCCGAAACCTGGGCGTTCTTCATTCGTCGTGGTTGAAGTTGCTTTCCAGGTTGCGCGGCTGGTAGCCGACGCCGGCCGGCGTGGCGGCCTCCTTGGGCCGCGGGATCACCGTCTGCTGGAAGAGCATGTTCATGAACATGATGAGCGGCTTGGGCTTCAGCACCAGCGCGCGCGCCGGCTTGTCGGGATCGGCGTTGAAGTGCTGGTGCACGCAGTTCATGTGCACGATCGCCACGTCGCCCGCCTTCCAGTCGTAGCGCACGCCGTCGTGAACTTCATAGCCTTTCCCATCCAGAATATAAAAGGCCGCCTCGTTCACATGCCCATGCTTCTGCGTGCGCCCGCCCGGCGCGTACTCCTCGAGGTGGACGTGCAGGGTCTGCCCGAGGCCGTCGACCGGCTCGACGAAATGCTTGGAGAACGACTGCGGCCCGTCGTTGAAGGTCAGGTCGCGGCCCTTGATGACGCGCGGCAGCGAGCGCAGCCGCGCGAGCTCGTCCTTGAGGCTGTACTGGCCCTGGATGCCGCGGACGAAGACCCGGTCCTTCTTGCTGCTGTAGTGGCTTTCCTTGCCCATGCGCGATTCTAGCTAGTCCTTCTCCCTTCTTATGGCCTGCCCTTTCAGGAAGAGTTCCGACCAGCGCTTGTCCCACTTGTCCGCCTCGTCGATCACCACCACCGGGTCGATCATCTGGTAGGGAAAGTCGTTCAGGTTCGAATCCACCTTGTTGCTCGCCGGCACCCGGTTGACCTTCTTGATGAGCTGCTGGCCTTCCAGCGACAGCATGAAGTCGACGAAGAGCAGCGCGGCATTCGGGTGCGGTGCGTTCTTGGCCACGGACACGCCGTTCGGCCGGCCGAAGGTCGGGTTGAGCGGCTTCCACGCGATCGGCGCGCCCTTCACCTTGAGGCGCTCGGCGTTGTGGTTGTAGATCGTCGCGGCGAGCGGGATCTCGCCGGAGGCGACCAGTTCGGCCATCAGCGTGTGGCCGGTGCGCATCTGCGGCTTCATGTCGGCGAGCTTGCGGAAGAACGCCATGCCCTTCTCCTCGCCCATCGCGTGCACCATCGAGCCGAACCAGTCGGTGTCGCTCGCCTCGATGCCGATGCGGCCGACCCAGTTCTGCTTGAGCAGGTCCTCGTAGGAATTCGGCACCTCGTTCGGCTTCACGAGGTTGGTGTTGTAGGCAATGGTGAAGAAGTTGAAGCGGTCGGCGACGTAGGCGCCGTTCTTCGCGAACGCGGCCGGCGGCATGTTCGCCGCCTGCGGCGAATAGAAGCGATCGAGCACGCCTTCGCGCCACATGACCTCGAGCTCGGGGCCGTTCAGCTCGAAGGCATCCACCGAGTAGCGCCCGGCGTGGAACTCGGTCATCGCGCGCTGCAGCACCTTCTCACTGGAGGAGCGCCAGAGCTCCACCTTGACGCCGGTCTTCTTCTCGAAGGCCTCGCTGATCGGCACCGAGTCCTTGGTGTTCAGCGAGGTGTACACCGTCACCTTGCCCTCGCCCTTCGCGGCGGCGAGCACCTTCTGGTCGCGGTCGGCGCCCTTGTACAGGTAGAGCTGGCTGTGCGGCCCGGGCTTGCCCTGCGCGAGCGCGAGCGCCGGAGCGAGCAGGGAAGCGATTACAACACTGCGCAACATGGTCAATCCTCCTCCAGAAATGGGAACGGGCGCCGTAGCGCCCGTTCTCCGACAGCTTATAAGTATTTTAGAACCGGTATGCCATGCCGAGCGCCGCTTGAGTGACATCGGCGCCGCGCGCCGGGCTCGACGCCGCCCAGTTGTCGTAGCGCGCGGAGTCGCCGTTCTTCAGCAGCGCCGCAAGAGCGTAGAGGAACGTCTGCTTGTCGAGGTCGTAGGCGACGCCGGCGCCGTACAGATTGCCCGTCAAGCCGGTGGTACTGCAGGAGCCGATCGTCAGCTTGCAGCTGCCCTCGCTGCCATGCACCCATTCGAACGCGGTGCGCCACGGCCCGCCCCACTTCGATTCCACGCTGACCGCCCAGGTGATGTGCTTGTACTCCTCGAAGCGTGCGGTCGCTGCGGCATTCGTCTCCGTGTACTTGAGCTGAGAGATATCGCCGCCGATCGTGTGGTTGCCAAGCTTGTACGAGGCGCTGAAGCGCATCGCCCAGTCGCGCGAGTGCGCGGCCGCATCCGGCGCGAACGTGCTGCCCGAGCCGGTTCCGTTGCGCAGCGACGCCGCGCCGACGTTCGACGAGCCGCCGAAGAAGTCCCTGTGCAGCTCGTATTGCGCCGACAGGTAGATCGGGCCCGACTCCCACTTCACGCCCGCCGACCACAGGTTCTTGTTCAGCGTATAACCCACGTCGTTTTTCACCTCGTCGGGAGCGTACTGGACGCCCGCCTGGAAGCCGCTGAATTCCGGCGTCTGGTATTGGATCGTGTTGCTGGCGCGCTCGTGGAAGCGCGCCGTGCTGCTGTTGCCGATGCCGATCTGCGACAGCACGTTGCTCGGCGAGATGAAGTTGCCGCTGGTCAGCCCGAACATCGACTCGACCTGGCCGTATTCCTTGTAGATCGTGTCCATGTGGCCGAGCTTCACCGTGCCGAAGCCGCCGGAAAGGCCGAGGAACGAGTTGCGGTTGGAGAAGGTCGAGTCCACGCCGGTGTCGAGCTCGATCGACTGCTCGAGCTGCCAGATGCCCTTCAGCCCGGTGCTGCCGAGAACGCGTTCGCCGCGGAAGCCGAGGTAGGAGTTCTGCGAATCGACCGCCACGCGGCTGCCCGGCGTCTGGACCGGAGCACCCCCGAGCGTGCCGCTGGTCGCCACCAGGGTGGAGACCGAAGTCCCGGGCTGAGTCGCGTCCTTGCTTTCCGCCCAGATCAGCTGCGGATAGAGCTTGCCGTAGATCTGCACCGTGCCGATCGTCTCGTTGCCCATGACGATCTGCGCCTGCGCCGCGGGCGCGATGAACAGCGCGCCGACGGCAAGAGCCACTGCGTTCTTCTTCATCCCTCCTCCTCTTACTTGGTTTCGAGCGAACCGGATGTTCCGCTATCCGGAACCGTTTCTTCTGTAGCGGAACGCGTGCCGTGAACGCTACTAGGCTGCGTCAACCACTGTCAAGGATGTCAGGGTCTTAATACTGGTCGAGCTTGTAGCGGCGTGGCTTTAACGCACGGCAGATCTCGCGATCGAGTTGCGCCTGCGGCAGCGCGAGCCCGCAGTCTTCCGCCATCTCGGCCACGATAGCCATGTCATCTTCGGCCCAGGCCATCGTCTGTGTGCCCCACTTCGCGAGCGCATCGTTCGCCGCGCTCGACAGCAGCAGCGCGCGGCGCAGCGTCTCGACGTCGAGGCCGTAGCGGCTCGCGAGGGCGAGTCCCTCGTGGTCGGCGACGAGGCAGGCCCAGAGGATCAGGTTGTTCGCCGCCTTTGCGACCTGCGCCGAGCCGACCGCCCCGGTATGCACCACGTCGCTGGAATACGCATGCAGCACGGGCTTGAGGCGCTCGACCACGCTGGCGGATCCGCCGACGAAGGAGAGCAGCGTACCCTCGTCGGCGGCGCGGCCGCCGCGGCACACCGTGGAGTCGACGAGCTCGAAGCCCCGCGCGTGCGCCTCCTTGGCAAGCTCCTGCACGGTGCGCGGGTTGACGGTGCTGAGCACGGCGACGATCGCGCCGGGCTTTGGCGTCAGCTTCGCGAAAAGCTCGCGCAGCTCTCGATCGAAGCCGACGCACACGAGCATCACGCCGCACTGTTCGCAGAGCGCCGTCAGATCGGGCGCCCATCGCGCCTTTCTCGCCTCGACCGGCGCTTTCCTGGAACCGTCTATGTCGGTCGCCCACGTCGGGAAACCCTTGCCGGCGAGGTGGCCGATGATGGGCAGGCCCATGCGGCCGGCGCCCACGACACCTATGGTGTCGCCCTTCTTGTCGCCGATGGTCTCGTTCATCGCTTCCGTGTAATCGTGTCTATGAGTGCCGGCTGGCCCGCCTTCACCTTCGCGATTGCGCGCTGCAGGGCGCCGGCGATGTCGCCCGGCTTGTCGATCGGCCCTTCCGCGTACCAGCCCATCGAGCGCGCGAGCGAGGCGAAATCGGGCGCCGGGTCGTCCATGTCCATGCCGATGTGGGCGCGCTCGACCGGCGTGCCGCGCAGCTTGGCCATGCGGATCTGGTGCTCCCAGTCGTTGTAGTAGGCGCGGTTGTTGTACATGACGACCAGGAACGGGATGCGGTGCTTCGCCGCCACCCAGAGCGCGCCGGCGTCGAACATCAGGTCGCCATCGGGCTGCAGGTCGACGACCAGGCGGCCGCTGCCGCGGTGCGCGAGCGCGACGCCGAGCGAGATGCCGATCTGCGTCGCCGTGCCGAGCGATTTGCCCGGATGGCGATAGGGCTTGTCGAAGTCCCAGAGCTTGCGCGTCCAGTCCTCGAGCGTGTTCGCGGTAAGCACCCAGTCTTCGTCCTTGATCGCGTTCCAGACCTCGCTCGCCAGGCGCGGCAGGGTGATCGGGCACTCGTCCCAGTGCGCCTTTGCCTCCTCGTCCCACCGGTAGCGGATCGCCTGGTTCTTCTCCGTCAGCGAGTCGATCCGGTCGGCACGCTTTTGCGGCGACACTTTTCCCTTCAGCAGGCGCGTCAGGGCCGGAATCGCGAGCGTCGTGTCTGCGAGCACGCGCAGGTCGGCGTGCGCGAGGCGCTGGTAATCCATCGCCCAGCTCGAGAGCTCGAGGTCGCCGAAGCCGATGTCCGCCCATTTGGCGGTCGGCGGCACGATCGACGTCACTTCGCGCGTGGCGCTGACGAGCTCCGTGGTCGCGCGCTCCCAGTCGCGCGTATCGAGGCAAAGGACCAGGTCGGTGTCGCGGAAGACGTCCTTCACCATGCTGAAGTTGAGCGGATGGCGGCTCGGGAAGTTGAGCCGGCTCCCTACGTCGTAGACCGGCGCGCCGAGCGTGTCGGCGAGCTCGACCAGCGCATGGAAGCCTTCGGCGTCCCGGCCGACATATTCGGCGATCAATACCGGCCGCTCGGCGGCGAGCAAGAGCTCGGAAACCTGGAACAGGGCGTGCGGATCGGGCGCGATGCGGCTCGGCACCCTGGCCGCGCCGGCCGGCGGCAGCGCCACGAGATGGTCGAGCGGCTGCTCCTGCAGCCACGCGTCGTAGCACATGTAGATCGGCCCGCGCGGCTCGCTCATCATTACCGCGTAGGCGCGCGCGAAGGCCTCTGGAACGCCGCCGATCACGGTCGGCTGGTAATCCCACTTCGTGTAGGCGCGCACCGCCTCGCCCTGCACCTGCGCGGTGTGGATCCAGTCGATGCGCGGCCGGCGCTTCGTCTCGTCCATCGGCCCCGTGGCGCCGACGATGAACACCGGCGCGCGGTCGGCATAGGCATAGTAGATCGCCATGTTGGCGTGCAAGAGGCCCACCAGGTTGTGCAGGATCGCCACCATCGGCTTGCCGCTCGCCTTCGCGTAGCCGTGCGCGATCTGCACCGCGGTCTCCTCGTGCTGGCAGAGCATCATCACCGGCTTGTTGCCGCCGTAGTTGACGATCGAGTCGTGCAGCCCGCGGTAGGACGCGCCCGGATTAAGCGCAGCATAAGGGAGCTCGTAGGCGTGCAGCAGGTCGACGATGACGTCGGAGGCCCAGCGGCGCTGGGTCATGCTTTGTCTCCTTTCAGCGCGACACACTTTTCGGCATCGATGCGCACGTAGATCGGCTCGCCGACGCGCGTGCGCAGCGACGGATGGGCGCGCGATTGCAGGCGGCGTCCGCCGATCAGGACCTGGAAATCGAC
>CAYZFN010000183.1:0-5589 GCA_964477695.1 uncultured Enterobacteriaceae bacterium | reverse complement strand
AAGCGCCGCATCCGGCGAGGCGAGCGGCCGTTGCACGCGTTGCGCGAGCGCGGCGTCGAATACGTCGAGGTGCGCCTCATGGACCTCGACCCGTTCGCGCCGATCGGCATCACGCCCGCGACCTGCCGCATGCTGGATGTGCTCCTGCTGCACTGCCTGTCGGCCGAAAGCCCGAACGACACTGCGCAGGAAATCCGCGAGCTGCAGGCCAACCAGCAGATCGTCGCGCTGCGCGGCCGCGAGCCGGGCCTCAGGCTGAAGCGCCACGGCGACGACGTGAGCCTCAAGGCGTGGGGCGAGGAGATCCTCGCGGCTTGCGAGCCGATCGCCGCCGAGGTGGACGCGGCGCTCGGCAGCGGCCTCGCCCATCGCGAAGCGCTGGCCGAGGCGCGCAGGCGAATCGACGATCCCGAAAGCACGCCTTCGGCACGCGTGCTGCACGCGATGGCGCGCAACCACGACAACTCGTTCGTGCGCTTCGCCCTCATCGAGTCGACGCTGCACAAGGCGACGCTCAAGGCGCTCGAGCTGCCGCGCGAGGTGCGCGAGCGCTTCAGCCGCCTCGCCGACGAGTCACTCGAGCAGCAGCGCGAGCTCGAGCGCGCCGACGAGATCGATTTCGAGACCTTTCGCCAGCGCTACCTGGCGCACGACTCGCTGCGCGTCTAGCCCGGCTTCGCGGCGAGCGACACCGGGAACTCGAGCTGCTCGCGCTTGAAGGGCGCCGCGGTGTACTTCAGCTGCAGGCCTATCTCGTGCAGCTTGCCCTCCTTGAGCGCCTCGCCCGGGAAGTCCACGTCGATGTCGCGCGCGAGCTCCTGGCCGGGATCGAGCCGGGTGGCGGTCGTGGTGTAGCTGTCGCCGAGGCGGATCGCCGGCGGCGTCGCCTCCGGCGCGAGCGCGATCGGCTTGTCGGCTGCGTCGGCGAAGACCAGCTTGCCGCCGTCGATCAGCACGCTTTGATCGGCGGAAAGATTCTTCAGCACCAGCCGCCCCGAGAGCCTCGGCCCGTAGTCGACGCGCCCGCTGCCCTCCTCGACGCGCTCGGTCACCCTCATGTGGGAGAGCTCGCCGCCGACGATGCCCGACTTCACCTTGATGGCGGCCGGCGTGAGCGAGAACACCTTCTCGTCGATCTGCGGCGCGGCCGCCTCGGGCGTCTTATGGCTGCAGGCGGCGAGCGCCGCGGCGAGGGCCGCTACGGCAAGAGCAATGCGCGGAGACATGTTCGTCGCTCCTCCCTTTCGTCAGGCCGCGCAGTCTAGGCAGCGCTTCCTTAACGCCCGCTTAACCCGTGAGGTTCGCGTAGCAGGAGCAGCTGGCGGCTTCCAGGCCGGCGCCATCCAGGACGCGGATCAGGCCGCGGCTGTATTCGATGAGCTTCCTGCGCTGCAAGGCCGACGCCGCCTCGGTGACACCGACGCGCCGCACGCCGAGCATCGCGGCCAGGAACTCGTGCGTCATGCGGAATTCGTCGGCCCCAAGGCGATCGCGCGTCATGAGCAGCCAGCGCGCGAGGCGCGCCTCGACCACGTGGAAGCGATTGCACGCCCCGGTGCGCGAGATCTGGCTCATCAGGCCGTGGATGTAGCCGTGCAGGCCTTCCTGCAGCGCCGGGCTGCGCCGCAGCGCGCTGGCGAAGCGGCGCGAGCTCATGCGCATCGCCGCGCCGCCGCCCTGCACGAGCGCCCGCACCGGCGACGTCGTCACGCCGAGCGCGAGCGCGACGCCGACCATGCCTTCGCGGCCGACCATCCCCACCTCGAGGGCAAAATGCCGGTCCGTCACGGTGAGCAGCGACACCAGGCAATCGCTCGGGAAGTAGACGTGCCGCATGCGCGCCTCGGGCTCGTAGAGCACATCGCCGAAGGCGAGCGTCGAGGGCACGAGGCACGGCAGCAGAGCGCGGTAGGTCGTTTTCGGCAGCGACGCGAGAAGAAGATTCGGCACGGTGGCCATCCGCCATGGTGCGCCCGGCGTGCCCGCCCTGTATGTTCGTCCGCGCACACGCGCATGCCCTGGGCGCAGATCAAGACCCCGCAGCATCTGCCTAGATCTTCGCGTAGCAGCTGCAGGCCGCCGCTTCCAGGCCTTGCCGATCTACGACCGTGATCCTGGCGCGGCTGTAGCCGATCAGGCCGCGTTGCTGGAGCACGCCGGCGGCCTCGTTTACCGTAGCGCGCCGCACCCCGAGCATGCCCGCGAGGTAGCCCTGCGTGAGGACGAACTCGGCCGAGCGGACGCGATCCCCGGTCATCAGCAGCCAGCGCGCGAGGCGCGCCTCGACCGCGTGAAAGCGATTGCACGCGACGGTCTGCCTCGCGACGGCCAGCTTGGCGAAGGCGTAGCGGTACAGCGCATCCTGCAGTTGCACGGATTGCTGCATCGCCTGCGCAAAGCGCGACGCCTTGATTCGCAGGGCCGTCCCGCTCGACTGCACGAGCGCGCGAGTGCAGGACACGTCGCTGCCCAGGGCGAGCGAGATTCCGACCATGCCTTCGTAGCCGACCAGCGCGACTTCCAGCGACCCTTCGCCCGGCGCCTCGGCGAGCAGCGAGACGACACAGTCGATCGGGAAGTAGGCATAACGAATCGGCATCCCCGGCTGGTGCAGCACCTCGCCGGATTTCAGCGTCAGCGGCTCGAGACTGGCGAGCACTCGCTGGTACTGCGCAGGCGGCAGGCCGGCAAGCAGGCGGTTGGCGATCGACACTTCGCCGGCTGTCTCGTTGGCCGCTTGCCGCTCGGCGGCCTTGCGTGCAGCCTCGCGCAGCGCACGCCGCGCCGCGGGCAGCAGGATGACGTTGCGGCTCGAGTAGTCGATCACGGCGTCGATCTCGCCGGCCGCGATGGCATGCTGCTCGGCGCTATCCGGGGCAAGCGCGCGCAACGCGCTCTGCAGCGGGCTCACGGCACCGTGCTCGCCAATCCGAGCGCGAGCAGGACCCTGTCCTTGTCGCTCAAGTTGCCGACCAGACTGGCGGCCGGCAGCGGCGAAAGCTTGGCCAGGCTGGGTGTGACGATGACTCCCTCGGCGATCGCGCGCTGCGGGTGCTTCAGCACGTCGACCACTTCGAGCCTGTGGCCGTCCTTCAGGTGTTCCCGGCAGATCGCCTCGAGATTGGCGATCGCCTGCAGGGAGTTCGGCGCGCCGCCGGCGATGTACAGGCGCAGCACGACGATCGTGTCCAGTGCGGCGCCGCGTGCCGCGCGCTTGCGCGGATGTCGGGTCACCTCGCAGCCCCGTTTCCGCTCTTGCGCGAACGCAGGGGCGCGGGATCGGCGCTGCGACGCTCGCGCAGCCCGCTTTCCCGGTCGCTCGAGGAAACCTTGCGTACTTCGTCTTCATCCGCGTACAAGGCCGTTTCGGCTCGCTGCCGCTGCAGGTCCATCTGCAGCGCGTCGATCTGGGCAACGAGCCTCGCTTCTTCCGACAGCAGCGCGCGGCGCTTTTGGTCGAACTCCGCGCGCTGCCGGATCTTCCTCGCGCTTTCTTCGGCCTCTCTTTCCCAGCGCAGCGTGCCCATCAGCACCTCGCCGCCCGTGCTGTAGACGTCGGTGAGCGTCGGGCCCGCCTTGCTCAGGACGAGCTCGCGCACCTGGTTGGAGTGCGCGGTGCCGCGCGACTTGATCACCGTCAGGGCGCGGTTGCGCTCGCCGCCCCGCACCAGGTAGGAGAGATGGATCCACGTGTCGGCGATGGTCGAAATCTGCAGCCCGGTCGCTTCGGTCTGCGGATCGTCGGCCTCCGTGAGCGCAGTCACCACGAGCGTGATGCCTTCATCCTTCGCCGCGCCGATCAGCCGGTTCGCGACCGTGCTCGCAGCATCCTCGCCGCCCGACTTGCCGATCGCGCTGAGCGGGTCGATCACCAGGCAACGCGGCCGATGCTCGCGGATCAGCGTTCTCAGGCCGAGCAGATGCTCTTCGGCGCCGACGGCTTCGGTGCGGAGCGAATGCATCCGCAGCACGCCTGACTTGAGGTGCGGCTCGAGCTCGATGCCGACCGAGGACAAATTGCGCGCGATTTCCTCGGCGGCTTCGTCATAGCTGACGAACAGCGTGCGCTCGCCGCGCCGGCAGGCCGCCTCCGCGAACTTCGCCGCGAGGGTGGTCTTGGACGCGCCCGGCGCGCCGGTGATGAGCGTGCTGCTGCCGCGATAGACCCCGCCGCCGAGCATCAGATCGAGGCGCTCGAAGCCCGCGGTAACGCGCTCGCGGGTCGCCTCGCGCCGGATTTCCGCCGGCCCGGCGGCGCCGACCTCGATTCCCGAGGCCGCGAAGCTCACGGGAAATTCGGCTGCCGCGTAGTCCGAGCCGCGGTACTTCGTGACCTGGAGGGTTCGCGCGCAGACGCGGTTTTCCTGCCGCTCCGCGAATCGCACCACGCAATCGACCATGAACTGCAGGAAGCCGTACCGCACGTCCTCGGATCGGGGACTTGCCAGCTTGGCGGTGACGATAGCGGTCAACCCGCTGGCGGCAAGCCAGTCGCGCAGGCGGTAGATCTCGCGCATCTCGGCGAGCGGATCCCGCAGCAGCGTCAACAGCACGTCGATGCCGTCGAACACGATCCACTGCGCGCCGAGCTCGCGTTGCTTCGCGGCGAGCATCGCCAGCATTCCGCAGAGATCGAAGTCGCCCGTCTTGACGAGCGTCGGCGACAGGTGGGCGTCGAGAAAGAACAACCTCCTCTCCGCGAGCTTCGCCAGGTCCCAGTCGAAGGTGGCGGCGTTCGCCATGATCTGGGCGCGGCTTTCCTCGAACGCCACGAAGATGCCGCCGCCGCGCTGCCGGCGCGCGGCGTTGACCAGGCATTGCAGGGCGAACACCGTCTTGCCCGCGCCCGGCCCGCCGACGAGCAGCGTCGTGCGCTGCCGCGGCAAGCCGCCGCGGCTCAGCGCATCGAATCCCTCGATGCCGGTCGCGAGCTTGGGCAGCGGAACGGCGGGGTTCGCGGTGCGGATCGCAGCTCTCCTTTTCCGGGAATTGGGCATTGCTACCGCGCCCGCAGAGGCTACTCCGCGCGCCGCCGCCGGTACGTTCGCCAGCGAACATAGTGACGCTCTCAGGGCCGTTCGGCGCGTTGTGTCAGCTAGCGAACATACCGATGTTGCCCGGCGGCGTACGGTGTCCTTCCCATGCTCCACCAATTCCTCGCCGATAATCGCGCCGAGCTGGTCGCCCGCTGCAGCTCCAAGGTTGCGCAGCGGCCCGTGCCGGCGCCGCGCGGCGCCGAGCTCGAGCACGGCATACCGCTGTTCCTCGACCAGCTCATCACGATGCTGCGGCTCGACCGCCCGCCCGATTCGACGCAAAGCTGCAAGGTGTCCTCCGAGCTCGGCGCCACCGCCGCGCGGCACGGGGTCGAGCTGCTCGAGCACGGCTTCACGGTCGACCAGGTGGTGCACGACTATGGCGATCTTTGCCAGGCCGTCACCGACCTCGCGTTCGAGCGCTGCGCGCCGATCGGCGTCGACGAATTCCGCACCCTCAACCGCTGCCTGGACGATGCCATCGCCCACGCGGTCACCGAGTTCTCCGGCCGGCGCGACGTCCTGCTCGAGGAAAAGAGCGCCCGCACGCTGA
>CAYZFN010000182.1:0-18886 GCA_964477695.1 uncultured Enterobacteriaceae bacterium | reverse complement strand
CCAGTGGACGGACCTGCTGTTCGCCTGGCGCGTCGCCAAGTTCGTGAAATCCAACGCCATCGTCTTCTGCCGCGACGCCATGACGCTCGGCGTCGGCGCGGGGCAGATGAGCCGCGTCGACAGCGTGCGCATCGCTTGCCTGAAGGCAGACGCGGCGAAGCTGTCGCTCAGCGGATCGGTCGTCGCGTCGGATGCGTTTTTTCCCTTCCGCGACGGCGTCGACGTCCTCGCCGAAGCGGGCGCGGCGGCGGTCATCCAGCCCGGCGGCAGTGTGCGCGACGAGGAGGTCATCGCCGCTGCCGACGAGCACGGCATCGCAATGGTGTTCACCGGCGTGCGTCATTTTCGGCATTAAATGCGCAACTTCAGGCACTGATGAAGCTGCTCGTCATCGGCTCCGGCGGCCGCGAACATGCCCTCGCCTGGAAGCTCGCGCACAGCCCGCGCGTGCAGAAGGTCTATGTCGCGCCGGGCAACGGCGGCACCGCGAGCGAGAACGGTGTGGAGAACGCCGCCATCACCGAGATCCCGCGCCTTATCGACTTCTGCCGCAAGGAAGCCATCGCGCTCACTGTGGTCGGCCCGGAGGCACCGCTCGCGCTCGGCGTGGTCGACGAGTTCCAGGCGGCCGGCCTGCGCATTTTCGGGCCGACGCGCGCCGCGGCGCAGCTCGAGTCGTCGAAGGATTTCGCCAAGAGCTTCATGGCGCGCCATGGATTGCCCACTGCGCGTCACGCTACCTTTACCCATGCAGCCGAAGCGAAGGCCTACGTCGAGCGCGAAGGCGCGCCGATCGTCGTCAAGGCGGACGGCCTTGCCGCCGGCAAAGGCGTGGTCGTCGCGACGACGCGCGAAGAGGCGCACCGCGCGATCGACGCTATGCTCGGCGCGCGCAGCCTGGGCGAGGCCGGCGCACGCGTCGTGGTCGAGCAGTTCCTGCCGGGCGACGAAGCGAGCTTCATAGTCATGTCGGACGGCACGCACGTGCTGCCGCTCGCGACGAGCCAGGACCATAAGCGCCTGCGCGACGGCGACACCGGACCCAACACCGGCGGCATGGGGGCCTACTCGCCCGCGCCCGTAGTAACGCCCAAGATCCATGCCCGCGTCATGCGGGAGATCGTGCTGCCCGCCGTGCAGGGCATGGCGAAAGATGGCATCCCGTACGTCGGCTTCCTCTATGCCGGGCTCATGATCGATGCGGCGGGGAACCCGCGCACGCTGGAATTCAACTGCCGGCTCGGCGATCCGGAGACCCAGCCCATCCTGCTGCGGCTCAAGTCCGACCTGCTCGAACTCATCGAGCACGCGCTCGCCGGCGCGCTCGATGGCGCTTCTGCCGACTGGGACCGGCGCGCAGCGCTCGGCGTGGTGCTTGCCGCGGCCGGCTACCCGGACGAGCCGCGCAAGGGGGACGCGATCGACGGCCTGCCCAAGCCCGCGGAAGACTGCCGCGTGTTCCAGGCCGGCACGCGCCTGGAGAGCGGGCGGCTCCTCACCAGCGGGGGTCGCGTGCTGTGCGTTACCGCGCTCGGCGATTCGATCCGCATGGCGCGCAGCCGCGCCTACGAGGTGGTGGACCGCATCCGCTTCGACGGCATGCAGTACCGGCGCGACATCGGCCACCGCGCGCTCAGCAAGAAGCGCCCCGCGTGAACGCCCAGACGGTCCACGACTTTCTCGGCCGGCTGCAGGAGGAGATCGTGGCCGCTCTTGAAGCGCTCGACGGCGGACGCTTTCGGCGCGACGCCTGGACGCGCCCGGAAGGCGGCGGCGGCATCACGCGCGTGATCGAGGACGGCCGCGTGCTCGAGCGCGGCGGGGTGAACCTCTCGCGCGTGCAAGGCGAGCGTCTTCCGCCTTCGGCCAGCGCCGTGCGGCCGCAGCTTGCGGGGCGACGCTACGAGGCGATTGGCCTCTCGCTGGTGCTGCACCCGCGCAACCCTTATTGCCCGACGGTTCATCTCAACGTGCGCTTCTTTGCCACGCTGGACGCGAATCCGGTGTGGTGGTTCGGCGGCGGCATGGATCTCACGCCGTACTACGGCTTCGCCGACGACGCACGCCACTTCCACGGCGCATGCCGCGACGCGCTCGCGCCGTTCGGCGCCGCTTACTATCCGCGCTTCAAGCGCTGGTGCGACGAATACTTCCACCTGCGCCATCGCGGCGAGGCACGCGGCGTCGGGGGCATCTTCTTCGACGACCTGGCAGAGCGCGATTTCGATTTCTCCTTCGCGCTGGTCCGCTCCGTGGCCGAGCATTTCCTGCCCGCGTATCGGCCGATCGTCGAGCGGCGCAAGGACCTCGGCTATGGCGAGCGCGAGCGCGCCTTCCAGGCCTATCGCCGCGCGCGCTACGTCGAGTTCAATCTCGTGTACGACCGCGGCACGCTTTTCGGTCTGCAATCGGGCGGCCGTACGGAATCGATCCTCGTCTCCATGCCGCCGCGCGCCGAGTGGCGCTACGACTGGAAGCCCGAGCCCGGCTCTGCCGAGGAAAAGCTCTACACCGATTTCCTGAAGCCCCGCGACTGGCTTTAGAAAATCAGGGACAGACCACGTTTATGTTGCCGCCGACGTATCGTCCTACTGCTGCCAGGCTGTCCCTGCTTCTTCTGATCGCTCTGCGATCGTTATCGCCGACGATGAATAAGTCCCTGAACACGGCATATTCAAAGGCGATGGCCAAGCTTGCCTCACCTCAACGCTCGCAGCCCCCGCGTTCGATATTTGTGGTCCGTCCCTGATTTAGGGTAATTCGGCGGCGCGGCGGTAGTGGCGCTGCGCTTCGTCGCTCTTGCCGAGGTGCTCTTCCAGGCGCGCGAGCTCGAGGCGCGCGGCGCGCGATTCTTCGAACGACAGGCTTGCTTCGAGGAAGCTCCTCGCTTTGCCCCAAAGCTCGGCCTGCGCGCACAGGCGTCCCAGCACGGCGAGCAGGTCGGGATCGCGCTCGTGGTCGAGCAGCCAGCGCTCGGCGCGCTCAATGCGTACGCGCGCAGCCTCGGCGCGCGTGGCGGCATCCAGGCCCGCCGGCAGCTCGCCGTAAAGCGCGACGAGCCGAGAGCTCCATTCCGCGGCGAGGGCCTTCTCCAGGATCTCGCGCGCGAGGGCGTCCTCGCCGAGCGCGGTCGCGTGGCGCGCGGCCGCGGCGGCGACGCGCGGCTGCACTTGGTCGCGGGCCGACACGGCGCGCCAGCGCCGCTCGAAGCCGCCGCTGTCGTCCGCGGAGCGTTGCAGGAGCTCGATGGTCGCCTGCAGCTTGTATTCCTCGGCAACCGCGGGCGCGATCGCGTCGCGCTTGAGCAGCTGGCCGGCGAGGCGCAGCACTTCGTCCCAAGCGCCCGCGCCCCGCTCCGCGCGCAGCAGCAGGCGGGTCGCTGCGATATGGCGCGGCCCGGTGTCCTGCAGCTTGCGCAGCGCATCGCGTGCGGCGCCGAAGTCGCGCTCTTCGAGCGCCAGCTCGGCGCGGCTCACGAGGCGCGCCGCCTTGAGCGAGTCGCCCGCGGCGTCGGCGCGGTCGAGCCAGCGGTCGCGGCGCTCGAAATCGCGCATCTGGTGCGCGGCGCGCGCGGCGAGCAGCGCGGCCACGCCGGGCGACGGACCGGCCTCGAAAGCGAGCGACGCCTGCTTCTCGGAGCGCGCATAGCGCCCTTCGTAATAGGCCTGCAGCGCGGCCGCGAGAGCGGCGTGCGCGCGCTCGCGCCGCCGGCGCGCCCGGTAGGCGCGCACGCTCGAAGGCAGCCCGAGCACCTGGCCGAGCAGGCGCAGGCCGGCATACCCCAAGGCGAAAGTGCAGAGCGCCACGATGGCGAAGAACATCATCGAAACTTCGATGCGGTACGGCGGATAGATGAACAGCGCGTAGCCGGTATCGAAGCGACCGAGCAGAACGAGCGCCACGGCAGCGGCGAACACCGCCACCAGCCAGAAAAGCGATTTCATCCCGAGCTTCGCTCGCGGCGCGACTTGTATCCGCGCACGGCGTCCAGGCTTTCGGTGATGGTCGGCATCTCGAAGCTGAGCGACGCGGCGGAGAGCTGCTTGAGCTGCGCGAGCGCGTCCGCGGTGCGCTTGGAGCGCGGATCGAAATAGCGCTGGATCCAGACGCTGGCCGCACGCAGGTCCTCACGGTAGCCGGCCTCGTCGCGGACGAGGAGCGACGCACGTGCATTGAGCAGGCGCAGCCGCAGATTCTCGCGGGCAAAGTACGCCTGCGAAGGCGGCAGCAACGGCGGCTCGTTGGCTCCGATCCGGCGTACCACGATGAGCTGCGACAGCTCGCGCCACACTTCGCCGCCGAGCCGGGCGAGGACGCCGGCGTCTTCCGCCGCGCCGGGCTTGGGCTGCGCGCCGGCCTCGGCCCGCTCGTCATACGCGAGCGGCAGCGAATCGACGCTGGCGATCAGGTTCTCGATGCGCAGGCTCATCCCGGGCAGGTCCACCGCCGGCGCCGCTTTGAGGCGCTCGATGTCGCGCGCGAGCGCGCGGCGGATCGGCAGGAACTGCGGCCGGTCGGCGCGCGCGAGGCGCTGCTCGGCGAGCTGCAAAGCAAGCAGCGCCGCGCGCACGTTGCCCGCGAGCTGCAGCTGCTGCGAAGCGATGGCCAGGATCTGCTCGATTTCGGCGAGCTGCCACTCGTCGCGGTTGCGCGAGAGCTCCTGGTAGAGCGCCTCGAGGGCGAGCTGCTGGCTTTGCGACTCGGCAAGGCGCGACTCGAGCTGAGTCACGCGCACCTGCGTCTCGCGCAGCGACTCCTGCGACTGGCGCGCCACTGAGCGCGCGTCGTGCGCATCCGATTCGATGTCGCGCAGCCGCCTTGCGATCTGCTCCTCGGTGTTGGCGATGCGGCTGCGCGCATCGAGCCAGAACAGCGCCGCGAGCGTCGCGACCAGCAGCACGGCGACGAGCGCGAGCACCGAGGTGCGCGTGCGCGGTGCCGACGCCGACGGCGGTTGTTCAGTTTCGCTCATGAAAATATGCTACCAGCCGCTCCACCATGTGCTCATCGCCGGTGCCGGCGACGAGCGCCGCGAGCCCGCGGCTTGCGGCGTGCTCGGCGACCCGCGGATGCGAGACGAAAAGCGGCGTGCGACGCAACGGCGCGTCGCCCAGCAGCGCGAGCAGGTTATCGAGCGCCTCGCTGGAAAACACGGTGACCGCATCGACTTTACCGGCCTGCCAGTCGGCGAGCAGCGGCGCCGCATCGGCCGTGGGACGCACCCGCCGATAGCACTCGGCAAGCTCGACCTGGCAACCGCGCGCCGCTAGCGCGTGCGCGAGCAGCTCACGTCCGCCCTCGCCTCGCACGATGAGCACGCGCCGGCCGGAAAAGCGGGCGAGCTCCGGGAGCGCGAGAAGCGCTTCGCTGTCGGCGCCGTCGCGCGGTGCAAGCACGGGCGCTACGCCGGCGCGCTCGAGCGCCCGGCGCGTGCCCTCGCCCACGGCGGCAACCGCGAGGTCCGGCGGCCAATGGACGCCGGCCAAAGCGCGCTTCACTGCGCTAGGGCTGATGAAGATGGCCAGCGAGAACTCGCCGAGGCGATCGAAGGCCGCGGGGCGGGGCAGCTCGGCGATCTCGATCGCCGGGAAGACGATCGCCCGGCCGCCGGCGCGCTCGATGCGCTCGGCCAGCGGCCCGGCCATGCCGGCGGGCCGCGTCACCAGCACGCCGCGGCCGGCGAGGCTCATTGCGAGGCTATTTTGCGCAGGATCTCGTCGGCACCTTGCGCGCGCAGCGTCTCGGCCGCCGCGGCGCCGACCGCCTCCGGGTCGACGCCCTGCGCGCTCGTGCGCAGCACGCGGCGCCCGTCCGCCGAGGCGACGAGAGCGCGAAGGGTGAGCCGTTCGCGCGAGAATTCGGCATAAGCGCCGAGCGGAAGCGTGCAGCTTCCGCCGAGGGCGCGGCTAACGGCGCGCTCCGCGCGCACGCAGAGCGCAGCGGCCCGATCGGCGAGCGGCTCGAGCGCCGCGCGTACATCGGCGCGCGCGGTAAGGCATTCGATGCCGAGGGCTCCCTGCCCGGGCGCGGGCAGGCTCTCTTCCGTGGAGAGCCTTGCGCGTATGCGACTCTCGAGGCCCAGGCGCACCAGGCCTGCCGCGGCCAGGACCGCGGCATCGCATTCGCCGCGATCCAGCTTCGCGAGGCGGGTGTCGACGTTGCCTCGCAGCATGCGCACCAGGAGACGCGGATGGCGCTCCATGAGCTGCGCGGCGCGCCGCAGGCTCGACGTGCCGACGCTCGCGCCGGCCGGCATGTCGCGCAGGTCGGCGTAGCGGTTCGACACCAGCGCGTCGCGCGGGTCCTCACGCGCGGTGATGGCCGCAAGCGCGAAGCCGGGCGGCAGCTCGGCGGGCACATCCTTCATCGAGTGCACCGCAAGGTCGGCGCGCCCGGCGTCGATGGCGAGCTCGAGCTCCTTGACGAATAGGCCCTTGCCGCCCACCTGGTCGAGCCGCCGGTCGAGCAGCTCGTCGCCGCGGGTGGTCATGGGCAGGAGCTCGACTGCGAGGCCAGGATGGGCGGCGCGCAGCCGAGTCGCGATGTGCTCGGCCTGCCAAAGGGCGAGCCGGCTCTGCCGCGTGGCGATGACCAGGCGCTTCATGGCTCGCTGGCGCTCATTTCGCGGCTATTTGCTCGCGCACCAGTGGCCATTGCCGCCGGCTCACCGGCAGCCTCTCCGCCAAGCCGTCCACGACCACCTGCCAGTGCGCCTCATCGCTGCCCGAGGCGCGCTCGAAACCGCGGATGGCGGCGCGCGCGACCAGGCAATTGCGGTGGATGCGCACGAACGGCTCGCTGAACTCCTTTTCCAGCGCCACCAGCGATTCCTCCACGAGGTGCTCGCGCTCGCGCGTGCGCACGGTGACGTACTTCTGTTCGGCGCGCAGGAAAAGTATGTCGCGCACCGGCACCAGCACGATGCGGCTTCGCTCGACGACCGAGAGGTACTCACGAGGTGCATGCGCGGCCCGCGCGAGCTGCTCGCGGCCGGTCGGACCCGAGGCGGCGGCCTTGCGCAGCGCCGCGGCGAGCCGCTCGGCGCGCACCGGCTTCAGCAGGTAGTCGAGCGCGTTGAGCTCGAAGGCCTCCACGGCGTGACGATCGTGCGCGGTGACGAACACTACCGCCGGCGCACGCTCCAGCCCGGCGAGATGGCGCGCGAGCTCGAGCCCGCCCATGCCGGGCATCTGGATGTCGAGCAGCACGACATCCGCGCCGCTCGCCGGCAGCGCCTCGAGCGCCTCCAGGCCGTTTTTCGCCTCGCCGACCACGCTCGTCTGGAGCTCCGCCGCCATGTCCTCGAGCAACGCCTTCAGGCGCTCGCGCGCGAGCGCTTCGTCGTCCGCGATGAAGATGCGCATCATGCCCTCGCCGCCCGGTAGGGGATCTCGATGTCGATGCGGAAGCGATTGCCGAGCGGCCGGGCGTCGAGCCTCGCCTCCGCGTCGAAGAACAGCGCCAGCCGCTCGCGCACGTTGTCGAGCGCCATGCGGTTGCCGGCGCGCCGCTGCTCGGCCTCGATGTAGGGGTTCTCGATTACCGCGTGCACCCGGTCGCCGCGCCGCTCGATCTGCACCAGCACGTCGCCCGCCGTGGTGCCGGGCTCGACGCCGTGGTAGATCGCATTCTCAAGCAGCGGCTGCAGCACGAGCGAGGGCAGCAGCGCGTCGGGCGGCGCCTGGTCGAGCTCCCAGGTAATGCGCAGCCGGTCGCCGAGCCGCAGGTGCTCGATCTCGGCGTAGCGCTCGAGCAGCGCGATCTCGTCGGCCAGCCGCACGAACTGCCGCGCGTCGGACATGAGCGTGCGAAAGAGGTCCGCGAGATCCTCGAGCGAGCGCTCGGCGCGCTTCGGATCGCGGCGGATGAGCGCCAGCACGGCGTTCAGGCTGTTGAAGAGAAAATGCGGCCGGATACGCGCCTGCAGCGCCTGCAGCCGCGCCTCGGCCAGCGCCGGCGAAAACGCCTTGGTGTACAGGCGGAAATAGGCGAGCAGGCTCGCGGTCAGCGCGCCGGCGAGGAGCAGCGTGCGAGCGAGGCTCGGCGACACCTCCGGAGCGAGATCGCGCGCCGCGGCGTGATACAGGCCGGCGAGCACGACGGCGAGAGCGATCACGGCGGCGCACCCCGCCGGATAAGGCAGGCGCGCAAGCCACGGCGAAAGCGAGAACAGCACGAGCAGCTCGATGAGCAGCAGCGGCTCGAGAAACGCCGCCGATTGCACGAAATGCTCGAGCGCGCTCGGCAGCTCGGGCATCGAATACAGCGCGCCGGCCAGCGCGGCCGCGTTGACGGCCAGCAGCACGCGAGCGACGACCGCCAGATTGCGGAAATCCGGCAAAAGGTCCGGATAGGCGTTTTGCCTTATACTAGCCATGGTTACGAACAAGTCTTAAACCGTAGTCGAAAGCTCATTTTCCGAGCATGGCTGCAAAGCCGCAACCCTGGTCCGGCCGCTTCAAGGAGCCGCTCGACGAGCGGGTGAAGCGCTTCAACGCGTCGGTCGGGTTCGACCGGCGCCTCGCCCGGCAGGACATCGAGGGCTCCCTTGCGCACGCCAGGATGCTCGCCGCCCAAGGCATCCTGACGAGGCGTGATGTTAAGGCGATTGAGCGCGGCCTCGGGCGCATCCGGCGCGAAATCGAGAGCGGCCGCTTCCGCTGGTCGCTCGACGCCGAGGATGTGCACCTCAACATCGAGCGGCGGCTGACCGCCCTGGTCGGCGAGCCCGGCAAGCGGCTCCATACCGCGCGCTCGCGCAACGACCAGGTGGCGACCGATTTGCGGCTGTGGCTGCGCGGCGAAATCGATGAAATTCGCGATTCGATCCGCGACTTGCAACGTGCGCTGCTCGACCAGGCAGAGCGCCACGCCGCGCTGCCGATGCCCGGCTTCACGCACCTTCAGGTGGCGCAGCCGGTCACTTTCGGCCATCACCTGCTCGCCTACGTGGAGATGCTGGAACGGGACCGCTCGCGCCTCGCGGAATGCCGGGTGCGAGTCAACCAGCTGCCCCTCGGTTCGGCGGCGCTCGCCGGCACCAGCTTCCCCGTCGATCGCGCCCGCGTCGCCCGCGCGCTCGGCTTCGAAGGCGTGAGCCAGAACTCGCTCGACGCAGTGTCGGACCGCGATTTCGCGATCGAATTCGCGTCCTGCGCGGCGCTCGTCATGGTGCATCTCTCGCGCCTCGCCGAGGAGCTGGTGCTGTGGTCGAGCCCGCGCTTCGGCTTCGTGCGGCTGCCGGAAGGCTACTGCACCGGCTCGTCGATCATGCCGCAAAAGAAGAACCCCGATGTGCCTGAGCTCGTGCGCGGCAAGAGCGCGCGCGTGATCGGCGGCCTGGTCGCGCTGCTCACCCTCATGAAGGCGCAGCCGCTCGCCTACAACAAGGACAACCAGGAAGACAAGCCGCCGCTTTTCGACGCGGTGGATACCGTGAAGGACAGCGTCGCGGTCTTCGCCGGCCTGGTACGCGGACTCGAGCCGGTTCCGCAGGCGATGCGCGCCGCGCTCGCCGAGGGACACGCGACCGCCACCGATCTCGCCGATTACCTGGTGCGCAAAGGCACACCGTTTCGCAATGCGCACGAGGTGGTCTCGCGGGCCGTGCGCGAAGCCGAACGGCTCGGTACCGACCTCGCCGCGCTGCCGCTCGCCACGCTCAGGCGCTTCTCCGCCAAGATCCGCCCCGATGTGAAGCGGGTGCTCACCCCAGAGGGCTCGCTCGCGGCGCGCAACCATCCCGGAGGCACGGCGCCGGCGGCCGTTCGCCGGGCCGTCGCACGCGCCCGCAAGCGTCTGGCGCGGTAGTGGAACACGTCGCCAACTACCCGATCGTTCGCAAGCTCGGCGAAGGCGCGACGTCCGAGGTTTTCCTGTGCCAGGACCCGTTCCGCGGCCGCGAGGTCGCGGTGAAGCGCATCTTTCCCGAGGCCCTGCGCGACCCGGTGCGCGGGCGCCTGTTCCGCAAGCTTTTCTTCACCGAAGCCTCGCTCGCGGGAAAGCTCGAGCATCCCCACATCTGCCAGATCTACGACGCGGGCATCGGCGAGGACTCGGGCTACATCGTCATGGAATACGTTCCTGGCGGGACGATGGAGCGCTTCTGCAATGCGAAGGAGCTGCTCACCGTCCCCGAGGTCGTGGAGATCATCTTCAAGTGCACCCGCGCGCTCGCGTACGCGCACATGCAAGGCGTCACGCACCGCGACATCAAGCCCGGCAACATCCTGTATGCGACGACGCCGACCGACGTGCGCATCAGCGATTTCGGCCTGGCACTCAACGTCGGCGCCGAGACCACCCAGATCACCGGCGTCGGCTCGCCGGCCTACATGTCGCCCGAGCAGATCCGCGAAGAGATCGTCGACCATCGCACCGATCTCTATTCGCTCGGCGTGGTGATGTACCAGATGCTCGCCGGCACGCTGCCGTATCGCGGCACCAACAAGTTCAGCATGATCTACCAGATCACCCAGACCGACGCGCCGCCGCCTTCGAGCCATCGGCCCGAGGTGCCCGCCTCGCTCGACCGGATCGTGCGCCGGGCGATGCAGAAGGAAGCCGCGCGCCGCTATCACAGCGGCGACGAGTTCGCCGCCGATTTGATCGAGGCGCTGCGCGCCGGGCTCGGGCAAGGTGCGCGCGAGCTCGCCGGCGACGCCGACCGGTTCGCCGCGCTGCGCTCCATGCGCTTCTTCCACTCGTTCGCCGATCCGGAGCTGTGGGAGGTCGTCGAGCGCGGGCAGTGGGAGCGGGTGCGCGCCGGTACCCCGCTCATCCAGGAAGGCCACGCGGGCGATTTCTTCTGCGTCGTGCTCGACGGCGAAGTGCGCGTCACGAAGAACAAGAAGCTGCTCTCGGTGCTCGGCCCCGGCGAATGCTTCGGCGAGATGGCCTACCTCTCGGTGAACGGCCACGCCCGCGGCGCGAGCGTCATCGCGAGCGCCGACTCGCGCATCCTGCGCATGCGCGTCGCCGACCTCGAGCAGGCGAGCATCGCGTGCCGCAGCAAGTTCGACCGTGCCTTCATTGGCATCCTGGTCGAGCGCCTGAACCTCGCCAACACCCGGCTGACATCGGGTTGAACGACCGGCGGCTGCTATGCCGGGCAGGTGCGCGCGACGTTACGCCTTCTGCTGGACGGTCTCTAGCAGCTTCTGCAGCTCGCCCGACTGATACATCTCGCGCATGATGTCGGAGCCGCCGATGAACTCGCCGTTGACGTAGAGCTGGGGGATGGTCGGCCAGTTGGCGTACTCCTTGATGCCCTGGCGGATCTCCGCATCGGCGAGCACGTTGAAGCTCTGGAATTCGCGTACGCCGCAGGCATTCAGCACCTGCACCGCCATCGCGGAGAAGCCGCACTGCGGCATCTGCGGCGTGCCCTTCATGTAGAGCACAACCGGCGCGCCGGTGACCTGCTCCTTGATTCGCTGTTTGATGTCCATGGGGATGATTTTACCGCGTCGCCCCCGAAACCCGGGGAATACCTGCCAGATCGGGCCAGGTTCGGGGTTCTTCAAGACCCGCCGCCTGCAGTAGCCGCCTGACCGTGGCGTCCTGGCCGACGCCGTGCTCGAGGAGCAATGCGCCGCCGGGAACGAGGTGAGCGGGAGCTGCGGAGACGATCTCGCGAATGGCTTCGAGCCCGTCCGCGCCGGAGATCAGGGCGGTGGGCGGCTCGCAGGCGAGAGCCGCGAGATGCGGGTCGCCCGCCGCCACGTAGGGCGGGTTGGCGACGATCAGTTCGAACGTTTCGCCGGCTAGCGGCCGCAGCCAGTGGCCGAGGCGAAATTCGACCTCGAGCGCATGGCGGGCCGCATTGCGCCGTGCCACGTCGAGCGCCGCGGCGCTTGCATCCACCGCCACGACGCGCGCCTCGGCGCGCTGCTTCTTGATCGCGAGCGCCACCGCGCCGCAGCCCGTGCCGAGATCGGCGAGCGACGAGAACGGCCGCGCGAGCGCGAGCTCGACCAGAAGCTCGCTCTCGGGTCGCGGAATGAGCACCGCCGGTGTCACGAAAAGCGCGAGCCCGTAGAACTCTTTCTCGCCGACCAGGTAGGCCAGCGGCTCGCCGGCCTTGCGTCTTTGCACGAGCGCGTCGAACGCGGCGGCGAGCGCCCCGGAGATTTCCCTTTCCGGAAACGCCAGCAGCGCGGCCTCGGTCGATTGCAGCGCATGCGCAAGCAGCAAGCGCGCCTCGCGCGCGTCCATTCCGCTCGCGCGCAAGGCCTGCTCGACGGTCAAGCGGCTTCTTCAGCGAGCTGCGCCAGCTGCTCGGTCTGGTGCTCGGCGGCGAGCCCATCGATCAGCTCGTCGAGCTCTCCGTCCATGATGCGGTCGATCTTGTAGAGCGTCAGGTTGATGCGGTGGTCGGTCACGCGGCCCTGCGGAAAATTGTAGGTGCGGATGCGCTCGGAGCGGTCGCCCGAGCCGATGAGCGACTTGCGCGCCGAGGCCGTCTTCGCCTGCTGCTCGCGCTGCTGCTTGTCGCGGATGCGCGCCGCGAGCACGCCGAGCGCCTTTTCCCGGTTCTTGTGCTGCGAGCGCGAGTCCTGGCATTCGACGACGATGCCGGTCGGCAGGTGCGTGACGCGGATCGCCGACTCGGTCTTGTTGACGTGCTGTCCACCGGCACCCGAGGCGCGGAACGTGTCGATACGCAGCTCCGCGGGGTTGAGCACCACGTCGTTCACCGCGTCGGCCTCGGGCAGGACGGCGACCGTGCACGCCGAGGTATGAATGCGGCCCTGCGCCTCGGTCTGCGGCACGCGCTGCACGCGGTGGCCGCCCGACTCGAACTTGAGCCGCGAGTACGCGCCCTGCCCGGCGATGCGCACGATCGCCTCCTTGTAGCCGCCCAGCTCGGCTGCGCTTTCCGAAATGAGCTCCACCTGCCACCCCTTGCGCTCCGCGTAGCGCAGATACATGCGCAGCAGGTCGCCGGCGAACAGCGCCGACTCGTCGCCGCCCGTCCCGGCGCGCACCTCGAGAAAAAGGTTGCGCTCGTCGTTCGGGTCCTTGGGCAGCAAGGCTTTCTGCAGCTCGGCCTCGAGCCGCTCCATGCTGGCCTGCGCGCCTTTGAGCTCGTCCGCCAGCGCCAGCTCGCGGGCCGCCTCGGCATCGCCTTCGGCCTGGCGGTACTGCTCGTAGAGCCCGATGACGCCCGACAGCTCGGCGTGCTCACGCGACAGGTTGCGGAACTGCTCGAGATTGCGCGTCGCGTCCTCCGCGGCGAGCAGGCGGTTCAGCGTTTCGCGGCGCGCGACGAGACTGTCGAGCTTCGAGCGGAGCGTTGCTTTCACGGAACGCGCGGTCTCAGGGGATGCGATACAGGCGGGCGAGGATCTCGGCGAGCGACTGGCGCTCTTCGGCGGTGGCGTCGTTCAGCGCCTGCGTGGGGGCGTGCATGAGCTTGTTCGCGAGTCCATGGGAAAGGGCGTCGAGTACCTTGGCCGGGTCCTCTCCCCGCGCAAGCAGGCGGCGCGCCCGCTCAAGCTCGTGGCGCCGGGCATCCTCGGCGCGCTCGCGCAGGCTGCGGATCAGGGGCACGCTCGAGCGCGCCTCCATCCAGTGCATGAACTGGCCGACCTGGGTCTCGATGATCGCTTCGGCCTGCTCGACCGCCGAGCGGCGGGCATCGAGGTTGGCGCTCACCATCTCGGCGAGGTCGTCCACCGTATAGAGGAATACATCGTCGAGGTCGCCCGCTTCCTGCTCGACATCGCGCGGCACGCCGAGGTCGACCATGAAGATCGGCCGGCGTCGCCGCGCGCGCAGCGCGCGCTCCACCAGCCCCTTGCCGAGGATCGGCAGCGACGAGGCGGTGCACGAGACGATCACGTCGTGCTCGTGCAGGTGCTCGGCCAGCGAGCGCAGCTCGATCGCCGTGCCGTTGAATCGCGCCGCAAGCCGCTGCGCGCGCTCGAGGGTGCGGTTCGCCACCGTGAGGCGCGCCGGCGCCTGCGCGGCGAAATGCGTCGCGCAAAGCTCGATCATCTCGCCCGCGCCGATAAAGAGCACGCGCTGGTCCTTGAGGCTCGGAAAGATGCGCGCCGCGAGCTTCACCGCGGCCGCCGCCATCGACACGCTCGAGGCGCCGATGCGGGTCGTGGTGCGCACTTCCTTCGCCACGGCGAACGAGCGCTGGAACAGCTTGTGCAGCACCGTGCCGAGCGTGCCCGCCGACTGGGCGGCGCGCGCCGCTTCCTTCATCTGGCCGAGGATCTGCGGCTCGCCGAGGACCATGGAATCGAGCCCGGAGGCCACGCGGAAGGCATGGCGAACGGCCTGATCCCTCGGCAGCGTGTAAAGATAGGGTTGCAAGCCGTCGGGCTGCAGGTGGTGGTATTGCGCGAGCCACTGGGCAAGCGCGTCGGGCTGCTCGCCCGCCACGTAGAGCTCGGTGCGGTTGCAGGTCGACAGGATCGCGGCCTCGCGGGCGAGGCTGCGCTTGAGGTCGGTCAACGCATCGCGCAGCCGCTCGACGTGAAAGACTACGCGCTCGCGAACCGCAAGCGGTGCGGTCTGGTGATTCAGCCCGAGAGCGAACAGTCCCATCACCCGCTAAGGCACCATCAAGCGACGCTAAGACCGCAGATTATAAGGCTTAGCAGAATATAATCCCCAGGCATGGACACGCTCGCGCGCATCAAGCAGCTCGCTGCCAAGGAGTTCTCGCTCGCGCCGGACAAGCTCGATCCGAAGGCGCCGCTCGATACGCTCGGCATCGATTCGTTGTCCTTCATCGAGTTCATGTTCAAGGTCGAGGAAGAGTTCGGCGTCAGTGTTTCCGACGAGGATCTGAAGGGCATCAAGACGCTCGGCGACCTCGAGCACCACGTCGCTTCGGCGCTCGCCGCGGCAGGCAAGGGCTGAGCGCGCGCTCCTGAGGCCGTGATGCGCGAACGCCGGGTCGCGGTGACCGGTGCCGGGGTGGTCTCGCCGCTCGGCCTGAGCGTCGAGCAGTTCTACACATCGCTCGCCGAAGCGCGCTCCGGGGTGCGCCGTCTGCCCGCTGAAGTGGCACAGGGCTCCGGTGCACAGGTCGGCGCGCTCATCGACTGGAATCCCGCGAACCACCTCGCCGATGGCGAAGGCGCGAACCTCGATCGCGTGGCGCAGTTCGCCCTTGCCGCCGCGGGCCAGGCGATTTCCGGCGCGACGCTCGCGATCGAAAACCCGGCACGCATCGGCCTGTACTGGGGTACCGGCCTGGGCGGTGCACACACGCTCGAGGCGGCCTACCAGCAGATCTACGGCAAGGGCGAGTGGCGTGCGCGGCCGCTCACCGTGGTGATGGCCATGAGCAACGCCGCGGCGGCGGCGGTCGCCTTGCGCCACCGTCTGCGCGGCCCGTTCGCTAATTTCGCGACCGCCTGCTCCTCCTCGGCGATGGCGCTGGGCGAAGCGGCGCACGTGATCGCCAGCGGCCGCGCCGACGCGATGATCGCCGGCGGCTCCGAGGCGCTGCTCACGCCCGCGACGCTGCTCGCATGGCAAGCCTTGCGTACCCTCGCGCCTGCCGACCCGGCGGATGCTGCGGCGAGCTGCAAGCCCTTCGACCGGCGCCGCGCGGGCCTCGTGCTCGGCGAGGGCGCGGCCGCCTTCGTCCTCGAGGACGAGGCGCGGGCGCGCGCGCGGGGGGCGACCATTCACGCGCTCATCACGGGCTATGGCAACACGTGCGACGCCACACATATCTCGCGCCCGGACCGCGACGGGCAGGTGCGCGCGATGTGCGAAGCGCTGCAGCAAGCGCGGCTCGAGCCGAGCGCGATCGGCTACATCAACGCGCACGGCACCGCCACCGCGGTGGGCGATGTCGTCGAATGCGAAGCGATCAACGCGGTCTTCGGTGCCGCGGCGAAAGAGATTCCGGTCAGCTCCACGAAGTCCATGCACGGCCATTTGCTGGGCGGCGCAGGCGCGCTCGAGTTCGCCGCAGCGCTGCTCGCTCTCGAGCGCGGGGTGCTGCCGCCGACCGCATTCCTCGATGATCCCGATCCGGCTTGCGCGGTGCGGCATGTCGCATTACGCGCCGAGCGCGTCGCGCCGCTGCGAGCGGTGATGTCTAATTCGTTCGCCTTCGGCGGCTCGAACGTGGTACTGATCGCCGAGCGCGCCGCCTAGAAGGCGGCGCGCAGCACTTCCTGCAGGTCGCGGTATTCGACCGGCTTCACCAGGTGATGGTGGAAGCCCGAGGCGGATGCGCGCGCGCGATCGTGCATCTGCCCGTAGCCGGTCACCGCGACGAGCACCGTGCCCTGCAGCGCGGCATCGGCGCGGATACGGCGCGCCAACTCGTAGCCGTCCATCTTCGGCAGCCCGATGTCGAGCAGCACGACTTCCGGCCGGTAGGTGCGCGCGAGCTCGAGGCCGCTCGCGCCGTCCGCGGCGACCCGCACCTCGTGCCCGTCGGCCTCGAGCAGCAGGCGCAGCGCCTGCGCGGCATCCTGGTTGTCGTCGACGAGCAGGATGCGCCGCGCCGGCCCGCACGCCTCCGTGCGTCCCGGCCGCGGCGCTGGCGCCTCGCGCACGATTGCCGGCTCCTCGCGCAGCGGCAGGCGCACGACGAACTCGCTTCCCTGGCCCGGCCCCTCGCTCAACGCCTGCACGGTTCCGCCGTGCAGCGTGACGAGCCGTTGCACCAGCGTGAGTCCGACGCCCAGACCGCCCTGGCTTCGCTCGAGGCCCTGGCTGCCCTGGCGGAACAGATCGAAAGCCGAGGTCAGCAACTCCGGACTCATGCCGATACCGCTGTCGCGCACGCGGACGACCGCCTGGCCGGCATCGCGCGTCACGCTCAGCCCGACGCGGCCGCCGCGCGGCGTGTACTTGGCGGCGTTGTGCAGCAGATTCTGCACCACCTGGTTGAGCCGCACCTCGTCCGCCTCGACGACCAGCCGCTCCTCGGGCAGCGCGGTCTCGAATGCATGCGCGCGCTCGTCGAACCATTGGCGCGACGCGTCGGCCGCGTTGCGCACGATGCTGCGCACGTCGACCGGTTTCTTGTCGAGCACCACCGCAGCGCGCGTGATGCGGCTTACGTCGAGCAGGTCGTCGACCAGGCGCGTCATCTGCCCGGTCTGGCGCTGCAGCACCTCGCGCACCCAGAGCTCCGCCGGATCGCTGGTCGGCTTGCGCGCCAGCAGGCTCAGCGCGTTGCTGATCGGGGCGAGCGGGTTGCGCAGCTCGTGCGCGAGCATGGCGAGGAACTCGTTGCTCTGCCGTTCCGCTTTCTCGAGAGCCTCGATGCGCTTGCGGTCGGTGAGGTCGCGCACCACCATCGCGTAGCCGCGCAGCGCGCCGGTGGCGTCGCGCACCGGCGTCATGACGACATGCGCCCAGAACGTGCTGCCGTCCTTGCGCACGCGCAGGCTTTCCTCTTCCGCCCGCCCTTGCTCGCGCGCCGCGGCGAGCTGCTGCTCCGGCCAGCGCCGCCGGCGCGCCTCCTCGGGATAGAACACGCTCAGGTGCTGGCCGACGATCTCGGCGGCGCCGTAGCCCTTGATGCGCTCGGCGCCCGGGTTCCAGCTCACGACGCGCCCGTCGCCATCGAGCATGAAGATCGCGTAGTCCTTCACCGCGTCGACCATAAGGCGGAAGCGCTCCTCGCTCTGGCGCAGCGACTCCTCGTGCCGGCGCCGCTCGGTGAGGTCGCGCGTGATCTTGCCGAAGCCGTGCAGATCGCCGCGCTCGTCGCGCAGCGCGGTGATCACCACGCTCGCCCAGAAGAGGCTGCCGTCCTTGCGCACCCGCCACCCCTCGTCCTCGAAGCGGCCGCGCGCCGCGGCGAGCTCGAGCTCCTGCTGCGGCCAACGCCGCTCGACCGCCTCGCGCGGATAGAAGCGCGAGAAATGCTGGCCGATGATTTCCTCGCCGCGATAGCCCTTGATGCGCTCGGCGCCGGCGTTCCACGTGACCACATGGCCTTGCGCATCGAGCAGGAAGATCGCGTAATCGTTCACCGCCTCGATCAGGCGGCGATAGGGATTGTCAATGCCAAGCTCGGGCGTCACGGATGCGGATCAAATTTGGTGGCCAAGGCCGGAATCGAACCAGCGACACACGGATTTTCAGTCCGCTGCTCTACCAACTGAGCTACTTGGCCGTGTCCACGGTGCGGCGGGAAGGCGCGGATTATACCGTCCAAAAGAAAAGGGCCCATCGCTCGGGCCCCATTCTTTGCTTCTGCTTCGGTACAGGCGATTACATATCCATCCCGCCCATGCCGCCCATGTCGGGCATGCCATGGGAGTGCCCGCCGCCGGCCTTCTTCTCCTCGACCAGCTCGGCCACCATCGCGTCCGTCGTGAGCATCAGGCTCGCCACCGACGCGGCGTTCTGCAGCGCCGTGCGCGTGACCTTGGTCGGGTCGATCACGCCCTGCTGCACGAGATCACCGTACTCCTCGGTCTGGGCGTTGAAGCCGAAGGTGCCCTTGTTCTCGAGAACCTTGTTCAGCACCACCGAGGGCTCGGCGCCCGCGTTGTCGACGATGATGCGCAGCGGCTCTTCCAGCGCCTTCATCACGATCTTGATGCCGGCTTCCTGATCGTGGTTGTCGCCTTTCAGCTTGCCTTCGAGCGCCTGCTTGGTGCGGATGAAAGCCACCCCGCCGCCCGGAACGACGCCTTCCTCGACCGCGGCGCGGGTCGCGTGCAGCGCGTCCTCGACGC
This sequence comes from uncultured Enterobacteriaceae bacterium, assembly GCA_964477695.1. Classification (GTDB taxonomy): domain Bacteria; phylum Pseudomonadota; class Gammaproteobacteria; order Burkholderiales; family SG8-39; genus SCGC-AG-212-J23. The sequence continues at coordinate 203 of CAYZFN010000182.1, read as the reverse complement.
GCGCCTTCTTTTCCTTCATCTCGACTTCGGTGGCGGCACCGACCTTGATCACCGCAACGCCGCCGGCGAGCTTCGCCACGCGCTCCTGCAGCTTCTCCTTGTCGTAATCGCTGGTCGCCTCGTCGATCTGCACGCGGATCTGCTTGACCCGCGCCTCGATCGACTTCTTGTCACCTGCGCCGTCGATGATGGTGGTGTTCTCC
>CAYZFN010000181.1:0-4199 GCA_964477695.1 uncultured Enterobacteriaceae bacterium | reverse complement strand
AAAGAAACGAAATACGATATAGCATCACGTAACACAAGTTCAGAATAGAGCAAATCATCTAAAAAGCCCGCACCGTGGAGGACGTCCTCGCCCGCCGCTCGCGGCTGCTGTTCCTGGACGCTCGCCTCGCCGCCTCTGCCGCCGAGCCGGTGGCGGCGCTGCTCGAAGAGGAGCTCGGCCCGTCGTTCGACGCGGCACAATCGGCAGCCTCGTTCCAAAGGCTCGCGGCGCAGTATTGCCGCCTGCCGCAAAAATAGAATAGGCCATGCGCTACGTTCTCGCCCTCGACCAGGGAACCACCAGCTCGCGCGCCATCCTGTTCGACGAGGCGGGCGCTCCGGTGGCGATGGCGCAGCGCGAGTTTCCCCAGCTCTATCCCGAGCCGGGCTGGGTCGAGCACGACCCGAAGGAGATTCTGCGCAGCCAGCGCGACGTGGCGCGCGAGGTGTTCCAGAAGAAGCGCGTCGCCGTCAAGGATGTGATGGCGGTCGGCATCACCAACCAGCGCGAGACGACGCTGCTCTGGGACCGCCAGACGGGCGAGCCGCTGCACAACGCGATCGTCTGGCAGGACCGGCGCACCGCCGAGATGTGCCAGGATCTGCGCCAGGCGGGCGCGGAGAGCCTGGTGCGCGAGCGCACCGGGCTCGTGATCGATCCTTATTTCAGCGGCACCAAGCTCGCCTGGCTGCTCGACGAGGTGCCCGGGGCGCGCGCGCGCGCCGAGCGCGGCGAGCTCGCCTTCGGCACGGTCGACAGCTGGCTGGTCTGGCAGCTCACCGGCAACCGCACGCACGTCACCGATCCCACCAACGCTTCGCGCACGATGCTCTTCAACATCCACAGCGGCGATTGGGATGAGGAGCTGCTGCGCCTGCTGCGCGTGCCGCGCGCGCTGCTGCCGGAAGTGCATCCTTCGGCGCACGCCTTCGGCATGCTCCCGGCCGCGGTGCTCGGCGAGCCGCTCATCATCGCCGGCATCGCCGGCGACCAGCAGGCGGCGCTGTTCGGCCAGGCATGCCACGAGAGCGGCATGGCGAAGAACACCTACGGCACGGGCTGCTTCATGCTGCTCCATACCGGCGGCAAGGCGGTCGCATCGACGAGCGGGCTGATCTCGACGGCGTGCGCGCAGACGCGCGACCGGGAGTACGCGCTCGAGGGCAGCGTGTTCATCGCCGGCGCGGTAGTGCAATGGCTGCGCGACGGGCTCGGGTTTTTTTCCAGCTCGAGCGAGATAGAGAAGCTCGCCGCGAGCGTGCTCGACCCGGGCGGCGTGTTCCTCGTGCCTGCCTTCACCGGGCTCGGCGCGCCTTACTGGGATCCGCATGCGCGCGGCATGATCGTCGGCTTGACGCGGGGCACGTCGCGGGCGCACATCGCGCGCGCGGCGCTGGAATCGATCGCGTACCAGAGCGCGGAAGTGCTCGAGGCGATGCAGAAGGACTCGGGCCAGCGCCTCGCCGAGCTGCGCGTCGACGGCGGCGCGTCGGCGAACGATCTGCTCATGCAGTTCCAGGCCGACATCCTCGGCGTGCCGGTCGTGCGGCCGAAGGTGCTCGAGACGACCGCGCTCGGCGCCGCCTACCTCGCCGGCCTCACCGTCAATCTGTGGCGCTCGCGCGAGGCGCTCGCCTCGCACTGGCAGGCGGAAAAGCGCTTCGAGCCGCACTTGGAGCGCGGCGAAGCGCAGGCGCGCATGGCGCGCTGGAGGGAAGCGGTGCAGCGCAGCCTGAAATGGCACAAATGAGCCGGTGCTGAGGCAGACCGTCGCCCTGGGTTTCACCCAGACGGTGGCGTGGGCCTCTTCCACCTACCTGCCCGCCATCCTCGCGGTGCCGATGGCGGCCGACCTCGGCGTGGCGCCGGCGACGGTGTTCGGCGCCTTTTCCGCCTCGCTCGTGGTCATGGCGCTCGCCGGACCGCCCGTCGGGCGCGCGATCGATCGCCATGGCGGTCGCGGCGTGCTCTCCCTTTCCAATCTCGTCCTGGCCGCCGGGCTCGCCTGGCTTGCGCTGGCAGGAGGACCTCTCAACCTCTATCTCGCCTGGTGTCTGCTCGGCGTTGGCATGGCGCTCGGCCTCTACGATGCCGCGTTTGCGACGCTCGTACGCCTGTACGGCTCCGCTGCCCGCCTGCCGATCACCGGCATCACGCTGATCGCGGGTTTCGCGAGCACGGTCGGCTGGCCGCTCACCGCCTGGCTCGCCGGCATCGGCGGCTGGCGCGTCGCTTGCCTCGCGTGGGCGGCGATTCACGTCGTCGTCGCGCTGCCGGCGAACCTGCTCTGCCTACCGCGCGCCGCAGCGGTTTCGCAGTCGACGCATTCACCGTCGCTTGCCGAAGCCGGAAACGTCAAGGCAGCCACCATGCCGCTCCTGATCGTGTTCGCCGCGACGACCGCGTTTGTGACCTCCGCGATGGCGGCGCATCTGCCGGGCCTTCTTCTCGCGATGGGTGCGAGCGGAGTTGTCGCGGTCGCCGCGGCCTCGCTGCTCGGTCCGGCGCAGGTAGTCGCCCGCATGGTCGAGATCGCAACCGCCCGGCGCTACCGCGTGCATCCGCTCGTTCCGGCGCGACTCGCAACGGCGCTTCATCCGGTTGCCGGCGCCGCGCTCGCGTTTTTCGGTGGCGGAGCCGTTGCTGCAATGGCGTTTTCGCTGCTCCATGGAGCCGGCAATGGACTCATCACCATCGTGCGCGGCACGCTGCCGCTCGCGCTTTTCGGCCAGGCCGGATACGGCGAGCGCCAGGGCGTGATCGCGATCCTCGCGCGCGCGATGCAGGCGGCGGCGCCGCTGACCTATGCCTGGGTGCTCTACAACGTCGGACCGCGGGCGGCGATCGCCCTCACCGCAGCGCTCTCGCTGGTCGCGCTCGCCGCCCTGCTTGCGCTCAGGCCTTCAGCTGAATCCTGAACTTGCGCAGCACCTGCTCGCGCAGCTCGGGCGAGGCTTTCACCACGGGGGGAAATTCGCCCAGCGTCTCGTAGGGCCGGCAGGCGTCGATCAGGCCGCGCGAGTTCCAGGTCGTGCCCTTCGGCAGCCGCGGATCGAGCGGTCCGCTCCAGGCGCGGCGCACGATGTCGATGTCCTCGGCCGGATCGCAGCGCGTGCACATCGCCCAGATCACCTCGTCGAGATTCGTCGGATCGACGTCGTCGTCGACCACCACGACGAAGCGACCGAGGTAGGAGCCCGACTGGCAGCTCGCCGCGAGGAGCGACGCCTGCTTCGCATGGCCGGCGTAGGCCTGCTTGATCGCGATGACGTTGAACATGCGCGCGCAGCCCGGCTCGTGCACCCAGACGCCTTTCACGCCGGAGAGTCCCGCGCGCTCGACTTCGTCCCAGATCATGCCGGCCTTCATGACGCACTTCGAGTACGAGAAGTCGGAAGGCGGCACCATCGGGCAGGCGAGCGACAGGATCGGCTCGTTGCGGTGATAGATCCGCTCGACGCGCACCACGGGCTGATCTGAGCGGCCGCCCGCGTAGTAGCCGGTGAACTCGCCGAACGGCCCTTCGGGCATCGTCTCGCCGGGATGCATCATGCCCTCGAGGACGATCTCGGCGTGCGCCGGCATGGGCAGGCGGTAGAGCTCGCTCTCGATCACGTCGTAAGGCGCACCGCGGTGGCCCGCGGCATAGTCGTACTCCGAAAGGCCGAAGCGGATTTCGTTGCCACCGGCGAGGAACAGCAGCGGGTCATGGCCGAGGCTGATGAGCACCGGGCAGGGCTTGCCCTGGCGGAAATACTTTTCGCGGATCTGCCGGCCGTGCTTGCCGGGCGACATCCACAGCCCGACGCGGTCGGGTCCCTGCACCATCGAGCGGTAGGTGCCGCAATTGACCCAGTTCTCTTCCGGATCGCGCATGATGACCAGATCGTCGGTGCCGAGGTAGCGCCCGCCGTCCTGCTCGTGCAGCCGCGGCGCCGGGAATTTCAATACATCTACATCGGCACCAGCCAGGATGTTGTCGAGTATGGGACCGCGGGTCACCACGCGCGGCGGAATGGGCCGATGCGTCTTCATCCGGTCGCGATAGGCGCGCACCACGTCGAGCGGATGCGAAGGCACAGGAAAGCCGAGCACGATGGCGAGGCGGCGCATCGAGTTGGTCGTTCCCGATACCGCGCGAAAGCCTTTCGGGTAGCCGGGGATTTCCTCGAACAGGATGGCCGGCGGACGCTCGCGGC
>CAYZFN010000180.1:0-12186 GCA_964477695.1 uncultured Enterobacteriaceae bacterium | reverse complement strand
GCCTCGCTCACCGGCTCCTGCTTGGCGAGCGCCTGCGCGGAAAGAACGACGTACTGGGCGCGAACGCGCTCCGGCGTGCGGAACTCGTCCTTGTGCGCCTCGTAGTACTCCTTGACCTTCGCGTCGTCGACCTTGACCTGGGCGAGGAACTGCTGCACCGGGATGCGTGCCTGCTCGACCTCGCGCTTCTGGGCCTGGATCGCGGCGAGCCGGCTCGCCACGGCATGCGGGGCGATGGCCGTCTGCGCGACCGCCCGGCCGAGGCGCGCCATGGGAAGCTCGGTCTGCAGCTGCGCGACGTTCTGCGCGTCGCTCAGCCCGCGCTGCTGCAGGAAAGCCGCATACAGCGCCGGCGAGAACTTGCCTTGCTCCTGGAACTCGGGCGCCTGCGTGATGGCCTCGATGACCGCCTGCCGGCCGATGAACAGATGACGCTTCGCCGCCTCGGCAAACACCAGCCGCTGCTGAATCATCTGGTCCAGCACGGCGCGGCGCGCCTCGGGCGTGTCGAGCGCCGCCGGATCGATCTGGCCGCGGAACATGCGCCTCACGCTCTCCTGCTGCGAGCGCAGCTGCTCGGTAAACTCGCGCTCGGAGATGTCGTAGCCGTTCACGCTGGCCACCGCGTCGCGGGTGCCGGCGAAGCGGGTATACGACTCGATGCCCCACGTGGCGAAGGTAATGGCGATTAGCGCAAGGACGATCTGCGCGGCGCGCCTGTGCTTGTGGACGAAATCGAACATTGAGAGCGGCGCATTTTAGCACCCGCATGCTCGGCGAATCTCTTAAGCCGCTGGCCGCGCTCGCCATCGCGCTGTCGCTCGTCGCCTGCGCGGAGCATGCCGAGCGGCGCGATAACGCGCTGGTGGGAAAAATCTGGGACGCCCGCGCCGGCGCGTTCATCGCGTCCGAGCAACTGTTCGACCGCGCGGCGCGCGCGCAGTACGTAATCCTCGGCGAGACGCACGACAACCCCGAGCACCACCGCCTGGAGCGCGTCTCGCTCGAGGCTCTGGCCGCGCGCGGCGGGCCGCGCCTCCTCGCGATGGAGCAATTCGACACCGAGTATCAGGCGGTGCTCGATCGCGCGCGCGCGAGTAGCGTCGATGCAGAGGCGCTCGCCGACGCAGGCCACTTGGATCGCGCCGGGTGGCACTGGCCGTTTTACAGGCCGCTCGTGCAGTTCGCGCTCGAGCGCGGCTGGCCGCTCGCCGCGGCCAACCTTTCGCGCAAGGACGCGCGCGCCATCGTTGCCGATCCGGCTCGCTCGGGCTTGCCGCCGGCGGACCCGTCGGTCACGGCCGCGCTGGCGCGCGATATCGGCGACAGCCATTGCGGCAAGGCGCCGGAGGGCAAGCTGCTGCAAGGCATGGTGGAGGCGCAGCGCGCTCGCGACGCGCGGATGGCCTCAGCCCTGAAGGGCCCGAGCGTTCTCATCGCCGGCGCTGGCCACGCCCGGCGCGACCGCGGGGTGCCGCTTTACCTGGCCGATCACGACGTGGTCAGCATCGCGTTCATGGAAGTCGAGGCCGGCAAGACCACTCCGCAGGACTACTTCGACGGCTTCGCCACTCCCGCCAGCTTCGACTACGTCTGGTTTACCCCCCGTGCCGAGCGCGAGGACCCTTGCGGGTAGCTTGCGTCGTCTGCCGCCGAGCTATCGCTGCAGCGAAATCTGTCCTACGATGTCCCGAGCCGTTCAGGGGAGTAGGTGACCATGAAGAACGTCATCTTCACTGTACCGATCGTTTGCCTGCTTGCGGCGTGTGCCGGCACGGATGGTCCTAATCAGCCGCGGCCGCGAGTGTGGAACGACAGCGATTATGTGACCGGCAGCAATCTGCCTCGGCGCGATAAAAGCATGCCGCCGGACGCGCAAACGATCTCCAAGCAGCAAATAGAGGAATGGCAACTGCCCAAACCCGGCCCAATGCCATCGGGCGGCGGGCGTTGACCTGACGAGCAGAGGGCCTGCGTAAGGTAAGGGTTTCTGCAGGTCCTCGCATTGCACTGCAAATCCAGTTGCGCCTTCTCGGGGCAAGCCGGAACGCTGGCGTTGCTCTTGCTTGAGTTCGGATGCGCCGCCCAAAAAGGCGCGTCCCTCAACTTCTATTTGCGGAGGTGCAGATGAAACGTATTGCTACCGTTGCTTGTGCGCTCGGCCTCGCCGCAGCACCTTATGCTTTCGCGGAGCCCGTCAAGATGAGCGATGCGCAGCTCGACCAGGTGGCCGCGGGCCAGCTGGTCGACGTCTCGGTGTCCAACGTGGCCAATCCGTCGGTGACGGTCAATCCGAACGTGAACCCGACGATCACGGTGAATCCGAACGTTTCGGTCAGCGTGCTGTAACAGCGCTGAACGCCGCACCGCGCAATAACGCGGTGCACGAAAAGGCCCGGCGCAAGAGCCGGGCCTTTTTTATTGTGAGACGCACGCGTCTCATTCGTTGCCGGAAGGTAACGATGCGCACTAGCGGAAAGCAGCGAGCGACACCACTGCCGCGGCCATGACGAGAAACGTCGGCACCAGCATCAGCGTGAAACGTACGACGGTTATGAACATGACCTCAGGATGGACCTGCTGTATTGCGCCGCAGTTGCAACACCGATTGCGCATGTAACGGAAAGATGTTGGCGGAGCGGACGACTAAATTCTAGCCGTCTCAGCACGTCTCACTCCCTGAAACGCACGGTTTTCCCCTATGACGAGCCACGACTGAGTGTCTTGACCCGTTTCTGCTCGTCCCCTACTGTCCATGTCATCCACGTGGGTAGAGAAAGGGGTACGAGAAATGCCGAGATCGACGGAAAGACTCTCCGCCAAACTCGTTGAGAACAAGCGAGAGCCAGGCTACTACTGCAACGGCGCAGGCCTCTATTTGCAGGTCAGCCAGAGCCTGACGAAGAGTTGGATACTTCGTTATACGCGCTTTGGCAAGACGCGGGAGATGGGTCTAGGTTCGGTGCGCGACTTCTCGCTCGCCGATGCACGCGAGAGCGCATCGACATTCCGCAAGATCCTCGCCGAGGGCAGAGACCCGATTGACGTTCGAAACGAACAACTCGCGGCTCAGCGGGCGAAAAGCTTCAACACCGTAACGTTTGCGGAATGCGCGAAGCGCTTTATCGCCGCGCATCGTCCTGGCTGGCGTAGCGACAAGCACGCGGCGCAATGGGAAACAACACTGGAAAGCTATGCCGAGCCGATTAACCGCCTACCGGTGGATCGGATACACACGCCGGCGATCCTTCGCATCGTCAAGCCCATCTGGGCCAAGAAGCGGGACACCGCTAACCGGGTGCGCGGCCGCATCGAGCGAATTCTGGATTGGGCCAAAGCTCGCATGTATCGCAGCGGCGAAAACCCAGCGCGCTGGCGCGGCCACATGGACAAGCTGCTTGCGGCGCGCTCTAGGATAAAGCGCGTCAAACACCTTGAGGCACTGCTCTATCTCGAGATCGGTGCCTTCATTCAGGATCTGCGGCATGTCCCCGCTCTGCGTTCAAGTACAAAAGCCCTGACCGACGTTACGATGACCGCGTGGCCTGATCAATTTGCAGACGGAGCGCTGCAGACAGGCGTAAGTGCGACACCGCACAGAACTGGATTCCGATGCGCCTTAGAGTCGGCGCATGCGCCTTTCCCAATTCATCACCGAGAATCTGGAAGCGATCCTGGTCGAGTGGGAAGCATTCGCCGCTTCGCTCAATGCCGGCGCGCAGCCGATGACACCGCTTGCGTTGCGCGACCACGCGTCACAGATCCTGTTGGCCATAGCGGCGGACATCGAATCCGACCAGAGCGACTCGGAACAGGCCTACAAATCGAAAGGTTTTGTGCCGATCGCCGAGGCCACGCGAACGGCAGCCATGACGCACGGCGCGCTGCGTTACCTGTCCGGCTTTGACCTGCGCCAGCTCGCCGCGGAGTTCCGCGCGTTGCGCGCGAGCGTCCTGCGCCTATGGCTCAAGCGCGGCGCCAGGGACGAAACGGCGCTCTACCAGATGACGCGTTTCAACGAATCGATCGATCAGGCACTCGCGGAATCGATCGCCAATTATTCCGACGAAGTGGCACGCTCGCGCGACACCTTCCTCGCCATCCTGGGCCACGATCTGCGAAGCCCGCTCTCGGCGATCGCCAATTCGAGCCTTTATCTCGCGTCGCCTGGCCTGCTGCCTACCGGCGCGCCGCTGGAAGCCGCGCGGCGCATCAGTCGCGGCGCCCTGAGGATGAGCGGGATGATCCGGGACCTGCTGGAATACACGCGGACGCGGCTCGGCCGCGCCATCCCGATCTCGCTCGAAGCGGTAAGCATGGAGGCGATCTGCCGGATCGCCTATGACGAAGTCCGGGCCGCGCACCCGGAAAGGAACTTCCAGTTCAAGACCTCAGGAAACCTGGAGGGGCTCTTCGACAGCGAACGCCTGCAGCAGGTGCTGTCGAACCTGCTGAACAATGCTATCCAGCACGGGGCGAGGAGCGAGCCGATCATTCTGGCCGCGCATGGCGAGCAGGACAAGGTCACGGTGCAGGTGAAGAACCACGGCCGGCGGATTCCCCCGGATCAGCTGCAGGTGATTTTCAACCCGCTCGTGCAGATCCCCTCTGCGCTCGTGGACGAGGACCGCGATCTTTCCGGCAGCCTGGGTCTGGGGCTTTACATCGCCCATGAGATCGTGGCGATGCACGGCGGCACAATACAGGCCGAGTCCTCGCACCACGGCGGCACAGTGTTCAGCGCCTGCCTGCCGCGACGTCCGGCCGAAGTCCGCCCGTAGGCGAATGTCCGGCTTTGGCACGCGAAATTCTGCCGCACCGTTCGCGGCCTGAAGCGAGCACCACTGCGGGCTGTTTTGCTTAGCGGGGACTTCGGCTTTGCCGGTCAAGGAAGCGAGGTGCAGAGCGCTGGCGTCTCTTGGCGGTTGGGTCAGACTGAGCCAGGCCCTCGATCTCGCGATCGAGCTCCTTGACTCGCTCATCGAGCTGCGCAAGGTCTTCCCGACGTCCCTGGAGCAGCCTGCGGAACGAGGCGCTCAGGCCGTTTGACTGATCCTCAAGCCAGCGCGGTAGCGCGAGGCGAAGCTGTACAAATTCTCGTGGCACCACCAAGCCGTACTGCGCCACCAAGCCGCGGATCTGGCTCCCCTTGGCGGATGCGTTGCTCCACAAGCCCCGAGCGCACGGCATGGGGGGTAGCCTGCCTGCTCGCGGCCTGCGCAGGGGCGGAAGATCCGAGTCGGCCGCCGCACGTCTGGAACGACAACGATTACGTAACGGGCAGCAACTTGCCTCGCCGCGATCGCTCGAAACCGCCCGATGCGCAAACGGTTTCGAAGCAGCAAGTGGAGGAGTGGCAGCTGCCCAGACCTGCACCGATGCAGGCGGGCGGCGGTCGCTGATAAGCCGCCGTTGATTCAGCGCGGCTCGCCCGTTCGCTCGGCGTCCGCCGGCGGCCAGGCGAGCGTCGCCTCCATCACCGCGACGAGCTGCCGATTCTTCCGCTCGCTCGGCAACGCAGCGACCGACACCACGGCCGCGGCCAGCACGAGAAACGTCGGCACCAGCATCAGCGTGAAACGTACGAAGGTCATGAGCATGGCGTCAGCATGGCCCTGCTCCATTGCACCGCAATTGCAGCGCCGATTACGGATGTAACACGACGCGCCGAGAGGGAAAGCAGTGCCGGTGAGCGATCAACAGCAACTCGATCGCAATCAAGTAGCCATCACACGGCGGCCAGCATCCAATAGGGAAGATGCGCTCGCAGAAAGAGAGCGAGGGCCTCCGGATCTCGGCCAACCTGGACACCGAGATTGGCCGGATCATCGCCGAAGCGATGGAGAAGGTCGGCAAGGAAGGCGTGATCACCGTCGAGGACGGCAAGTCGCTCGAGAACGAGCTCGAGCTGGTCGAAGGCATGCAGTTCGACCGCGGCTATCTCTCGCCATACTTCATCAACAACGCGGAAAAGCAGAGCGCGCCGTGCCCGAAGAGGCCCATGTTCTCCTGTACGACAAGAAAATCAGCTCGATCCGCGAAATGCTGCCGCTACTCGAGCAGGTCGCAAAGGCCGGCAAGCCGCTGCTGATCAGGCCGAGGAAGTAGAGGGCGAGGCGCTCGCGACGCTGGTGGTAAACAACCTCCGCGGCATCCTTAAGACCCTTGCGGTCAAGGCGCCGGGGTTCGGTGACCGCCGCGAGGCGATGCTCGAGGACATCGCGGTGCTCACCGGCGGAACGGTGCTTTCCGAGGAGCTGGGGCTGAAGCTAGAGAATGCGGCCCTGAAGGACCTAGGGCGCGTCAAGAAGGTGGAGAGCACCAAGGAAAATACGACTCTCATCGACGGTGCCGGCGACGCGAAGCAGATCGTGATGGGCGAAGAGATCCTTGCCGCAGTCATCGGGCGTGATGAATCCGAAGCCTTTCGCGTCGTTGAACCACGGGATTGACTGCCACTAGGCGGACCGCTTTGGGCGGCCGTAGAAGGGACGAGCGTTTCACTACCTGAGATCCTGCGGCCTCCACTTTAACACGCCGCCGGTCGTGACGCCCTAGGGCAGGTCCATCCCGCGCGGCCGCGCCTTCACCCGGCGACCGTAGGCGGGAAGCGTGGTGAGACGCGGATCGTCGACCGGGCCGCCGACGGTGAAATGGTAGATCGACTGGAAGGCGAGGTCCCTCAAGCCGAACACCTCGTGCACGGGGTCGTCGAAAAAGCAGCCGATGCCGGCCGCGCGCACGCCGGCCGCCTCGGCCTCGAGGTACAGCACCTGGCCGACCGCGCCCGCCTCCCAGAACAGGCGCCGGTAGAACGACGGCCCGTGGGCGTCGAAGCTCGCCTGATACTCGGCGAGCATGCCGAGCGAAAACGCGCCCTCGCCCGCGATGTCCTGGCGGCAGCTCACTTGGGTCGCGAGCCCGCGCGCATCCCCACGCTCGAGGAGAAAGAGCGGCAGTTCCGCGGGGCAGCCCGGCGGCGGCTCCCAGGCGAAGTGCGCGTGCATGGCGGTCTTCAGCGTCTCGACCTTGCCGAGATCGCGCGCCATTGCGTAGAGGCCAGGCTCGATGCCCTCCACGCGATGGACGAAGAGACCGAAGTGGATCGCGGGACTCCAGGGGATGGCATCCCAGGGTGCCGGCATCGTCCGCAATAGCATGCGGTAGAAGCGCTCGGCGGGAATCGAGGTCCGGCCGTCGCAGGCGAGGAGGCTGCGCCGCTGGCGGATGATCTGCGCAGCGGAGATCACGGCCTTCGCGACGCCGCGGCGACGCGGTCGATCGCTTCGTACGCTATCGGGTCGTCGGCGCTGAGACGGTTCGCGCTTCCGTACCAGCGGCTCGCTTTCAGCTCCTGCACCGCGCCTGCGTCAACAGTATTTTTAGCGAGCTCTCCAGGCCCTATCGCCATCAGGAGCTCGGCGCTTTCGCGCTCGGCGCCCTCGAAGTCCGCGTCGCGGTCGAGGCCGAGGAGCGCATCGATGGTATCGTCGGCCACGGCGTCGAGCACTCGCGCTGACCAGCCGAGCGTCGCCGCCGCGAAGCGCAGCGCGCCGACAGCGTGGCCGGCGTCGTGCTGGCAGTAGCGCCAGGCGCGCTCGCCGTACTTCCACGTTTCGCGCCAGTAAACTGACGACAAGCCCACCAACACTGTGTTTGGGATAAAGCCACAGTCGGCGCGGCGTTCGAGGCCGTGCTCGAGCGGGGCGTAGTGGAAGAGGCCCGGGCGCGCGCCGAGCTCCGGGATTCCGCCGATGAGCGCGTAGCCCTCGGTCGGATGGAGGTTGCCGCTCGAAGGGTTCGAGCGCAGCGCCCAGCGCGTGGCGCCCGCCTGCTTCCACGCCGAGAGCGCGAGCGAGTATTCGAAGAGGCGCGAGAGCGAGCGTAGCGTGAGCGGCGCGACGCGCACCGCTTCCGGTGTGAAGAGATCCTCGTACGCGGGCGATACCGGCTCCTCGTCCGGCGCGAGGAGCGGCAATCGCACGAGCGCCGCGCCGGCGTAGCGGCGGAACGGATCGGGCTGGTTCGCCCAGTCGAGCCCGCCGGGCCCGGCGGCATAGCGGTTGAAGCGATGCTTGGTGCGCTCGTGGTAGCGCATCACGATTTCGAGCTCGGAAGCGCCGGTCACAGGCTAACGTTATACGCGGCCCAGTCGACAAAAACCCCGCCGAAGCGGGGTCTTTGCAGGTCGCGTGGTGCCGGGGGCCTCAATGCACCGCGAGCCTCTTCGCCGCCGCCGCGGCTTTCTTCGGCAGCGTGAGTTCCAGAATGCCGTCGTTGTACTTCGCCTTGGCGCTCGCCTCGTCGACCTCCTGGCCGAGCGAGAACGCGCGCTGGATGGTGCCGTAGAACCTCTCGGCGCGAAGCACCGTGTCGCCGTTCTTGACGATTTTTTCCTGCTTCACTTCCGCGGACACCGCGACTTCGTTGCCGTTGATGGTGATTTGGATCTCTTCCTTCTTCACGCCGGGCATTTCGGCCAGCACCTGGTAATCCTTGTCGTTCTCGGTGACGTCCATGCGGAACTGCGCCGGCTGCGCCGCGCGCCTTTCGGGGTTGGGCACCCACACGGGGACGCTACAAAGCAGGTTGTCGAATGCGTCCTCGAGCGGATTGAAACGCGTGATGTTTACCATCTTGTTCTCCAGTGAACTTCCTGCCCTCGGCGGTGGATGGCTATGCATCCGGTGCCGATTGAGATCGATATGGGGGCGATCGCGCCGAATCCCAGGGCTGCCAGGCCAAATATTCAGTTGCCGACGAGAACGCTGGCGTGGTACCCGGCAACCGGCAGCAGCTGCTCGGCAAGACCCAGGCCGCGCGGCTGTAGTGGATCACCCCCTCGGCCTGCACGCCAGCAACGCAGCGAATATCCCCTGCATGCGCCCCGACCGTCGCGTGCTTCATCCGCGCTGGACGCGCTCCTACTAATACACGCTGCGCATGACCGATAGCTCGAGCAGGGTATTCCGGAAAACGCTTCCCGCGAGCTGGCGCGTGGGAGAGCGGCTGACGCTCATCGACGGCCAGGACCCCGCGCTCGACTGAAATTTGCTCTCTGCATGTTCGCTGGCGTACAGATTCCACGCTCGCCACGAACGACAATGGCGGTTCCTTGGCTGGAGGCCATTTCGATGAAAACCGAAAACGAAGTGAAGGTGAAATACGGAGTCTGGGGCCTGATTCTCGGCGCCGGCGCTGCGATGATCATTGGCTTTACTTGGGGAGGCTGGACGACGCGCGGAACCTCCGTGGCTGCCACGGACGCGGCAGTCCTGACGACCCGGGTGGCGATCTGCGTCGCCCAGTTCGCCAAGGCCCCGAGCGAGCTGCAGAGACTTAAGGAATTGAAGGCGATCAATACCTGGGAAAGAGCCGCCTACATCGAAAAAGGCGGCTGGGACAGGATGCCCGGCGAAGAGAAGGCGAACGACACCGTAGCCCGGCCATGCGCCGACGGGCTCGGCGTATTGATGGAGAAATCAAGCTAGATGACACCTCTTCCAGCCGTGCTGTTTCTCGCAGCCTTGGCGGCGTCGCTTGGGATGCCGGCCGCGGCCGCCCAAGCGCCGCGCCGCAAGATGGGTGGAAGATGTGTTCGGTAGCGCATAGACCGTCAGGCGTCGGTGCCCGAAACTGGCGCATGAAACCGTCCGCCACCATCGATCAAGTCGCCCTGGATCTTTTTTCCTCCGAAGGCGCACCTTCCAGGCAAGACCCGCCGCTGCCTGACTGCGTCACGAGCCCGGGCACGATGTCCGGGTTTCATCCGCGCCGCATGCCCGCGTTGCGAGTCGCGTGTCCCGCGAGCGACGACGCACCGCAACGCTATCGAGAGCCGCTCTGGCGTGCCTTCAAAGCGAAGCGGTCATGAGCTCTCGGGAAGACATCGCCGCGATCGAGGTCCGCATCGCTAAAGCCGAGTCCGAACGCGACAGCTGGCGAAGCTCAGGGAGGCAGGAGAAATACCTCGACGCTTATTCGATGGTCGAGGCCCTTGAGCTCCAGCTCGACCGGTTGCGGAAAGCCCCGCCATCGGTCGCCAAGCGCGACGAAACCTTCTCTGAACGCGAGCGCTTGATGGCCGAATTCTCGATCGCGTTCAACGGCCGCCACTATCTGTACGGCTCTTACCGCTATGACCACCTCTCGGATGGGGTGAACTACGCAAGGCTCCAGCGCGCGAATGCCAGCGCGGGGGAACAGATCGGCGCCATGTCGGCGCCGGAGCAGGTTGCGGCGCCGAGCGAATCCCAGCGGCAGCCAATGAGCACGCTCGACATCACCTTCCTGCATGGGACTATCGGCTGGGAACCTATCGGTATGACCGTTTGGCGGACGCGATTGCCTATGCCCGCCTAGGCGTCAGGCCATAGACACACCCTTTGCCCAACCGGCGGGAAACGACACAGTCCGTGGGCAACTGCTTGAATGGATTGGCGGAGCGGACGGGACTCGAACCCGCGACCCCCGGCGTGACAGGCCGGTATTCTAACCAACTGAACTACCGCTCCTTCTGGTGGGTGCTGTAGGGGTCGAACCTACGACATTCGCCTTGTAAGGGCGACGCTCTACCGCTGAGCTAAGCACCCCGGACAACACCGACGTTACGAGCGAGAACTTCGCTCGTAAAAAGCAGGGGCGCTAGTTTATCGCGTCCTTCAGGGCCTTTCCAGCGCGGAACTTGGGAAGCTTCGCGGCCTTGATCTCGACCGCTTCGCCGGTCTTGGGATTGCGGCCGGTGCGCGCGGCACGCATGCCCGCGTAGAAGGTGCCGAAGCCCACCAGCGTGACCATCTCGCCTTTGCGCAGGCTGACCTTGATGGCGTTGACCAGCGCGTCGACCGAACGCTCGGCTGCGGACTTCGAGATTTCCGCGGCCTGAGCGATTTGCTCGATGAGGTCGGCTTTGTTAATGGCCGCTCAGTGCGTCGTGACCGCGCCTGTCTGGTCGTCGGGCTTCGGCGGAATCGGCGCGGAGTCGTCGGGCTCCGGCAGCCCCTCGGGCTGGCGCTCGAGCGCCACCTCGAGCACCTTGTCGATCCACTACACCGGCACGATCTCGAGCTTGTTCTTGATGTTGTCCGGGATCTCGACCAGGTCCTTCACGTTCTCTTCCGGGATCAGCACCGTCTTGATGCCGCCGCGGTGCGCCGCGAGCAGCTTCTCCTTCAGGCCGCCGATCTGCAGCACCTCGCCGCGCAGCGTGATCTCGCCGGTCATGGCGACGTCCGAGCGCACCGGGATGCCCGAGAGCACCGAGACCATGGCGGTGACGATGCCGATGCCGGCGCTCGGGCCGTCTTTCGGCGTCGCGCCTTCGGGCAGGTGAATGTGGATATCGTTCTTCTGGTAGAAATCCTCTTTCACGCCCAGGCGGCGCGAGCGCGCCCGCACCACCGACAGCGCAGCCTGGATCGACTCCTGCATCACGTCGCCCAGCTTGCCGGTGGTGATCGTCTTGCCCTTGCCGGGCATCGTGACCGCCTCGATGGTGAGCAGCTCGCCGCCCACCTCGGTCCAGGCGAGGCCGGTGACCTGGCCGACCTGGTTCTGCTTCTCGGCCATGCCGAAGGTATAGCGGCGCACGCCGAGGTACTTATCGAGGTTCTTCGGCGTGACGGTGATGCGGTGCGGCCGCTTTTCTCCGTCCTTGTCGCCCGCCTGCTTCTCGGTGAGCAGCTGCTTCACGGCCTTGCGGCAGATCTTCGACAGCTCGCGCTCCAGCGCGCGCACGCCCGCCTCGCGGGTGTAGTAGCGCACGATGTCGCGGATCGCGGCCTCGGAGACCGACAGCTCGCCTTCCTTCAGGCCGGTCGCCTTGACCTGCTTCGGCAGCAGGTAGCGCACGGCGATGTTCATCTTCTCGTCCTCGGTGTAGCCGGAGAGACGGATGACCTCCATCCGGTCGAGCAGCGGCGCCGGGATGTTGAGCGTGTTCGCCGTGGCGACGAACATCACCTCCGAGAGGTCGTACTCCACCTCTATGTAGTGGTCGGTGAAGGTGTTGTTCTGCTCCGGATCGAGCACCTCGAGCAGCGCCGAGGACGGATCGCCGCGCCAGTCCGCGCCCATCTTGTCGACCTCGTCGAGCAGGAAGAGCGGATTCTTCACCTGCACCTTGCTCATGTTCTGCAGGATCTTGCCGGGCATCGAGCCGATGTAGGTGCGCCGGTGGCCGCGGAT
>CAYZFN010000179.1:0-19680 GCA_964477695.1 uncultured Enterobacteriaceae bacterium | reverse complement strand
GGCTACCACGTCATCCAGCTCGACGACGTGCGCGACACCCGCTTCCCGGCGCTCGCCGAGATCAAGCCGCGCATCCAGCAGCAGCTCATGCAGCAGAAGATCGAAGGACTGGTGCGCGAGCTTCGGGCCAAGGCCAAGGTGGAATAGCCGCAAGAAAGGTGGGAAAAATAGGGGTCCGTCCCTATTTTCGGAGTCGTCATGGCCAAGTACGGCAGGAAGGCGCGCTCGAAGGTGAAGCGCGCGATGCACAAGCGCAAGCGCGGCACGCTGAAGAGCGGCCGCTCCGGCAAGCGCGTCAAGAGCCGCAAGCAGGCGATCGCGATCGGGCTGTCCGAAGCCCGGCGCGCCGGGGGCAAGGTGCCAAAACGCCGCAAGAAATCCTCGCGCAGGAAGAAATAGCGCCCGGCCGCGTTTTCCAGGTGGTGCGGGGCAACCTCCTGGACGAGGCGGTCGACGCCATCGTCAACGCCGCGAACGGCCGCCTCGCGCATGCGGGCGGCGTCGCGGGCGTGATCTCGCGCGCCGCCGGTCCCGAGCTGCAGCGCGAATCGACGCTCCTGGTGCAGATCCACGGCCCCTATCCGACCGGGGCCGCCGTCGCCACGACGGCAGGGCAGCTGCCCTACCAGGGCGTGATCCACGCCGTCGGCCCACGCCATGGCGAGGGCGACGAGGAGCAGAAGCTGACCCTCGCCCTGTCGAACGCCTTCTCGCTGGCCGCCGAGCGCGGCTGGCAGCGCGTGTCGTTCCCGGCCGTGTCGAGCGGCATCTTCGCCGTGCCGCTCGACGTCTGCGCCCGCGCCTACCTGGCGGCAGCACGGGGCGCGCCGCTGCGTAATGTCCGGCTATGCTTGCGCGACCAACCGGTCATCGACGCGGTGCTGAAGGAGATGGGGCAATGAGATGGCTTTTCCTGGCGGCCATGCTGGCCGTCGTTCCGGCGCAGGCGCAGAAAACCGAGAAGGCGATCTTTGCCGCCGGCTGCTTCTGGTGCACCGAGGCGGCATTCCAGGACGTGCCCGGGGTGGTATCGGCGGTGTCCGGCTACACCGGGGGCACGGTCAAGAATCCGACGTACGAGGAGGTATCGAGCGGCCGCACCGGCCACGCCGAGTCGGTCGAAGTGACCTTCGATCCGGCCAAGCTGAGCTACGACCAGCTGCTCGACATCTTCTGGGTGAACCACGACCCGACGGTGACCAACCGTCAGTTCTGCGACAGCGGGACGCAGTATCGGCCGGCGATCTTCTATCTCAACGACGAGCAGAAGCGCCTCGCCGAGGCGTCGAAGGCGAAATGGGAGAAGCGCAAGCCCTTCCCCCAGCCGATCCTCACGCAGATCGTCCCGGCGGGCCAGTTCTGGCCCGCCGAGGAGTACCACCAGGATTACTACAGGAAGAACCCGCTCCAGTACCGCTTCTACGTCACCGGCTGCGGCCGCTACGCGCGGCTCGACAGCCTGTGGGGCGAGCTAAGGAAGCACTGAGCTACTTTTTCTTCGGAAAGTTCGGATCGTCCGGGATCTGACGCGGATCCTTGAGCGCCGGATCTTCGCCCTTGGCGTGCTGCTTGCCGATGCGCTCCGCCTTCTGCATCGCCTGCTTCTCCTGCTCGCTTTGCGGCTCGGCGCGCTTCGCCGCCTCGTCCACCTTGCCGGAGTCCAGGAACTTGCGCGTGCGCTCGTTGTAATCCTTGCTGCCGGTGTAGCTGCCTTCGCCTTCGACCTTGTCCTTGCGCTCCATGAATGGCTCCTATAGGGAAGTCGGTCATGGCGCTGCAAGGTCCGTGCCCTAGAACTTGCGCACGCGCTCGATCTCGCTCACGCGTCCGGAGACCAGCGTGACGGTGGTGGTAAAGGGATCGGCCGGCGTCGGCAGCCAGGTGTAGGTCTTGAACGAGAAGTCGAGGAACAGCAGATCGGGCGCGCCGGCGACGCTTACGAGCTCGCCTTCGCTCATCCCGCGGTAGAGCGAGATGTACTTGCGGAACTCGAGCCCGCGCGGCCGCGGCGGCTCGGCTGCCGCGCGCTCGGCCGCGGCGCGCGCCTCGCCGGCCTCGCGCTGCGCGATGCGCGCTTCCATGCGCTCGCCCTGGCAGCGAACGGTGTAGCACTCCTGCGTATCGGCTGAAGGCGCGCCCGGCCGCGCGTCGATGTCTACCTTGGTCGCGTCGACGCCCTGCGGCGGCGGCGAGTTCGAGTAATTGACCGTGCCGGCGCTGTCCTTCCAGCGATAGACCTGCGAAAAGGCGCTGCCGCAGGCGAAGAGCAGAACGACGGCGATGACGCGCATCGCCGCCATTCTACGGTTAGGGACGCGGCCGCTCAGTCGTGCCCGTGATCGTCGTCTCCATCATGATCGTCATCTTCATGCCCGGTGAGGACGCACGAGTGGCGATCGACGCCGGTTCCGTGGAAGTCGAGGTGGCCGTCCGCTTCATGCTTGTACTTCACCAGCACGTCGGCGCACACGGTCTGCTTCGTCTCCAGGTTTCCGCCGCAGTGGTAGCTGGCCGCGCTATTGATGTCGCCCGAGCCGTTGTAGATCGCCGTTTGCGGGTACGGGCAGAGCGGGCGCGCTCGCGGCGTCACGGCGACGATCTGCTCCGGCGCGTTGCCCTTCTCAACCCAGTCGACGAGAGCTTGAAACCCGTTGGGTACTGCGCAATGCCCGGCGCCCGGGTTGCGGAACAGGCGATAGAACTTCTGCACATCCGCGAAATCCGGCTTGCCGCCAGGGCCGCGGCTATACCGCGAAGCCATCTGCCGGTAGTAGTTGATCACGCCGCGCGGCATGATGAGCTGGTCGTTCCCGCC
Source organism: uncultured Enterobacteriaceae bacterium (assembly GCA_964477695.1). GTDB lineage: Bacteria > Pseudomonadota > Gammaproteobacteria > Burkholderiales > SG8-39 > SCGC-AG-212-J23. Next base: position 16,865 of record CAYZFN010000179.1, on the reverse strand, counting down.
CACCAGAGTCAGCAGCTTGCCGCCGTGCTTCCTGAACTTGTCCAGGTTGCCGAAGGTGTCGGTGACGTCGGCGATATTGCGCGAACCGTCTTGCGCGACCAGCGGATACTCCACGATGGACACGGTGTGCCAGTCGAAATTCCGGTCGTGCTCGTCCCAGTGGAACTGCGTGACGCCGAGTGCGAAGGGCGTCGTGCCGTTCAATGCCGGGATGCTGGTCCCGCGATCCAGGCCGAACCAGACCTTGTTGCCGCGCGCGTTCCTGGGACCGTCCCAGATCTTGTCGATGGCGTCCGCCTCCTGGAGCGTCAGGCAATTGGCCGCCGGCGCCGTCGACTCGCCGCAAACGTTCGCGTGAGCGCTGAAGTGACAGGTGCGCGGGTCGTCGATCACGCCGTCGGTGACGCCGTCGGCGGCGTCGCAAGCCGCAACCGCCGAAGCCGTCGTCTGGTTCAGCTTGGCCGCCGAGATCGGCGCCCCGACGAGATCCTTCATCACGATCTGGCCCCACATCTGCGCGGTCTGGAAGCGCGTCCAGTACATCGCCGGCGCGTTGGCCAGGATGCCGTCGAGCTCGTCGCCGAGTTCCTGAGCGAGCACGTAGCCCTGCCGCCCGCCCGTGGAGCAGCCGTTCCAGTAGTTGTAGTCCGGCCGCATCGCGTAGTAGGTCTTCGCGACTGCCTTGGAAAAGAGTATCTGCTGCTTCATCCCGTTGCGGATGAAATCGTTGATGAACTGATAGTTATAAGTCCCGTCCGTGTTGACGCCCGGCTCGCAGTCGCCGCCGGAATGTCCGGCGTCACTGCCCGAGCCCACATAGCCAGTGCTCACAGGGCCGGTCACGCTTAGGCTGCCCGAGCAGCCGCCGCCGCCGATGCCCTGGGTGCGGCCGTTCCAGGCGCCTTGCACGCCCCCGGTGCCGCCGTCCACGCTATTCAGCGGCAGGCCGACGCGAATGTTGATGTTCTGGTCCGGGTTCGTGCCGTAGAGGATGTTCACCTGGCAGTACGAGGTGGTTCCGAGCGGGACGATCTGGCTGTTGACCGACTTGACGCCGGGCGCGCCGAGCAGACCGTTCGCGGGATCCGTGGCGAGGGAAGCGCAGCTCACGGGCAGCGGCGCGGGTGCATGCTTGTCGTCTTTGGCCTGCGTCAGCGGCGGGAGCAACGCGACGGCGACACCGGCGGTGAGCAATAGCGATCGCAGGGAATGCATAGGGACCCCTCTTCGAGAATCCTCCATTCCAGCAGCGATCTCTCAGCTTATGAATGACATGAAGTCATGAGTTCATGACCATCGCCAATTAATCCGCCTCTTCGATCCAGGCGAGCTGGATCGCCTCCAGGATCTTCTCGCCGCAGCGCTTCGGGTCGTCGCTGAAGCCGGGGAGCGCGAGCACCCATTTGTAGAGGTCGGTGAAGCGAACCTGCTCGGGATCAATGTCCGGGTGCGCTTCGACGAGCGCAATGGCGATTGCCTGTGTATCGGTCCACTTCATGTCTTCATTTCTCCTTTTTGCCGCCCCCCTCGCGCTCGTAGTTGATCGTGTATTTCGGGATCTCGATCACGAGGTCCTCGTCCGCGACCTTGGCCTGGCAGGAAAGGCGCGAGGTGGCTTCCAAGCCCCAGGCCTTGTCGAGCATGTCCTCTTCCTTTTCCTCGGCCGGCTCGAGCGAGTCGAAGCCCTCGCGCACGATCACGTGGCAGGTGGTGCAGGCGGCCTGCTTCTCGCAGGCGTGCTCGATGTCGATGTGGTTCTCGAGCAGCGTGTCGCAGATCGACTTGCCGGGCTGCGCCTCGATCTCGGCGCCTTGGGGACAGATGGCGTGGCCCGGCAGCACCTTCAGCTTGGGCATTACAGGCTGCCGATCTTCTTGCCGGCGAGCACGCGGCGGATGCCCTCGTCCATGCGGCGCGCCGCGAACTCCTCGGTGCCGCGGTTCAGCGCGTCGATCGCCTGCTTGAGCGCGCGAGGCTCCGGGCCGGCGAGCGCTCGTTCCAGCTCGGCAATGCGGTCATCGATGGCCTTTCTTTCCTGGGAAGACAGCAACGCAGCATCGGCGGCGAGCGCAGAGCGCGTGGCCTCGAGTAGGCGCTGGCCATCGACGCGGTGCTCCGCCAGGGCGCGCGCATGCACGTCCTCCTTCGCATGCGTGAAGGACTCGCGCAGCATGCGCTCGATGTCGGCATCGGCGAGGCCGTACGACGGCTTCACGACCACCGAGGCCTCCGCGCCAGTAGTGTTCTCCCTCGCGGTCACGGAAAGCAGCCCGTCGGCATCGACCTGATAGGTCACCCGCACGCGCGCCGCGCCGGCGGCCATCGGCGGGATGCCCTTCAGCTCGAAGCGCGCGAGCGAGCGGCAGTCGGCGACCAGCTCGCGCTCGCCCTGCACGACGTGGAAGCTCATGCCGCTCTGGCCGTCCTTGAAGGTGGTGAATTCCTGGGCGCGCGCGGCGGGAATGGTGCTGTTGCGCGGGATGATCTTCTCGACCAGCCCGCCCAACGTCTCGACGCCGAGCGAAAGCGGGATCACGTCGAGCAGCAGCCACTCCTCGCCCTGCGGCTTGTTGCCGGCGAGCACGTTGGCCTGCATCGCGGCGCCGAGCGCCACGACCTTGTCGGGGTCGAGGTTGTTGAGCGGGTCGCGGTCGAAGAACTCGGCCACCGCGCGCTGCACCTGCGGCATGCGCGTGGCGCCGCCGACCATCACCACGCCCTGGACGTCCTTCACCGAGAGGCCGGCGTCGCGCAGCGCCTTGCGCACCGGGCCGAGCGTCTTCTGCACCAGCGTCTGCGTCATGCGGCAGAAGGACTCGGTGTCGACCGAAAGATCGACGAATTCGCCGCTCGCAAGCTTCGCCGTGATGGGTGCCTCGCCGTGATACGTCAGATACTCCTTCGCCTCGCGCGCGCGCACCTGCAGCAGGCGCATGTCGCGCGGCGACAGCGGCGTGAGCTTCGCCTGCTCGACGATCCAGCAGAACAGCCGCTGGTCGAAGTCGTCGCCGCCGAGCATCGAGTCGCCGCTCGTGGCGACGACCTCGAACACGCCTTTGGAGAGCTTGAGGATCGACAGGTCGAACGTGCCGCCCCCGAGGTCGTACACCGCGAACAAACCTTCCGAGGCGTTGTCGAGCCCGTAGGCAATTGCGGCGGCCGTGGGCTCGTTCAGCAAGCGCAAGACATTCAGGCCGGCGAGGCGGCCCGCATCTTTCGTCGCCTGGCGCTGCGCGTCGTCGAAGTAGGCGGGCACGGTGATGACCGCCCCGCTCAGCGGACCGCCCAACGACCGTTCCGCCCTCTCTCTTAGGACCTTCAAGATCTCCGCAGAGACCTCGACCGGGCTCTTCACCCCGGCCACGGTGCGGATCTGCAGCATGCCGGGCGCGTCGATGAAGTCGTAGGGCGCGTTCTCGAGATGGGCGACGTCCTTGACGCCGCGCCCCATGAAGCGCTTGACCGAGACGACGGTGTTCTTCGGGTCGTCGGCCTGGCGCGCCTGCGCGGCGTAGCCGACTTCCACCTTGCCGTCCTTGTGATAGCGAACGATGGAGGGAAGGAGGGCCCGGCCCTGCGCATCCGGGAGCACCGTGGCGAGGCCGCTGCGCACAGTGGCAACGAGCGAGTTGGTCGTGCCGAGGTCGATGCCGACCGCGAGGCGCTGCTCGTGCGGCGCCGGAGACTGGCCCGGCTCGGAGATCTGCAGGAGGGCCATTACTCGATCGTCTCGTACGCCGCGTCGATTTCCGCTTCCAGCTTCTCGAGGAACTGCAGCTCGCGCACCAGGCCGGCGGCGGCGGCGTAGTCCTTGTCGCGATCGATGCGCTCGGCGAGCTGCTGCCCCAGCGTTTTCTTTTCCCGCTCAAGATCGTGCTGCAGCTTGTGCAGCTGCTGCGGGTCCTTGGACGCCACAGCGCCTTCCAATGATTCGCGCAGCTCCATCTGCTGCATGAGAAATTCCTGCGGCATGGCGGTATTCGTCTCGAAGGCCACGTCGACGCCGTGCAGCGCGAGGATGTGGCTCGCCCGCTGCACCGGGCTCTTCAGCGCACGGTAGGCCTCGTTCACGCGAGTCGTCCACTGCAGCGAAGCACGGCGCTCCGCATCGCCGGCGTGGGCGAAGCGGTCGGGATGCACGCGCGCCTGGATCTCGCGGTAGGCCTTTTCCAGGCTCTCCAAGTCTATGGAGAACGCCGGGGCAAGGCCGAACAGCTCGAAGTAACCGCTAGACGTTGAAGCTTTCGCCGCAGCCGCACTCATCCTTGACGTTCGGGTTGCGGAACTTGAAGCCTTCGTTGAGCCCCTCGCGGGTGTAATCGAGCTCGGTGCCCTTGATGAATTCGAGGCTCTTCGGGTCGACGATCACCTTCACCCCATGGCTCTCGAACTGCACGTCCTCGGGATTGACGGTGTCGACGAACTCGAGCTTGTAGGCCAGCCCCGAGCAGCCCGACGTGCGCACGCCGACGCGCAAACCCACGCCCTTGCCGCGCTTGGCGAGGAACGACTGGACGTGCCGGGCGGCGCTTTCGGTGAGCGTGATCACGCGACCTTCTTCTCCTCGGCCAGCGCGGCCTCTTCCAGGCCATGCTTCTTCTTGTAGTCGGCGACCGCGGCCTTGATCGCGTCCTCGGCGAGGATCGAGCAGTGGATCTTCACCGGCGGGAGCGACAGCTCCTGCGCGATCTCGGTGTTCTTGATCGACGCCGCCTGCTCGAGCGTCTTGCCCTTCACCCATTCGGTGACCAGCGAGCTCGAGGCGATCGCCGAGCCGCAGCCGTAGGTCTTGAACCGCGCGTCCTCGATGCGCCCGTCGGCGCCTACCCTGATCTGCAGCTTCATCACGTCGCCGCAGGCCGGCGCGCCGACCATGCCGGTGCCGACCGATTCGTCGCCCTTCTCGAACGAGCCGACGTTGCGCGGGTTTTCGTAGTGGTCAATGACTTTGTCGCTGTATGCCATAGCTCTTTCCTTAGTGGGCAGCCCACTGAACAGTATTGAGATCGATGCCGTCCTTGTACATCTCCCAGAGCGGCGAGAGCTCGCGCAGCTTGCCGACCTTGCTCTTGACGAGGTTGGCGGCGTAGTCCACCTCTTCCTGCGTGGTGAAGCGCCCGAGCGTGATGCGGATCGAGCTGTGCGCCAGCTCGTCGTTGCGCCCGAGCGCGCGCAGCACGTACGACGGCTCGAGCGACGCCGAGGTGCACGCCGAGCCCGACGACACGGCGATGTCCTTCACCGCCATGATGAGCGACTCGCCCTCGACGAAGTTGAAGCTCACGTTGAGGTTGTGCGGGATGCGCCGCTCGAAGTCGCCGTTCAGGTACACCTCTTCGATGTCCTTGACCTGCTTCCACAGCCGGTCGCGCAGCGCGCGGATGCGCTCGTTGTCGGTGGCCATCTCGAGCTTGGCGAGGCGCGCCGCCTCGCCGAAGCCGACGATCTGGTGCGTGGCGAGCGTTCCCGAGCGGAACCCCCGCTCGTGGCCGCCGCCGTGGATCTGCGCCTCGATGCGTACGCGCGGCTTGCGCCGCACGTAGAGCGCGCCGATGCCTTTCGGCCCGTACATCTTGTGCGCCGTGATGGTGAGCAGGTCGGCCTTGAGCTTCGCGAGGTCGATCTCCACCCGGCCGCCGCCCTGCACCGCGTCGCAATGGAAGATGAGACCCTTCTTCTTGCAGATCTCGGCGATTTCCCAGACCGGCTGGATGACGCCGATCTCGTTGTTCACCATCATGATCGACGCGAGGATCGTGTCCGGGCGGATCGCAGCTTCGAACTTGCCGATATCCACGAGGCCATTGGGCTCCACATCGAGATAGGTCGCCTCGAATCCCTGGCGCTCGAGCTCGCGGAACGTGTCGAGCACGGCCTTGTGCTCGGTCTTCTGCGTGATGAGGTGCCTGCCCTTGGTCTTGTAGAAGTTGGCCGCGCCCTTGATCGCGAGGTTGTTGCCCTCGGTCGCGCCGGAGGTCCAGACGATCTCCTTCGGATCGGCGTTGATCAGCGCCGCGACATGGCCGCGCGCCTCTTCCACCGCCTGCTCGGCCTTCCAGCCGAACGCGTGCGAGCGGCTCGCGGGATTGCCGAAGATCTCCGTCAGGTACGGGATCATCTTCTGCGCCACGCGCGGATCGACCGGCGTGGTCGCAGAGTAGTCCAGGTAGATGGGGAGCTTCATGCCGCGACTTTTTCCTTTTCGCGGAAATCCTTGATCACGGCCACCGGCTTGCCGTTGTGATGCGCCACGAGATCGGCGAGCGTCACCGACGAGAGGTACTCGTACATCTTCTCGTTCAGCGTCGCCCACAGGTCGTGCGTCATGCAGCGCCGCTCGTCGTGGCAGTTCTCCTTGCCGCCGCATTGCGTCGCGTCGAGCGGCTCGTCGACCGCAGTGACGATCTGCGCCACGGTGACTTGCTGGGGCGGCTGAGCGAGGTTGTAGCCGCCGCCCGGGCCGCGCACGCTCGACACGAGCCTGGCGCGGCGCAGCTTGCCGAACAGCTGCTCGAGGTAGGAGAGCGAGATGTGCTGGCGCTCGCTGATCGCTGCCAGCGTGACCGGCCCCCGGTTCTGCCGCATGGCGAGGTCGACCATCGCCGTCACCGCAAACCTGCCCTTCGTCGTGAGTCTCATGGAAGTCCTTGGAAATACCCGATCAATATGCTCAAGTATAACAAAATCCGACCGAAACGCTCAAGTTTAGTTTCCTGACAGAACAGCGGCTTAGGCCGCTACTTGACCGCGCGTATCGCTGCCCGCGCTTCGTCCGCGTCGCGCTCCATTTCGGACATCTTCTTCTGCAGGACGCGAACCGCGCGCTCGAGGTCCTCGGAGTGCTCGACGAGCTGCTGGATCGCCTGCGCGTAAGGGTCGGTCTGCTCGAGGACTACCGCATACGCAGTGAAGCGCGCGGCCTCCCTGGCATCGCCGTCCTCGACGATGCGTCCGGGGATGCCGACCACGGTCGCCCCAGCCGGCACCTCCTTCACGACTACGGCGTTCGAGCCGATGCGCGCGCCGTCGCCGACAGTGAAGCCCCCGAGAATCTTGGCCCCGGCACCGACCACCACACCGGCACCGAGCGTCGGATGGCGCTTCGTGCCGCGGTACAAGGTGGTTCCGCCGAGCGTCACGCCCTGGTAGATGGTGCAACCGTCGCCGACTTCCGCGGTCTCGCCAATGACGACCCCCATGCCGTGGTCGATGAAGACGCAGGAGCCGATCTTCGCGCCGGGGTGGATCTCGATTCCGGTCAGCCAGCGGCCGAGGTGCGAGGTGAAGCGGCCGAGCCAGCGCAACCCACGCAGCCAGAACCAGCGCGCGAGCTTGTGGATGTAGATCGCGTGCAGCCCCGGATAGCAGGTCAGGATCTCCCACGTGCTGCGCGCCGCCGGGTCGCGCTCGAGGATGCAGGCTATGTCGCTGCGGAGCTTCCTGAACATGAAGGGATTCTAGGTGTTTCCGACTAATTCGATCAACTATTCTTCAGTGGCATCTGAAACATTCGCCGACTTCATGCAGCGCTACTTCGAAGGCGGCTTCTGCAGCAGCGCCTTGAGCAGCCCGCGCAGGATGTTGACCTCCTCGCGCTCGAGGTGCGGCACCCGGGAGAAGAGCCGACGCCAGCGCTCGCGAAGGCGCGAGTTGGGCGCCATGAAGCCGCTCGCGATCGCCGCCTCCTCCAGGTGCCCGTACAGGCCCTCGAGGTCTTCCACCGTGGCCGCCTTTTCCACCCGGGAGAAGGGCACCGCCACGTCGAGCGCCATGTGCAGCTCGTAGGCCACGACTTGCACCGCCTGCGCGAGGTTGAGCGAGCTGAACTCCTTGCTCGCCGGGATGTGGACCAGGGACTGGCAGGCGAACATCTCCTCGTTGCTGAGGCCGGCGGTTTCATTGCCGAAGACGAAGGCGACCGGTCCGTCCATGTCCGTGGCGTGCAGCGCGGCGTTTCGCACGTCGAGCACCTGAGGCGACCATTCGCGAGAGCGGGCAGAGAGCGCAAAGGCGTGCACGCAGTCCTTGATTGCCTCTTCCAAGGTGGGATGCACGGTCGCGGCCTCCAGCACATCGAACGCGTTGGTCGCCATCCATTGCGCCTCGGGTGCGGGATAGCGCTCGGGCGCGACCAGCCGCAGGTCGCGAAAGCCCATCGCCTTGATGGCCCGCGCGGCAGCGCCGACGTTGCCCGGATGGCTCGGGCGGCAGAGCACGAAGCGAATAGAATGCGCAGTCATCGGGAAATCGGGGTCAGAGCCCGATTTTCTCTCCAATCTTGCAATGCATCCGATACTGAACATAGCCGTGCGCGCGGCGCGGCGCGCCGGCTCGATCATCAATCGCGCCGCGCTCGACGGCGGTGGCCTCGACGTGCGCTCGAAGCGCGCCAATGATTTCGTGACCCAGGTCGACCAGGCCTCCGAGCAGGCAATCATGGAGGTCGTGCGCAAAGCCTACCCGGAGCACGGCTTTCTCTGCGAGGAGTCGGGCGCGAGCGGCGCGGACGCCGAGGTAGTGTGGATCATCGACCCGCTCGACGGCACGACCAACTTCATCCACGGCTTCCCGCAGTATTGCGTCTCGATCGCCGTGAAGGCGCGCGGCGCCCTCGCCCATGCCGTGGTCTACGATCCGACCCGCAACGAGCTCTTCACCGCCTCGAAGGGCCGGGGCGCGTTCCTCAACGACCGGCGCATCCGCGTCTCGAAGGCCACGCGGCTGAACGCCGCGCTGGTCGGCACCGGCTTTCCGTTCAAGGAGCTGACGCGTCTCGATCTCTACACGCGCCAGCTGCAGACGATGATGAAGACCTGCTCGGGCGTGCGCCGCGCCGGGGCGGCGGCGCTCGACCTCGCCTATGTTGCGTGCGGACGGCTCGATGCGTTCTGGGAGCTCGGCCTCTCGCCCTGGGACATGGCGGCCGGCGCGCTGCTCATCGTCGAGGCGGGCGGCCTGGTCGGCGACCTGCACGGCGAGAGCGGCTACCTCGAGTCGGGTGACATCAGTGCGGCGACACCGAAGATCTTTCCTGCGCTGTTGGAAGCTTTGCGCTGAGGCATCAGGTCGCCCGAGCCGGCCGGCCCGAGCGACGAATCCGACGACGAGCCGGTCGCCATCGGCCGCGGTCGCGCAACGGCTAGCGGTGGCCGAGCAGTGTTATGACGATCATCAAGATGAGGATCACGAGGCCTGCGCCGCAGCCCGCAACCGCGGTCTGCAACACCGTGAACCGCGCCCGGCGCGGATCCCGCCGCGCGCCTTCTGCGCGCGGGTCGGATTGCTGATTCATGGCGCCTCCCCGACCTTCTCGAGCAACGCGAGCAGCGCGCGCAGCAGCACGAGCGGCGACGGCGGGCAGCCGGCGACGTGGAGGTCGACCGGTAGCACTGCCGACACGCCACCCACGCACGCAGGACTGCCTGCGAATACGCCTGCGGCGCGCGCGCAATCGCCGACGGCAACGACCCATTTCGGCTCCGGCATGGCCCGGTAGGTGCGCTCGAGTGCTTCGCGCATGTTCACCGTAACCGGTCCGGTCACCAGCAGGACGTCGGCATGGCGCGGTGAGGCGACGAAGCGCAGGCCAAAGCGCTCGAGATCGTAGAGCACGTTGTTCAGCGCGTGAATCTCGAGCTCGCAGCCGTTGCACGAGCCGGCGTCCACCTCGCGTATGGCGAGGGTCCGCCCGAGGCGCCGCTGCGCCGCGCGGTTCGCCTGCTCGGCGAGCTCGGCGAGCGCCGCCTCGTCGGGCAGCGGCGCCGGCTCGGTGAGCGGTCCTTGCACCAGGCTCTTCAGCAGGAGCTTGCGCATCGCTAGAGGTCGTGCCCCGCGTACGAGCAGTTGAAGGACTTGTTGCACAGCGGGAAGTCCGCCACGATATTTCCCTCGATCGCCGCCTCGAGCAGCGGCCACTGGAACCACGACGGATCTCGCAGGTGGCAGCGCTGCACGCGGCCGTCGGTCTCCATGCGCAGCCACGCGAAGATGTCGCCGCGAAAGCCTTCGACCAGGGCGACGCCTGTGCTGCCGGCCGAAGCCGGCGCGACGGGCGCGACGACCGGCCCGGAAGGCATGCCGGCGAGCAGCTGCTCCACCACGGCGAGGCTTTGATCCAGCTCGCGGATGCGAATCCAGACGCGAGCATTGACGTCTCCTGCCTGCACCGTCGGCACTTCGAACTGCAGGCGGTCGTAGGGCGGATAGCCCGGCGTGCGCCGCGCATCGAAGCGCCGGCCCGACGCCCGCCCGACGTAGCCGCCCGCGGCGAACTGCTCGGCGAGCGCGGACGAGAGGATTCCCGTGCCGACGGTGCGGTCCTTCAGCGAGGCAGTGTTGTCGTAGACCTCGATGAGATCGGGTAGCCGTGCGCGCAGCAGGGCAACGAGCTCGCGCACGGTCCGCGTGCCCTCGGCCGAGAGCTCGGCCTGCACGCCACCGGGAACGACGCGATCCATCATCAGGCGGTGGCCGAAGCAGCTCTGCGAGGCCCGCAGCACCTGCTCGCGCAGCCAGCCGAGCTGCGCGTGCATGATCGCGAAAGCCGCGTCATTGCAGACCGCGCCGAAGTCGCCGAGGTGATTGGCCAGGCGCTCGAGCTCGGCCATGAGCGCGCGCAGCCAGATGGCGCGGGCCGGCGGCTCGGTGCCCGTGGCGGTTTCGACGGCGCGCGCGAAAGCGAATGCATAGGCGACCGTGCTGTCGCCCGAGACGCGGCCGGCGAGCCGCGCCGCGCGTTCGAGGCTCGCGCCGGCGAACAACGCCTCGATACCCTTGTGCACGTAGCCGAGCCGCTGCTCGAGCCGCACGACGGTCTCGCCGTTCGCCGTGAAGCGAAAGTGGCCGGGCTCGATGATGCCGGCGTGCACCGGACCCACGGGAATCTGATGCAGGCTCTCGCCTTCGACCGGCAGGAAGCGGTAAGGCTCACCGTGACGCAGCCAGGGCCGCGTGTCGGGCAGCCCGACCGCCTCGAGCCCGTACAGGTCCTGCACGGCGCGCTCCAGGCGGATCGCCGGCGGGTGCAGCCGCCCGACCGAGGGGAAGCGCCCGGCTTCGCAGGCGACGCTCAGCAGCGCAAGCTGGCCCGACGTGCGCCCCATCAGCGCCATGTGGGCGAAGCCGGGCTCGCCCCAAAGCGCGACGAGCGCCGCCTCCCCCGCTTGCAGGCGGGTCGCGGCCTGCATCCAGGCCTGCGGCGTGACGGGCGAGCGTGCGCGGTCCATCAGCTCAGCAGCCTCGCGACGTGCTGGAACCAGGCGACGAGCGCGGGCGGCAACCACACGCCGGCCACCAGGACCAGCGCGAAGTGCGCGCCGACCGGCACGAACGAGGCGCGCGAGGGCGCGCGGCTGCCCTGCGCCTCGCCGAAGGCCAGCCCGTTCAGGCGCGCGAGCAGCGCGCCGAGCGCGACGAGCAGGCTCAGGCCGAGCGCCACGGCGAGCAGCGGCTGGCGGGCGAAGGTCGAGCTGACGATGAGGAACTCGGTCATGAAGATGCCCATCGGCGGCAGGCCGGCAATCGCAACCACGCCGAGCACGAGCCCCCAGCCGAGCACCGGGTGCGAGACGGTGAGGCCGCGGATCTCGGCCATCTGCTGCGTGCCCTTGACCTGCGCGATGTGGCCGACGCAGAAGAAGATCGCCGACTTGGTGAGGCTGTGCAACGTCATGTGCAGCAGGCCGGCGAAGTTGGCGAGCGGCCCGCCCATGCCGAAGGCGAAGGTGACGATGCCCATATGCTCGATCGACGAGTAGGCGAACAGGCGCTTGATGTCCTGGCGCCGGTAGAGCATGAACGAGGCGAACAGCACCGAGACGAGGCCGAGCGACACCATCAGCGCCCCGGGAGCGAGCGCCGCGGGGTTCGCGGACATCACGCTCTTGAAGCGAAGGATCGCGAACAGCGCCACGTTGAGCAGCAGGCCCGAGAGCACCGCCGAGATCGGCGTCGGGCCTTCGGCGTGCGCATCGGGCAGCCAGGCATGCAGCGGCACCAGCCCCACCTTGGTGCCGTAGCCGAGCAGCAGGAAAAGGAACGCCAGGTTGAGCAGCGCGGGATCGAAGCCGGCCGCCTTCTCCACCAGTACGTTCCACGCCATGGCGTCCAGGCCCTCGCCCACCCCGGCGCGCGCCGCGAGGGAGACGAGGATCGTCCCGAACAGCGCGAGCGCGATGCCGACGCTGCCGAGGATGAAGTACTTCCACGCCGCCTCGAGCGCCGCCTCGGTGCGGTAGATGCCGACCATCAGCACGGTCGTGAGCGTCGCCAGCTCGACCGCGACCCACATCAGCCCCAGGTTGTTCGACAGCAGCGCGAGATTCATGCCGAACATCAGCACCTGGTACATCGCGTGGTAGAAGCGCAGGTAGGCCGGCGTGAGGTGACCGGTCTCGAGCTCGTGCCCGATGTAGCTGCGGCTGAAGACGGCCGTCGTGAAGCCGACGAAGGTGCTGAGCAAGATGAACACCACGTTCAGGTCGTCGACGATGAGGAACGGCCCCGGCGCCGGGCGCGCGGCCAGCAGGACGAGCGCCGCGGCGAGCGTGGCGAGCGAGGCGAGCGCGTTCAGCCACGCGGTGGTCCGGTCGTCGGGCAGCACGGCGAGCAGCGCCGCGGCCGCGGCCGGCACGACCAGGATCGCGGCGACCGCGAGCCCGCCCGGGTCGCTCATGACAGCCGCTCGCCGCGGTGCTCGTGCAGGAGGTGGATGTCCACGGTCTCGAAGCGCTCGCGGATGCGAAACAGGAAGATGCCGATCACGATCAGCGCCACCAGGATCGAGAACGCGACGCTGATCTCGACCACCAGCGGCATGCCTTTGGCGCCGCTGGCGGCGAGGATCAGCCCGTTCTCGATCGACATGAAGCCCACCACCTGGCTCACCGCGTTCCTCCGCGAGATCATCATAAGCAGCCCGAGCAGGATCACCGACAGCGAGAAGGCGAGGTCCTCGCGGGCGAGCGTGCCGGCGTGCGCGGTGACCGGCAGCATGACCATCACCGACAGCGCGACCAGGCCGATGCCGGCGAGCATGGTCTGCCCGATGCTGACCACCGGCTCGATGGTGCGGTGGATGCCCAGGCGCACGACGATCCGGTGCAGCGCGAGCGGGATCACCACGGCCTTGACGACGAGCGCGATCGCCGCGGTGATGTAGAGGTGCGGCGCCTGCTGGATGTACGCCTGCCAGGCCACCGAGAACGACACCACCAGCGCGTGCAGGGCGAAGGTGTTGATCAGCCCGCTGATGCGGTCCTGGTAGAGCAGCATGAAGCTCACCAGCACCAGCCCGCCGGCGCAGAGATGGGCGACGTCGAGGGCGAGGCGGTCCATCAGGTCACCCGCGACACGAAGCGTAGCAGCGCGGCGAGCAGCCCGAGCATCAGCGCCGCGCCGAGGAAATCGGTGACGCGGAAGACGCGCATCTTGGCGATCGCCGTCTCGAACACAGCGAGCGCGAAGCCGCCGGCGGCGAGCTTCGCCAGGTAGACGCCGACGCCGCCGACATAGGCGGCCGCGCCCTGCCCCGACACGGCGATGCCAAAGGGGAAGAACACGCAGGCGATGATCGACAGGTAGAGCAGCAGCTTCAGTTGCGAGGCCACCTCGATCAGCGCGAGATGGCGTCCCGAGTACTCGAGGATCATCGCCTCGTGCACCATCGTCAGCTCGAGGTGCGTCGCCGGATTGTCGATCGGGATGCGGGCGTTCTCGGCGATCGCCACCATGACCAGCGCGACGAGCGCGAGGGCGAGCGAGACGCGCAGGCCGACCTCGGGCGCCTGCATCGCCGCGGCGATCGACGACAGCTGGGTCGAGCCGGCGAGCAGCGAAATCGTGAACACGACCATCAGCATCGCCGGCTCGGCGAGCGAGGCGATCATCATCTCGCGGCTCGCGCCGATGCCGCCGAAGCTGGTGCCCACGTCGAGCCCGGCCAGGGCGAGCAGGAAGCGGGCGCTGCCGAGCAGCGCGACGATCGCGATCATGTCGGCCGCGTAGCTGAAAATGAGCCCGGTGGCGAAGGTCGGCACGAGCGCCGCCGCCACCCAGGTGGCGGCGAAGATGAGATAGGGCGCGACGCGGAACAGCCACGACGCCGAATCGGCGAGCACCACCTCCTTGCGCAGCAGGCGCAGCAGGTCGCGGTAGGGCTGGACGAGCGCCGGCCCACGGCGGCGCATGAGATGCGCCTTCATGCTGCGCACGTAGCCGGTGAGCAGCGGCGCCGCGGCGAGCACGAGCAGCATCTGCGCGAGCTGTACGGCGAGGTCGAGCGCTATTGCCATACCGCGAGCACCATGAGGAGCGTCACCAGCGCGCCGAAAACGAGCGTCAAGTAAGCGCGGATCGTCAGGAACTGCACCTTGTTGAGCCGGTCGGCGCTGAAGGCGACGAGGCGCGCCGCGGGCAGGTAGAACGCGTCCCATAGCACGTCGCGCAGCCGCACCTGCAGGCGCGCCGCTTCCACGCTGCCCGGCGGCGGCATGTGCACCTCCTCGCGCGCGCGGAATACCACCGAGCCGAATACGCGACGGATCGGCTGCGAGAAGCTGCCCGCCGTGTACTGGGTCGCGGGGCTCGGGTCGGGGAAGCCGCAATCCCACGGCGCCGAGCGCCGCACGCCGCGCGAGGCGGTGCGGTGGATCACCTCGGCGCCGAGCCCGGCCGCGAGCGCGATGAAGAAGAACAGCAGCAGCCCGTTGTAGGAGCTGCGGCTCTGCGCGACCGGCACGATGGTGAGCCAGTCGAGCTGGCGCTGCTCGGGCAGGTGGGCGCCCGTCAGGCCCTGCGTCAGCGGAGCGAGCGCGTCGATGAAGTATCCCGGCAGGATCCCGGCCACCAGGCAGAGCGCGGCGAGCAGGAACATCGCGGCGAGGGAAAAGCGATCGGTTTCCGCCGCCTCGCTCGCTACCGCGGTGCGCGGCCGGCCGAGGAAGGTCACGCCGAATGCCTTGACGAAGCACGCGGCGGCGAGGGCCGCTGAGAGCGCGAGCAGCGCGCCGACCGCCGGCACGAGGAATCTCAGCAGCCACTGCGGCAGCGCCGGGCTGAGCAGGATCGCCTGGAAGGTCAGCCACTCGGAGACGAAGCCGTTGAACGGCGGCAGCGCCGAGATCGCCGCCGAGCCGACGAGGAAAGCAAACGAGGTCTGCGGCATGCGGTGGATCAGCCCGCCGAGTCGCTCCATGTCGCGCTCGCCGGTCGCGCCGAGCACCGCTCCGGCGCCGAAGAAGAGCAGGCTCTTGAAGACCGAGTGGTTAAAGACGTGGAACAGCGCCGCGGTGAGCGAGAGCGCGGCCGCGGCCGGCATCTGCGCCGCGCGGAAGGCGAGCGCGAGGCCGAGGCCGATGAAGATGATGCCGATGTTCTCCACCGTGTGATAGGCGAGCAGGCGCTTGAGATCGTGCTCCATCAGCGCGTAGAGCACGCCCATCACCGCGGTCAGGCCGCCGAGCAGCGGCACGGCCGCTCCCCACCACCAGTCCGGAGGACCGAGCAGGTCGAAGACGATGCGCACGAAGCCGTAAATCGCCACCTTGGTCATCACGCCGCTCATCAGCGCCGAGACGTGGCTGGGCGCCGCCGGGTGGGCGAGCGGCAGCCAGGCGTGCAACGGCACCACGCCGGCCTTGGAGCCCGCGCCGAGCAGCGCGAGCACGAGGACGACCGCCGCGTAAGGCGCCGCCGGCGGCGCGCCGCGGATGACGTCGAAGGCATAGCCGCCGGCCCGGTCGGCAAGCACGCCGAAGGCGAGCAGCAACGCGAGCGTTCCGAGGCTCGCCATCACCAGGTAGAGGTAGCCGGCCGCCGCGTTGCCGCGACGGCGATGATGCGCCATCACCAGCGCCCAGGAAGAAAGCGACATGAACTCCCACGTAAAGAGGAACGTGAACGCGTCGTAGGCGAGCACGACCAGGTTCATGCCGGCGAGGAACGCCGGGAAGAAGGGCAGCACGCGCGCCGGCTCCTCTTCGTGGCCGCCGTAGCCCAAGCCGAAGAGGCTAGCAGTCGCGGCGCCGAGGTTGACGACCACCAGGAAGAAGGCCGAGAGCGGGTCGAGCCGGAAATGCGCGCCGAGCCACGGCAGCCCGAGCGGCAGGATCAGCGTCTCGTCGGCGGGATCGGCGGCGAGGAGCGAGCGCGCCGCAGCGGCCAGGCCGAGCGTCGCGGCGCCGAGACAGGCGCCGTAGACCAGCGGGGAAGCGAAGCGTCGGCGCGCGACTGCGATTGCCACGACGCTCGTCGCGAGCAACGCTGCGCTGCCGCCCAACAGTCCTGCCAGAGCCATCGTACTCCCCCCAAGCGCGCGCCGGCACGCCGCTAGCCGGAGCGTCGCGTGCGCGTGCCGGAGCCTCTCAGCCGGACCCCGCGGCCGCCGCTCTCGCTTTTCACTCCTTCGTTGATCAGTTCGATGCCCGCGCGCTCGAGCGCGGCGATGAGCTTCATCAGGGATTCCACGTTGCCGCGCACCACGCCGTCGCTTGCCTCCATCCGCCGGATGGTCGGCAGCGAAAGGCGCGCCGCCTGGGCGAGCGAGCGCTGGTCCAGGCCCGCCAGAGCGCGGGCGGCGCGCATCTGCCGCGACGTGATCATGCGCGAACCATGACTTCCGATCCCCTACATCGGAGAGTTAGGTCAACATAGCTCAGAGTTGATCTACTGTAAATGAGGCGCCGGCTCGTCGCTTCCGCGCTCGGCGTTACGGCTTCGGCGGGGTGGTTTCCTGCACCAGCTCGCGGTTCAGGAGCGTGATCTCGATGCGCCGGTTCTTGCGGCGCCCTTCGTCGGTCGAGTTGTCGGCCACCGGCTCGAACTCGGCGCGCCCGGCGGCGATCATGCGCTCCGGCGGGATGCCGGCC
>CAYZFN010000178.1:0-4519 GCA_964477695.1 uncultured Enterobacteriaceae bacterium | reverse complement strand
CGACCGAGCGGTTGTGCACGATCTCGTGCCGGACGTAGATCGGCGCGCCGTGCAGCGCGAGCGCACGCTCCACGATCGCAATCGCGCGCTCCACGCCGGCGCAAAAGCCGCGCGGATTGGCAAGCAGGATGTCCACGGCCGCATTTTCTCATGCCGGCCGCCGACACCCGGCGCTAGGGGACTATGCGCGCCGCGCGCGACACGAGGCTGCGCGGCACGGTGAGGCGCCGGGCGCGCGCCGTACGCAGGTTCAGCGCGAGTTCGAGCTTGGCCTGCTCGACGGGCAGCTCGGCGACCCGGGCGCCTTGCAGGAGGCTCAATGCGAAGCGCGCCGCTTCGCGGCGCATCGCCGCAAAATCGGCGCCGTAGGAAATAATTCCGCCCGCTTCGACGAAGCTGCGGTCGGTGAACATTGCAGTCCACGCTTCCTTGAGGGTCAGGTCGACGAGCGACTGGCGAAAGGCGCTGAACAGCGCCGAGGGCAGCACCAGCAGCGCCTCGCTGCCGGCGCGCTTCGCCGTGCCCAGGGCGGCCCGCGCCTCCTCGGGATTCGCCGCGGCAAGCGGCTGCAGTGTAAGGCGAAACGACTGCGCGGTCTGCTGCATGGGCTGAAACGCGCTGCGCGGCGTGGCGGGCTCGTGCAGCACCGCGATTCGTCGCACGCCCGGCGTCAGCTCGCGCAACAGCCGCAACCGCATCGCATGGACTTTCGACTCGAATACCGAGAGGCCGGTAGCGCGCCCGGACGGGCGCTGCGGATTGTCGACCAGCCCTTCGACGACGGCGTCCTCCGCATCGGCGAACACGATAGGGATGTTGCGCGTCGCCTCGCTCGCCGCGCGTGCGACCGGCGCGCCGCCGTAGGTGACGATGACCTCGGCCTTCAGGCGGGCGAGCTGCTGCGCGAGCTGCGCCAGCCGTTCGGGCGGTCCGCCCCGGTATTGCAAGCGCAAGTCGGTTCCGTCGAAGTGTCCGAGCGCGCGCAAGCTGTCGCGGAACATCGCGGCGATCGCCTCGGGCGAGGGCTCGGAAGCGAGAATGCCCAGCACCGGCACGCGTCCGTTGATCTGCGCGCGCGCAAGACCCGGCACGCCGAGCGCGAGCGCGGCGAAAAGAAAGCCGCGCCGCCCGGTGGCCGATCGCCCCATCAAGGCCGCCTTGCGTAGGCCGCGTCGAAGGCCCGCTCGAGCCGCGGATGGGCGCCGCGCAGGCCGTCGATCACCTGCCTCGCCCACTCGAAATACTCGCGCCGGCGCTGCAGGTCCCAGCCGGCCGGGGGACGCTCGGCGACGTCGCGCAGGTTGACGAGCTTGTCGGCCAGCTTGACGAGCTTCGCCTCGTGGCTGATATGCGGCGCGTGCTCGACCTGCAGGCGCTTGCGCTCGGCCTTCGGCAGCCGCTTGTCGTCGGTCACCTCCGCGACGATGCGCGCGATGCGCGAGCCGAACTCGTCGAGCAGCTCCTCGTGCGTCGTCGCGGTGTCCTCGACCGTATCGTGCAGGAGCGCCGCACACAGCACCTCCACGTCGGTGATACCGCCCTCGTTTACCAGCACGTCGGCGAGCGCTATGGGATGGTTGATGTACGGCGAGGCATCCGCATCCTTGCGCCGCTGGTCGCGGTGCTTGTATGCGGCGAAGGCGAGCGCCTTAAATAGAAGAGCGAGCTCGCCCTTCACGCTGTACGAAACCCTCGAGGATGAGCAGCGCCGCGCCGACCGTGATCGCCGAGTCGGCGACGTTGAACGCCGGCCAGTGGTATCCCGCGGCGTGCAGGTCGAGGAAATCGACCACCTGGCCGAAGCGCAGCCGGTCGACCACGTTGCCGAGCGCGCCGCCCAGGATGAGCGCGAGCCCGGTGCAAAGCAGCCGCTCGGCCGGTCTGCGCACGATGAGAATGCTGACGATCGCCGCGGCAACCACGGCAAACGCGACGAGCAGCGGCTTCTGCCAGCCCGACGCGTCGGACAGGAAGCTGAAGGCCGCGCCCTTGTTGTAGACCAGCACCAGATTGAAGAACGGCGCGAGCTCGAGCCGCTCGCCGATGGCGAAGCGCGCGAGCACCAGCGCCTTGGTCGCCTGGTCGGCGAGCATCACGGCCGCGGCCAGGACGAACCAGCGCCACGCCGGCCTAGACAAAGCGGCGTACCTCGCCCGGGCCGCCGAGGTTGCCGCGGCAGCGGCCGCACACGCCCTCGGCATCGACGTCCGGCATGTAATGCCAGCAGCGGTCGCACTTGGCATGCGCGCTGGGCGCCACTTTCACCGCATGCTCGCCGCGGCGCACGCGCGCCGCGGAGGTGATGAAGAGGAACTTCAGCTCATCGCCGAGGCTCGCGAGCGCTTCGTGCTCCGCGCCTTCGGCTTGGTAGTCCACCTCCGCCTGCAGCGAGGAGCCGAGCTTGCCCTCGGCTCGCAGCGCTTCGATCTCCTTGCGCACCGGCGCGCGCAGCTCGCGCAGGCGCTGCCACTTGCCGAGCAATGCCGGGCCGTCGGACGGCGCGGGAAGCTCGTACCAGGTATGGAAGAAGACGCTGTCGTCCTTCTTGCCGGTGAAGACCTGCCACAGCTCTTCCGCGGTGAAGGAAAGG
The DNA here is from genome assembly GCA_964477695.1 of uncultured Enterobacteriaceae bacterium. Taxonomy (GTDB): domain Bacteria; phylum Pseudomonadota; class Gammaproteobacteria; order Burkholderiales; family SG8-39; genus SCGC-AG-212-J23. The sequence goes on along the minus strand of CAYZFN010000178.1, from coordinate 1,929 downwards.
ATCGGCGCCATCAGGCGCACGAGAGCGTGCGTGATGTGGTAGAGCGCGGTCTGCGCCGAGCGGCGCGCGCGCGAGTCGGCGCGGCAGGTGTACAGGCGATCCTTCAGCACGTCGAGGTAGAAGGCGCCCAGGTCTTCCGAGCAGAAGCTCTGCAGCCGCTGCGCGACGAGATGGAACTGGTAGCGCTCGTAGTCGGCGGCCGCCGCCTGCTGCATGGCCGCGCTCATGGCCAGCGCATAGCGATCGATCTCGACCATTTCCTCGACCGGAACCGAGTGGCGCGCGGCGTCGAAATCGGAAGTGTTGGCGAGCAGGAAGCGCAACGTGTTGCGGATGCGGCGATAGGTCTCCACCACCCGCTTCAGGATCTCGTCCGAGACGAACAGCTCGCCGGAGTAGTCGGTAGTCGCCGTCCACAGCCGGAGGACCTCGGCGCCGAGCGTGTTCGATACCTGCTGCGGCACCACGACGTTGCCGAGCGACTTGGACATCTTGCGGCCGGCGCCGTCGACCACGAAGCCGTGCGTCAGCAGCGCCTTGTACGGCGGCACGCGATCCAGCATGCACGAGACGAGCAGCGACGAATGGAACCAGCCGCGGTGCTGGTCCGAGCCTTCAAGATAGAGATCGGCCGGGAAGCGGGTGTCGTCGCGGTGCGAGCCGCGCATGACGGTGAAGTGCGTCGAGCCGGAATCGAACCAGACGTCGAGCGTGTCGCGGCTCTTCTCGTACTGCGCCGCCTCGGCGCCGAGCAGCTCCTCGGCGGTGACGCTTTGCCAGGCCTCGATGCCGCCCTTCTCGACGCGCTGCGCCACCTGCTCGAGCAGCTCCTGCGTACGCGGATGCAGCGCGCCCGTCTCGCGATGCAGGAAGAACGGCATCGGCACGCCCCACTGGCGCTGGCGCGAGAGCGTCCAGTCGGGGCGGTTCGCGATCATGCCCTGCAGGCGCGCCTTGCCCCATGCGGGGAAGAACTCGGTGGCCTCGATGCCGCGCAGCGCAGTGCTGCGCAGCGACTCGCCGCTCACCGGTTTATCCATCGACGCGAACCATTGCGTCGTCGCGCGCAGGATCACCGGCGTCTTGTGCCGCCAGCAATGCATGTAGCTGTGGACGTAGATCTCCTTCGCTAACAGCGCGCCGCGCTTGTCCAGCTCGGCGATGATCTTGCCGTTCGCGTCCCAGATGGACAGCCCGCCGAAGAGCTCGAGCGACCCCGCGAAGCGCCCGTCGCCCATCACCGGCGTCAGGATTTCCTCGTCCTTCATGCCGTAGCGGCGACACGACTCGAAGTCCTCGACGCCGTAGGCCGGTGCGGAGTGCACGATGCCGGTGCCCGTGTCGGTGGTGACGTATTCGCCGAGAAAAATAGGCGCCGTGCGATCGTAGAACGGGTGGCGGAAGCGGATGTTCTCCAGCGCGCGGCCCTTGCAGCTCGCGACCGTGCGGCCTTCGAGGTGGTAGCGTTTGAGACACGCTTCCTGCAGTTCGGCGGCGAGGATGAGCAGGCCCTTCGGCGTGTCGACCAGGTTGTAGGTCAGCTCCGGGTGCACGTTCAGCGCCTGGTTGCCGGGCAGCGTCCAAGGCGTCGTAGTCCAGATCACCGCATAGACGGTCTTCCCCGCAACCGGCTTGGCGGCGAACGCTTTCCATAGACGGGAAGCGTCTTCCTGCAGTAAAGCAAACGCCACGTCGATCGCCGGGTCCTTGCGATCCTCGTACTCCACTTCCGCCTCGGCGAGCGCCGAGCCGCAATCGAAGCACCAGTTGACCGGCTTCAGCCCGCGGTAGACGTAGCCGTTGGCGAGGATCCGGCCAAGCACGCGGATCTCGTTCGCCTCGGTGACCGGGTCCATCGTCAGATACGGATGCTCCCAGTCGCCGAGCACGCCCAGGCGCTGGAAATCCTTCTTGTGGCGCTCGATCTGC
>CAYZFN010000177.1:0-11889 GCA_964477695.1 uncultured Enterobacteriaceae bacterium | reverse complement strand
ACGTCGACCGCGCCCGAGCGCACCAGCATGTCGGCGATCTCGAGCGCCTGCTCGCCCGTGTCGGGCTGCGAGATCAACAAGTCGGCGGTCTGCACGCCGAGCTTGGCCGCGTAGCCGACATCGAGCGCGTTCTCCGCGTCGATGAAGGCCGCGGTGCCGCCAAGCTTCTGCACTTCGGCGATCACCTGCAGGGTGAGGGTGGTCTTGCCCGAGGACTCGGGCCCGTAGATCTCCACCACGCGGCCGCGCGGCAGGCCGCCCACGCCGAGCGCGAGGTCGAGGCCGAGCGAGCCGGTGGAGACGACCTGCACGTCCTTCGCCGCCTCGGCGTCCATCTTCATGATGGAGCCTTTGCCGAACTGCTTCTCGATCTGGGAAAGAGCGGCGGCTAATGCCTTAGACTTGTTGTCATCCATTGCTGTGGTTCCCCTTCATTTTTCGGGTCGTCGGCATCTACGGCAGGCGCTGCGCTTCAGGATCCTGGGCCAACACCGCATACTGTATAAACGTCCATGATTGTGGGTCGGTTGACCGGCGCTGTCAACAGTCACGCCACCTAATAGGAGACGAATCGATGGCTAAAGTCGCGTTCCTCGGCCTCGGCGTCATGGGCTATCCCATGGCCGGCCACCTGCTCAAGAAAGGCGGGCACGAGGTCACCGTCTACAACCGCAGCGCCGGCAAGGCCCAGCAATGGGTCAAGGAATACGGCGGCCGGCAGGCGGCGACGCCGCGCGAAGCGGCGAAGGACTGCGACTTCGTCATGATGTGCGTCGGCAACGACGACGACGTGCGCGCGGTCGTCTATGGCGACAACGGCGCGCTCGCGGGCATGAAAAAGGGCGCGATCCTGGTCGACCATACCACCGCGTCGGCCAGCGTGGCGCGCGAAGTCCACGCCAAAGCCAAGGCGAAGGGCATCGGCTGCGTCGACGCCCCGGTGTCGGGCGGCCAGGCCGGGGCGCAGAACGGCCAGCTCGGCATCATGTGCGGCGGCGAGCCGGCCGACTTCGATCGCGCGAAGCCGGTGATGGATGGCTACGCGAAGATGTGCGCGCTGATCGGCGGACCGGGCGCCGGGCAGCTCACCAAGATGGTGAACCAGATCTGCATCGCCGGCATCGCGCAGGGACTCGCCGAAGCCGTCGCCTTCGCCAAGCGCAACAAGCTCGACGTGGAAAAAGTCATCTCGGTCATCTCGAAAGGCGCGGCGCAGTCCTGGCAGATGGAGAATCGCTGGAAGCAGATGGACGAGCTGAAGGCCGAGGGCTTCGGTTTCGCCACCGAGTGGATGAGGAAGGACATGGGCATCTGCCTCGACCAGGCGAGGAAGAGCGGTGCCCGGCTGCCGGTCGCCGCGCTGGTCGATCAATTCTGGTCGCACCTGGAGGCGCGCGGCGGCAAGCGCTGGGACAGCACCGCGGGTCTGATCCAGCTGCTGCTGAAGGACTAGCGCGACAGGACGGCGAAGAAGCGCTTCAGGATCGGTCCGACGCGCTTCAGCTCGCGCCGGTGGCTGCCGGCGAGCTTGGCGAGCACCTGGCGGCCGCGCGGGGTCAAGCTAAGCTCGACCTTGCGTCGGTCGCTTAGCGACCCCTCGCGCGCCACCAGGTCCCCCTGCACGAGCCGGTCGACCAGCTCGACGGCGCTGTTGTGCTTGATGAGCAGCTGCTCGGCGAGCTCGGCGATGCTGACGCGCCGGTCGTCCGGACACGCGCGCAGCACCAGCATCGCCTGGTAGTGCTGGCTGGTGAGGCCGGTGGCGGCCGCCGCGTGCTCGCTGAAGCGCAGGAATTCGCGCAGCGCGCGGCGGAACGCGGCGAGCTGCGCGTAGTCGCGCGTCGTCAGGTGATGCCGCCGTTCCGCTCGCCTCAGCTCCAAGCGCTCTCCTCACGCGCTTTTACCACGCCCGCGCGGATTGCGGGTAATATCGCCTCCCGATATATCGGGTCACGATACATCGCCGCAATCCACTTGAGGAGGAGCACCCATGAAGGACTGCAATCGGCATTCCCCGACGCGCCGCGGATTCGTGCGTGCCGGCCTCGGCATCGCCGGCGGCCTCGCCCTGCCCGGCTTCGTCGCCCGCGCGCTGGCCGACGACCAGCCGCCGATCGGCACCTGGCCGGCCGGCGTGCAGGGCAAGGAGGTTTTCATCGGCGTTGCGGTGCCGCGCACCGGCACCTACGCCGAGCAGGGCGAGGATGAGCTGAAGGGCTGGCAGCTCGCCGTCGAGCACATCAACAGCGGCAACAACCTGATCCGCCAGATCTCGCCCAAGACCAAGAAGGGCGTGCTCGGCAAGGAGCTGAAGCTGGTGGTCGCCGATTCCGCGGCGAAGCCGAACGACGCCGTGCAGGCGGAGCAGCGCTTCATCACCGAGAACCACGTGATCCTGATGACCGGCTCGACCTCGAGCGCGGTCGCCGTGGCGATGAACAAGCTCGCGCAGCGCGAGAAGGTGCTCTACGTCACCGGCATCTCCGGATCGAACGACACCACCGGCAAGGACTGCGTGCGCTACGGCTTCCGCCAGAACTTCTACGGCGAGACCGCGGCCAACGCGATCGGCCCGGTGCTGCTCAAGGCCTACGGCAAGAACAAGAAGTGCGCTTTCATGACGCCGGACTACACCTACGGCCATACCGTGACCAAGTCGGTGAGCGAGTACCTGATCAAGAACGGCGGCTGGCAGATGGTGACCAACCAGGTGTCGCCGCTCGGCGCCACGGACTACAGCTCGTACCTCACCAACATCGCCAACTCCGGCGCCGAGGTGCTGCTCAACGTGAACTGGGGACGCGATGCGGTGCTCTCGACCCAGCAGGCCAAGCAGTTCGGCATCCTGCCGAAGATGAAGCTCGTCATCCCCTACCAGATCCCGTTCCTCGCCAAGAATGTCGGCGCCGAGCTGACCGAAGGCGTGTACGCCGCGACCGACTTCTGGTGGACGCTGGAGGACAAGTTCCCGCTCGCCAAGACGTTCGTCGAGGCGTTCCGCAAGAAGTACGGCTACTACCCGGAATGGGGCGCCGAGAACGCCTACCTGTCGTTCGCGATGTGGGCGGACGCGGTCGAGCACGCCGGCACCTTCTATCCGCCCGACGTCATCAAGTCGTACGAAGCGGGCCGCAAGCTCCAGTCCTTCGTCGGCGAGGTGTATTTCCGCAAGGAGGACCACCAGCTGGTGCGGCCGGTCATCATCGTGCGCGGCAAGACGCCGAAGCAGATGCGCAACAAGGAAGACTTCTGGGAAGTGACCGAGATCGTGCCGGGCGCGCCGCTCATGCAGAAGCCCGACGCCTTCGGCTGCAACCTCGGCGACTACACCTGACGCGCGCGTCGTTCCCGCGCAGGCGGGAATCCAGTGTGCTGAAAGAAACTGGGTCCCCGCCGACGCGGGGACGACCTCCCTTTCGTGATCACCTGGGCTAACTTCGGCTCGCAGCTGTTCAACGGCCTGGCGCTGGGGGCGCTGCTGGCGCTCATCGCGTCGGGCCTCACCATCATCTACGGCACCCTCGGCGTGCTGAACCTGGCGCACGGCGCAATGTTCATGCTGGGCGGCTACGCCGGCTACGTCGCCTGGCAGGCGACGGGGTCGTTTGTCGCCGGCGTCGTCGCGGGCACGCTGGCGCTCGGCGTGCTCGGCATCGTGATGGAGCGGCTGATCATCCGCTACTTCTATGCGCGTCCGCACGAGGACCAGCTGCTCGTCACCTTCGGCCTCGCCATCGTGTTCGTCGAGGCGGTGCGCTGGTACTTCTCGAGCGACTCGAAGACCGTGCAGGCGCCCGCGCTGCTGCAGGGCATCACCAACATGGGCTTCATGTTCTATCCGACCTATCGCCTGGCGGTGGTCGGCATCTGCGCGATCGCGCTGATGGTGCTTTTCCTGGTGCTGTACCGCACGCGGCTCGGCATGATCGTGCGGGCCGGCATCGAGGACTCGGTGATGGTCGACTCGCTCGGCATCAACGTCGACCGCGTGTTCATGGTGGTATTCGGCATCGGCGCCATGGCGGCGGGCTTCGCCGGCTTCATCAACGCGCCGATCGTGTCGCTCGCGCCGGAGGTCGGCGAGCAGATCCTCGTGCAGACCTTCGTCGTCGTGGTCATCGGCGGCGTCGGCTCGTTTCCCGGCGCGGTGCTCGGCGGCCTGATCGCCGGCGAGATCATCAGCCTCACCTCGATGGTGAATCCGGGCTATGCCTACGTGATGCTGTTCGCGGCCATGACGCTGGTCCTCATGGTGCGGCCGCGCGGCCTGCTCGGCGTCCGCGGGCGCGAATGAACGCCGATCAGATTTATACGCCGCGGCGGCCATTCCTCGTCGAGACGCTTACGGCGCTGGCATTGATCGCCGCGCCCTTCGTGTTGCCGCTCTTCGACGCCGCGCCCAATACCGTCAACCGCATCCTGGTGTGGGGCCTGTTCGGCATCGGCTTCGACATTCTGTTCGGCTACACCGGGCTGCTCTCCTTCGGCCAGTCGGCGCTCTACGGCACCGGCGGCTTCGTCGCGGCGTATCTGCTCACGCGCGCCGGCTTTCCGCACGTCATCACGGCGCTCGTGATCGGCATGGTGGCGGCCGCGGTCGTTGGATACCTGGTCGGCCTCATCGCCCTGAGGCGCACGGGGATCTACTTCGCGATGATCACCATCGCCATCGCCGAAGTCTTTTTCTTCGTCGAGTTCAATCCGCTCTCGGAATGGACGGGCGGCGAGAACGGGCTGCCGGGCGTGCCGACGCCGAGCCTCGACCTCGGCTCCGTGCAGCTGCATTTCACCACCGGCTGGGGCCTCTACCCCTTCCTGGCGTTCTGCTATTTCATCGGCATCGTGGTCGCGCTGCGCATCGTGCGCTCGCCGGTCGGCGCCGTGCTGCGAGCGATCCGCGAGAACCCGCTGCGCGCCGCCGCCGTAGGACACAATATCCACGGCTACAAGCTCACCGCGTTCGTCATCGCGGCCGCGTATGCCGGATTCGCCGGCGGCCTGCTCGGCGTGATGCAGGCCTTCATGCCGCCGGACGCGTTCATGTTCGAGACGTCGGGGCAGCTCGTCATGCAGACGGCGATCGGCGGCCGCGGCACGCTGTTCGGGCCGCTGGTGGGCGCGGGGGTTTGGCTGTTCCTCCAGGACTTCCTGCAGTCGACGCTCGACCTCGGCGCGACCTGGAAGCTGGTCCTCGGCCTCGTCTTCGTGATCCTGGTCTGCTTCCTGCGCCAGGGCATCGTCGGCGGACTGCGCGACCTGTACGCGCTCACGCGCCGCCCGCCTCCCGATCGCCCCGCGAGCACGCCGGCGGACATCCATCGCGCGGGCGCCCTGGCGGCGGCGCAGGAGGTGCCGAACGGCTTCGGCGGCACGATGCTGCAGGCCACCGGCCTCACCAAGCGCTACGGCGGCGTGGTGGCGAACGAAGGCATTGACTTCGCAGTGAACGCCGGAGAAGTGCGCGGCATCATCGGCCCGAACGGCGCCGGCAAGACCACGTTCTTCAAGATGCTGACCTGCGAAGTACCGCCGAGCGCCGGCAAGATCGTATTCAGGGGCCGCGACATCACCGGCATGAGCATCACCGACGTGTGCCAGCTCGGCCTCACCAAGAGCTACCAGGTGAACCAGCTCTTCAACCGGCTGACGGTGCGCGAGAACGTGGCGATCGCCGCCCTCGCCGCGCTGCGCGGCAAGTTCCGGCTCGACCTGCTGCGCAGCCTGCGCAAGGTCAAGCGCCTCGAGGAGCAGGTCGAGCAGACGCTCGCCCTGGTGAACCTCGGCGCGCGGCGCGACACGCCGGTATCGCAGCTCGCGTACGGAGAAAAGCGCAGGCTCGAGATCGGCCTTGCGCTCGCCTCGTCGCCGAGCCTGCTTTTGCTCGACGAGCCGCTCGCCGGCATGAGCCCGCGCGAGCGCGTCGAGACGGTCGAGCTGCTCAAGTCGATCGGCAAGGGACGCACGATGGTCGTCATCGACCACGACATCGACTCGCTGTTCGAGCTCACGGAGCGGGTCACGGTCCTGCAGGAAGGGCGCGTCCTGGTGGAAGGAACGCCCGACGAGATCAAGCGCAACGCCGCGGTGCAGGAAGCGTATCTCGGCGGCGTAAACGGGGTCCATTGATGAGCCTGCTGCAGGCGAGCGGCCTCAACAGCTACTACGGCGACTCGCACATCCTGTTCGACGTGTCGCTGCGCGTGGAGAAGAGCGAAGTCGTGGCGCTCCTCGGCCGCAACGGCGCGGGCAAGAGCACCACGCTGAAGAGCCTGATGGGCGTCGTGACGCCGCGCCAGGGGTCGGTGAAGCTCGATGGGACGGAGATCGCCGGGCAGAAAAGCCACGCCATCGCCCGCGCCGGCATGCAGCTCGTGCACGAGGAGCGGCGCATCTTCGGCAGCCTCGACGTGGAGGAGAACCTGCTGCTCGCCGGCCTCACGGCGCAGAACAAATGGCCGCTCGAGCGCATCTACGGCATCTTCCCGCGCCTCAAGCAGCGCCGCAAGAGCCGCGGCACCGACCTCTCGGGGGGCGAGCAGCAGATGCTCGCCATCGCGCGCGCGCTGGCGCGCGATCCGAAGATCATCCTGCTCGACGAGCCTTTCGAAGGCCTCGCGCCGCTGATCGTGCGCGAGCTGGTGCGCATCTGCGGCGAGCTCGCCGCCGCCGGGCAGACCATCCTGCTCGTCGAGCAGAACCTCGCCGCCACGCTCGCGCTCGCGAGCCGCGTCTACATCATCAGCAACGGCCACGTCGCGCACGAAGGGCCGGCGCAGGAAATCAAGGCGCGCCCCGAGCTCCTGCAACGCTACCTCGGCATCTGAAAGTGGACCCATTGCCGTTCTGGCGCCTGCTGCGCCTTTACCTCGATCCGTTCGCGCTGTTCAAGAACATCGCGGCCGAGTCCGGCGGCCTGGAATACAACCGCCGCCATCGCCGCATCCTGCTTGTTTATGTGCGGCGCTGGGCGACGATCGCCGCGGTGTGCGCCGGCGGCATGGCGCCGCTCGCCGCCTTGGCGCGGGCCGAGCCGATTTTTTGCGTACCGATCGTCGGCCTCGAGCTCGGCTTCTCCACGGCGGTCTGCATGCTGCTCTTGTCGATTGCGGTGTACTTCGTGCTGGGGCTGGAGCGCTAGAGAGGCTTCAGTTCGCCGAGCATCGTCGGGATGAGCTCACTGACCGTGGGATGGATGTGCATCGCCCGCTGGATCGTCGTGTACGGCCGCTTGGCGTACATCATGTCGAGCAGCGAGTGCACAACCTCGTCGCCGTTCAAACCGAGGATCGCCGCGCCCAGCAGCTCCTTGGAGTCGGCGTCGACCAGCACCTTCATGAAGCCCTGCGTCTCGCCTTGCTCGCGGGCGCGGCTGACGCGGGTCATCGGGCGCTTGCCGATCAGCACGCGCTTGCCGGCTTTGCTCGCTTCGGCTTCGGTCATGCCGGCGCGGCCGAGCGGCGGGTCGATGAAGAGCGCGTAGGTCTGGATGCGATCGGAGACGCGGCGCTGCTCGTCGTCGAAGAGGTTGGCGGCGACGATCTCGTAGTCGTTGTACGAGGTGTGAGTGAAGGCGCCCCTGCCGTTGCATTCGCCGAGCGCCCAGACGCCTTCGGCGCTGGTGCGGCATTCGTCGTCCACCTTGATGTAGCCGCGCTCGTCGGCCGCGATGCCGGCCTCGCGCAGCCCAAGATCGCCGGTATTGGGCGTGCGGCCCACCGCGAGCAGCACATGGGTGCCCTCGGCAATGGGTTTGCCGTGCTCGCATTCCAGGGTCACGGCAATGCGCTTGCCTTTCTTCTCGAGCGCCATGCATTCCGCATCGGTACGGATCCGCACCCCTTCGCGCTTGATGATGGCGCGGATCTCGGCCGCGACATCGTCGTCCTCGCGCGGCAGGAGCTTCGGCGCCCGCTCGACGACGGTGACCTCGGCGCCGAAGCGCCGGTACATCTGCGCGAACTCGAGGCCGATGTAGCTGCCGCCGACGATGACGAGATGCCCGGGCACGAAGTCGACCTTCATGATCGAGCTGTTGGTATAGAACGGCACCTCTTGCACGCCCGGCATGTCGGGGACCGCGGCGCGCGCGCCGACGTTGATGAATACCCGCTCCGCCTCGAGCTCGCGACCTTTCACGGCGATGCGCCGCGGTGTGGTGAACCTTGCCTGGCCGCGGATGAGCGTCACGTTCTTCATCCCGGCGATCCACTTTTTCAAGCCGGCGCTCGATTGCCCTACGACATGGTCCTTGCGCCGCTTCACCGCCTTCATGTCGACGCGCACGCCGTCCGGGCCGAAGCCGAAGTCCCTGCCCCGGCGCGCGAGATGAGCAGCGTGCGCGCTGGCGATCATCGTCTTGGTGGGAATGCAGCCGGTGTTCACGCACGTTCCGCCCAGCAGCTTGCGCTCGATCAGCGCGGTCTTCAGGCCTTCCCTGTCCAGGCGTGCACAGAGCGCCGGGGCGGCTTGCCCCGCGCCGATGACGATGGCATCGAAGCGTTCGGTCATGGCCGTTTCCTGAAGATGAGCAGGCGGTTGTTGGCGGGCATCGCGTTGTCTTCTTCTAACTCCAGCCCATGACGCCGCGCAAGCTCGCGCACCGCCTCGAAGTCGCGCACGCCGCTCGCCGGGTCGCGAGCGCGCAGCCAGGCGTCGAATTCCGCGTTGCTCGGGGAAGTCGCCCTGCCGCCGTAATGGAACGGCCCATAGAGGGCGAACACGCCCGACGGCGGCAGAAGGGCGGCCACACCGGCGAACATCTTTTCCACCTGCGGCCAGGACACGATATGGCAAGTGTTCGCCGTAAACACCGCATCGGCGCTGACCGGCGGAAACGGCCGAGCGACGTCCAGCTCGAGCGGCGGCGGATCGCTCACCCATTCGCGGATGCCCGGCAGCTGCGCCGCGACATCGCTCGTCTGCCACGCGAGGTGCGGCAGCTCGGGGGCAAAGTAGGCGGCGTGCTGTCCGGTCCCGGAGCCGATCTCGAGCACGCGCCGCCGGTCGGCGAACACGCGCCGCAGGACCGCGAGGATCGGTGCGCGGTTGCGCTCCGCCGCTGCCGAGAAGGTGCTCAGGCTGCGAGGCGCACCGGGATGCGGCGCGGGCCGAACGGGCGCTCGAACTTGCCGAAGCGCCCGCTGATCGGCGTGCCGCAGAAGTCGCAGCTGCCGTCAGCGCGCACGTGGTACCCGTCGATGCGGTACCAGTCGCGCTCGATGACCGCCTTGTCACACGACGGACAGTACGTTGAGCCGCCCGCGCTGTCGTGCACGTTGCCGGTATAGACATAGTTGAGGCCGGCGAGCTGCGCGATTTCACGCGCGCGCGTCAGCGTCGCGGGCGGCGTGGCCGGAATGTCGGTCATCTTCCAGTCGGGATGGAACGCGGTGAAGTGCAGCGGCACGTCGGGACCGAGGTGCTGGTGAATCCACTTGCACTCGGCGCGGATTTCCTCGTCGGAATCGTTCTTGCCCGGGATGAGCAGCGTGGTGATCTCGGTCCACACGTTGGTCTCTTTGACGAGGTAGACGAGCGTGTCGAGCACCGGCTGCAGGCGAGCGCCGCAGACCTTGAAGTAGAAGTCGTCCGTGAACGCCTTGAGGTCGACGTTCGCCGCATCCATCTTGGCGTAGAACTCGCGGCGCGCGCCGTCGTGCATGTAGCCGGCGGTCACCGCGACGCTGTTCACGCCTTTCGCGCGGCACGCATCGGCGATGTCCATCGCATACTCGGCGAAGATCACCGGATCGTTGTAGGTGAAGGCAACCGACTTGCAGCCCAGGCGCAGCGCCGCATCGGCGATCGTCTGCGGCGTCGCTTCGTCCTGCAGCCGGTCCATCTCACGCGACTTGGAGATGTCCCAGTTCTGGCAGAACTTGCACGCGAGGTTGCAACCTGCGGTGCCGAACGAAAGCACGCTCGAGCCGGGATAGAAATGGTTGAGCGGCTTCTTCTCGATCGGGTCGATGCAGAAGCCCGAGGATCGCCCGTAGGTGGTAAGCACCATGCGATCGTCCTCGCGCTTGCGCACGAAGCACAGGCCGCGCTGGCCTTCGTGCAGCCGGCAGTCGCGTGGGCAGAGGTCGCATTGCACGCGCCCGTCGGCGAGCGTCTGCCACCAGCGGCCGGGATAGCTCATTCTTCCTTCCACTTGACCACCCGGTAGCGGGACACCTTGCAGCGCGCGAGCCGGACATCGGCGGGCAGGCCGGCCTTGCGTGCCAGCTCGCGCAGGAACTGCCGCCTGTCGGGCATCCCTTCCCAGACCTGCGGCAGGAAAGTCGCGCGGCGGCCTTCCGCTTCCAGAATCAGTCCATCCTCGCCGGCGCGGATCTGCTCGAGAAGGTCGGCCTCGTCGGCGAAGCGGATCGCCTTCGGCGTGGAGAGCAGCGACACCTCAACGCGGCACTGCGGCCATTCGGCGCCTTCGAGCGGCGGGAAGCGCGGATCGCGGAAAGCCGCGCCGAGCGCGTTCTGGGAGACGTCTACGCCGAGCGGCCGCGCGGCCTCGAGGCTGCCGATGCAGCCCCGCAACGCCCCTTCGCGCATCAGCGTGACGAAGGTGGCGCCCGCCTGGGCGAGCCACGGCGCGTCGACGGCACGCGCGGAGCCGAACAGCCGGCTCTCGATCGCGCCGCGCGCGAGTTGAAGCAGCGTCTCGCCCGCCTCCTGCAGCGAGACCTCCGACCCGCGCTCCTCCACTGCGAACGCCGAATACCCGACAACCTGTCCCTTGCCGCCGGCAGTGTCTCCGGAGTTGCACGCCGCGAGCAGGCGCACCGCAAGGTTTCTGCGCCTTGCGAGCGCGAGCAAGCCATTAAGTGGCGTCGCGCCGCAGGCTTCTTCATGATCGAGGTCCGCGGCGAGCCCGGTGATGCGCTGCACCGTAGCGTCGTCGATACGCCGCGCCTCGTCATACGGGTGATAGTGGGAAAGGTCCGTGGAGAGCACGACCAGCGTCTCGCGGCCGCCCCACAGCCGCTCGATTACCTCGGCCACCTCCTGGACGCTCGCCATGCCGACGGCGAACGGCACGAGCGAGAACTCGCCGAGCTGCTTCTGCAAAAAGGGCAGCTGCACCTCGAGCGCATGCTCGAGCGCATGCGCGGCGTCGCTTTGCACGACCTGCGGCAGCTCGCGTACCGCCGCGAGGGCGTCCTGGTCGATCGGCACCGTGCCGAGCGGCGTGGCGAAAGCCTGCGCGCTCGGCACGGCGAGCCCGCGCACCGGGACGCGATGCACCGGCCCGAGCATCACTACGCGGCGAACCGTGCCACGGGCCGCGGCAAGCTCGTCGTAGGCGCGCGCGGCGACCGGCCCGGAATAGATGTACCCCGCATGCGGCACGATGAGCGCCTTGGGGAAACCGAGGCGCGGCTGCGGTTCGCCCGTGCCGGCGAGCAGGTCATCCACCTCGGCGGCCAAGGCGCGCGCTTCCGCGGCATAGAAGAGCCCGGCCACCGCCGGATTGCGAATGCTCATGCCGCTATGTTGAGACGGGCTCAGGCAGAGTCAAGATGCTCGAGCGCGCCCGCAAGAGCGCGCTCGACGGACTGGCGGCGTACCGCTTCCCGGTTACCGGAAAAATGGCGCGTCTCGCTGCGCAGGGCGCCGGAACGGCTCGCCCAGGCGAAGCACACCGTGCCGACCGGCTTCGCCGGCGTGCCGCCCGTGGGACCGGCAATCCCGGTGATCGCGAGCGCGAGCGTCGCGCGGCTGTGCGCCAGCGCACCGAGCACCATCTCGCGCGCGGTCTCTTCGCTCACGGCGCCCTCGTGCGTGAGCGTCTGCGCCCGCACGCCGAGCATCTCCTCCTTGGCGGTGTTCGAATAAGTGACGAAGCCGCGCTCGAACCACGCGGACGACCCGGCGATCGCCGTGACCGCT
>CAYZFN010000176.1:0-5626 GCA_964477695.1 uncultured Enterobacteriaceae bacterium | reverse complement strand
AGCCCGAGCGTCAGGATGGTTACCGGCAAGGTGAGGATGACGAGGATCGGCCGCACGACGGCGTTGGCCAGGCCCAAGAGCAGCGCGCCGATGAGCGCGGTGGCGAAGCTGTCGATGCGCACCGAGGGCATCAGGTACGCGACCGCGAGCAGGGCGAGGGTGTTCAGCAGCCAGACGACGAGAAGGCGCACGGCGCAGAGCTTAGCCTCGCTGCGCGGTTACTCCCAGAGTCCGGCCGGCAGGGGGAGGCCGGCGTAGTCCTTTTCGCCGAGCGGCGGCTCGGCGCCGATACCGAAGCCCTCGAGCACGGCGACGATCTGGCGCGCGTGCTGCGCCGAGTGCCAGGTGCAGCGCTCGAGCAGATGGTGCAGCGGCTGAATACCGTAGTACGTCTTCACCGTGCCGGCGGCGGATTTATCCGCAACCTTTTCCCACCACCGCTGTACGCGTTGAGAAACCTTCTCGCCGTAGGCGCGGATGTCGGCGGAGGTTTTCACCGACGGCGGCGGCGGCGCGTTGTAGATGGACGTGAGGTCCTCGACGCCGTCCTGCACCGCCTGCAGGAATGAGTCGGGCACCTGGTAGATGTGATAGGCGAGGTCACGGATGCTGCGGTCGCGGCCCTCGGTCGCGCGCTCGCCGAGCCGCTCGGGCGGCAGCTGCATCACGTGGCGCTGCGCGGCGCGCAGCACGTGCAGCCATTTCTCCACCAGCGCCGGCGCGGGCAGGCGCTGGAAGTCGACGCTGCGCCCGAGGAAGCGCGACACATCGGCGAGCTCCTGAGCGAAGACATATTCGCTGCCGCGCGCCACCACCGGCACCGTGCGGACGCCGAGCGCGCGCAGCTCGTTCATGGCTTCCGGGCGTGCCGAAACGTTCACCGACTCGTACTCGACGCCGAGCCCGGTGAGGAATTCCTTGACCCGCACGCAGCTGGAGCAGCCGGGGCGCCAGTAGACCTTGAGCTCGTTCATGACGCGACCCTAACACCTTTCACGTTGTGCTTCTCGATCGCCCGGGCCACGAAGCCCGAGCGCTTCACTTCCTCGGCGAACTCGCGCAGGTACCTCGCCGCCGCGCCGCGGCCTTTCGGCGAGCCCATTGCCTGCTGCACGCTCGTCACCTCGCCCTCGAGGATGCGCGAGCCGGGGAGGCGCGCTTGCTCTTCCACGAGCCGCGGCTTGAGCCCCGCGAGCGCATCGAGCTTCTCGCGCACGAAAGTGTCGAACGAGGCCGGTATGCCGGGGGTGCGGACGATCTGCGCCTTTTTCAGCGTTCGGGTGAGAAAGAGATCGTAGGCGCTGCGCTCGGAGACCGAGACGCGCACGCCCTCGCGGTCGATGTCCGCGATGCTCCTGATCGGCGAGCCGGAGGGCACGAGGAAGGTGACCGGCAGCTCGAGATAGGCTGGCGTGAACTCGACCTCGGCGGCACGCTGCGGCTCCGCGCCGAGGAACCCGACGTCGCACTGCGCCGCCTTGACCGAGTCGAAGAGCTTCCCCGCGCCGTCGAACTTCACGAACTCGAAGGGCAGCCCCGAGCGGCGCGCAAGCTCGCGGCCGAGGTCGGGCGCGATGCCGCGCGGCTCGCCGTCCGGGCCGTCGCCCGAGACGATCAGGAAGTTGGAGTAATTGAGGCCGATGCGCAGCTTGCCGCCCGGCGCGAGCTCGTTCCTGGGAGTCATCTGCCTGCCGCGTAGAAGAGGTTGGTCATGCTCTTGATCTCGAGCGTACGAAAGCGCGTGAAGCCGGCCTCGCGCACGAGCTTCTCGGTGCCGGCCGGGCCGAGGCACGTGCCGAGCCCGGGTCCGCCGCGCGCGAGCGACTGCGTCATGCAGTGGAACAGGCTGAAGCCGTAGAACATCGTCGCCACCGGGTTGCGATTGTCTTCGACCCGGTCGGCGGCCTTCGGCTCGACGATGAACAGCGTGCCATCCGTTTTTAGCAGTTGTCGCAGCTGGGTGAGGATGGGAATCGGCGCGGCGAGATCGTGCAGCACGTCGCACAGCATGATGAGATCGAACGGCCCGGCGGGCGGCTCGCCGGCACGAAAGTCGACGTGCACGCCTTCGCCACGCGCTGCTTCCCGGGCACGCACGATGGAGCCCGGATCGGCGTCCACGCCGGCGATGCTGGCCTTGGGAAACGCCTTGGCGAGCGCGATGCAGCCCCGGCCGGCGCCGCAGCCGAAGTCGAGCGCCTTCCCACCATTGTTCAATTTCGCTACCGCGTCGGGGAGAGACTGAAGCCAATAATCGACAAGGCGCGCCTCGTACTGGCCGCGGTTGATGAGGTCGAGGGCATGGACGCAATCGGGTCCGAATTCCTCGAACGGAACGCCGCCGCCCTTGGCGAACGCTTCGGCGACCTTCGGCGCCTGGCGGAGCAGCGTCGGTACCATCTCCCACATCCCGCCCACGAAATGGTCGCTGCCTTCCGAGGCGACGAAGTAGGCCATTTCGTCCGCGAGGGTGTACGTCCCTGATTGCGGGTCGTAGTCGAGATAGCCGGCGGCCGCCATGCCCTTCAGCCATTCCTCGACATAGCGGGGTTGCAGGCGGGAGGCGCGCACCACGTCGGCGAGGCCCAACGGCCCCTTGCCCTGCATGGCGCGGAAGAGCCCGGCGCGCGTGCCGACGAAGGCCATGCCGGCGGTCATGGCGCCCGCCATGTCGCGAAACACCTTGTCGAGCGCCGCCTTCGTCTTCTCGCGATCCACGGCCTTATTATCGCGCCATGATCAAACCGCAAGCGGTCACGCTCGAAGGCCACGGCGTGCGCCTCGAGCCGCTCACGCGCGAGCACCACGATGCGCTCCAGAAGGCCGCGGCCGACGGAAAGCTGTGGGAGCTCTGGTTCACCTCGGTGCCAAAGCCCGAGGAGACCCATGCGTACATCTCGGCGGCTATCGGCGGACTCGAGGCCGGGCAGATGCTGCCCTTCGCGGTGCGCGAGCTCTCGAGCGGCGACATCGTCGGCTCGACGCGCTACCACGACATCATCGCCCCCGCCGACCGGGTCGAGATCGGCTATACGTGGTATGCGAAGCGCTGGCAGCGCACGCACGTCAATACGACCTGCAAGCTGCTCCTGCTCGGCCACGCCTTCGACAAGCTCGGCTGCAAGGTGGTGGGCTTTCGCACCGACAACTTCAACTTCGCCTCGCAGCGTGCCATCGCCGCGCTCGGCGCCAAGCTCGACGGCGTGATCCGCCACCACCAGCTGCGCCGCGACGGCACCGTGCGCGACAGCCACATGTTCAGCATCCTTCTCCACGAGTGGCCCGACGTGAAGCGCCACCTGCTGCGGCGCCTGAATTCGGGGTCGGGGTCGTAATTATTTTCGGCGGAATAGTGCCCGCGGCTTGGTGTTGGCAGAGGCCCACCACGAGGAGATGAAGCCATGAACCGACTGCTAGCCCTTTCCTTAGCCTGCATTGCCACCGGCGCGCTCGCGCAGCAAAGCGACATGTCGTTCTTCGTCACCAGTGCCGGTTCCGGCAACGGCGCCGACCTCGGCGGCCTCGCCGGCGCCGACAAGCACTGCCAGGCGCTCGCGCAGGCAGCCGGGGCGGGCAGCAAGACCTGGCACGCCTATTTGAGCACGCAGGGCGACAAGGCCGTGAACGCCCGCGATCGCATCGGCGCCGGGCCGTGGCGCAATGCCAAAGGTGTCGTGGTCGCCTCGAGCGTCGACGAGCTGCATTCGCAGAACAAGCTGAACAAGGAGACGGCGCTCACCGAGAAGGGCGCGCCGGTTAACGGGCGCGGCGATTCGCCGAACATGCACGACATCCTCACCGGCTCGCAGCCCGACGGACGCGCCTTCGCGGCCGGGGACGATCGCACGTGCGGCAACTGGACCAAGAGCGCAGAGGGGAGCGCGATGCTCGGCCACCACGACCGCCAGGGCTTGCGCGACGACGATGCCTCGAAGTCCTGGAACTCATCGCATCCTTCGCGCGGCTGCAGCCAGGATGCGCTCAAGGGCACGGGCGGCAACGGCTTGTTCTACTGCTTCGCCGCGCAATAGTCGAAAGAAAAGCAAGGCTTGAAATTTGCTGAGCGCCCGGGGTGCTTTCCCTCCGCCCCGAGCATGTCAAGCGCTACAAGGACATAGCGCGCCTCTTGTTCAAGTACGGGCGCGGCGACTGGGTGCGCCGCGCCGGCCTTACGGATCTCCTGCCCGAGGAGCCGCGCGAGACGCTCGCCGAGCGGCCTGAGGCGCGCGCGCTCGCCGACGACGTCGAGCGGCTCGGACCGACCTTCATCAAGCTGGCGCAGCTCCTGTCGACGCGGCCCGACATCATCCCTCCGGCCTATGCCGATTCGCTCACCCGACTGCAGGACGACGTCGAGCCCGTGCCCTTCGCCCAGGTGGAGAAGATCCTCGCCGAGGAGCTCGGCGAGCGGCTCGCCACCGCGTTCACCTTCATCGACGCCGCGCCGCTCGCCGCCGCCTCGATCGCTCAGGTGCACCGAGCCACGCTTACCGACGGGCGGGAGGTAGCGATCAAGGTGCAGCGGCCGGGGATCCGCGAGCGCGTGCTCGGCGACCTCGCGGCGCTCGCCGAAGTGGCCGCCTTCCTCGAGAAGCACACCGCGATGGGCGAGCGGCTCGCGATCGCCACGCTGTTCGAGGAGTTCCGCCGCTCGATGCTGCGCGAGCTCGACTTCCGCCAGGAGGCGCTGCACCTCGTGACGCTCGGCAACAACCTGCGCGACATCGAGGAGATCGTCGTGCCGCAGCCCGTGCTGCCCTACAGCACCTCGCGCGTGCTGACGATGCAGTTCATCAACGGAACGAAGATCACGGCGCTGGGGCCCATCGCGCGGCAGAACATCGACGGCGAGCGGCTCGCCGACGCGCTGCTGCGCGCCTATCTGCGGCAGATGCTGCGCGACGGGCTGTTCCACGCCGACCCGCATCCCGGCAACGTCTTCCTCGTGGACGGCAGCATTGCGCTCATCGATCTCGGCATGGTGGCGCGCATACGCCCGGCGGTGCAGGACCGGCTGCTGCAGCTCTTGCTCGCGGTGAGCGAGAACCGCCCTGACGACGCGGTGACCGTGCTCCTCTGGCTCGCCGAGGACCGGGAGGGTGCGAACGAGCCGGCTTTTCGCCGCGGCGTGGCCGACATCATCGGCCAGCACCAGGAGATCGCGCTGCAGAAGCCGCAGGTCGGGCGCGCGGTGCTGATGCTGCTGAAAGTCGCCGCCGAGAGCGGCGTGCGATTGCCGCCCGAGCTGGCGATGATCGGCAAGACGCTCCTCAACCTGGACGAGATCGGCCACACCCTCGCGCCCAACTTCGACACCAACGCCGCGGTGCGCCGCCATGCCGCGCGCATCACCGAGGAGCAGATGGCGCGCGACGTCTCCCCGGGCTCGCTCTTCAGCGCGGCAGTGGAGCTCAAGAACTTCGTGCAGCATCTTCCCGGGCGCATCAACCGCATCCTCGACCGGCTCGCGGAGAACGATCTGCGCGTGCGCGTCGACGCGCTCGACGAGGCGAGCCTGATGGAGGGCATGCAGAAGGTCGCCAATCGCATCACGCTCGGCCTGGTGCTCGCGGCGCTCATCATCGGCGCGGCGCTCCTCATGCGCATCGACACGTCGTTCCGCCTG
>CAYZFN010000175.1:0-12977 GCA_964477695.1 uncultured Enterobacteriaceae bacterium | reverse complement strand
GGCAAGGCCTGCTCGTGGCTGATCCTGCTGCTCATGTTCACCGTCTGCATCGAGGTGTTCAAGCGCTACATCCTCAACGCGCCGACGGCGTGGATCTTCGACGCCACCAACATGATGTACGGGACGCTGTTCATGCTGTGCGGCGCCTACACGCTGGCGCAGGACGCCCACGTGCGCGGCGACTTCCTCTACAGCTCGATGCGCCCGCGCACGCAGGCGACGCTGGACCTGATCCTCTACGTCATTTTCTTCGTGCCCGGCGTGATCGCCTTGGTGTACGCCGGGACCGACTATGCAGCCTATTCCTGGCGCATCAACGAGCATTCCAACGTCACCTCGAACGGCCCGGCCGTCTATCCGTTCAAGACCATCATCCCGATCGCCGGCGTGCTGGTCATGATCCAGGGGCTCGCCGAGATCGCGCGCTGCGTGGTCTGCCTGAAGACCGGCGACTGGCCGGCGCGCCTGAAGGACGCCGAGGAAATCGACGTGGTCGAGCAGCAGCTCGCGCACAGCCAGTACATCGACGAGGAGTCGCGCCGGCGGGCCGTCGAAAGCGTGCACGAGATCGACGAGGCCGCGCGGCAGCGCGTCAAGGGAGGCCAGACATGAGCGATCCCGCGCTCGGGCTGACGATGCTCGCGCTCATCGTCATCGTGATCATGATGGGCTTCCCGACCGCGTTCACGCTGATGGGGCTGGGCATGTTCTTCGGCTTCATAGCCTTCCACGATCCGTCGCAGCCGTGGACCCAGAACAAGGTCTTCGACCTGATGGTCGAGCGCACCTACGGGGCGATGAACAACGACACGCTGATCTCGATCCCGCTGTTCGTGCTCATGGGGTACGTCATGGAGCGCGGCGCGCTGGTCGACAAGATGTTCTACAGCATCCAGCTCGCCTTCCGGCGCGTGCCGGCGTCGCTCGCCGTGGCGACGCTCATCGTCTGCACCTTCTGGGGCATCGCCAGCGGGCTGGTCGGCGCCGTGGTCGTCCTGATGGGCGTGATCGCGTTCAACCCGATGCTCAAGGCGGGCTACAACACCAAGCTTGCCTCGGGCGTCATCACCGCCGGCGGCACGCTCGGCATCCTCATACCGCCGTCGGTAATGATCATCGTCTACGCCGCGGTCGCCGGCCAGTCGGTGGTGAAGCTCTACGCGTCGGCGATGTTCCCGGGCTTCTTCCTCGCCCTCCTCTACCTCGTTTACATCGTCGGCTGGGCGCTGCTCGATCCGAAGATCGCGCCGAAGCTCTCGGAATCGGAAACCAAGGTCCCCGTTTCCGAGTGGGTGCGCAACCTCCAGGCCGCGTACTCGCCGAGGATGCTGTTCGCGCTGGCCGCGGCGGTCGTGGCGCCACGCAAGGCGCTGGCGATCGAGGCGGACGCCGGCAAGCGCATCACCTACGGCATGCTGTGGCGCAATTTCGCCGCGGTGCTCTTTCCGCTGGCGCTTACCGCCGTCTGCCTGTGGGGCATCTGGTGGTACGTAGTGATCCACCAGACCGCGGAGGCGCGCGCCGCGTCCGGGGTCGAGCTCAGCGCGCCGGCCGCCGCTCCGGCGGCCCCGGCGGCCGAGAAGCCGCCGCAGCCCGAGCAGCTTCAGGAGCTCGGCAGCGCCGAGTCGCAGGTCGAGCCGCAGGAATCTTCGCGCGACGAGTCGCAAGGGCCTCAGGAGGTCGGCGACGCGAGCCTGCGCGGGCTCGGTCCGGCCGCGCCGGCCGAGGCCGGGCCGCCGCCCCAGTTCTACTTCTGGTTCTGGCTGGTCGTGGCGGTGAGCGCGGCCCTGCTCGCCTGGTACTACTGGATCATGCAGGCCGAGCTGTTCGAGCTGCTGAAGCTGCTCACCTCGTCGGTCATGCCGCTTGGCATCCTGACGATCGTCGTGCTGGCGGTGATTTTGTTCGGCATAACGACCGCCACGGAATCGGCGGCGGTCGGCGCGGCGGGCGCGTACCTGCTCGCCATCCAGGCGAAGTCGCTCACCTGGCAACGGGTCAAGGAATCGGTGTTCCTCACCGCGAAGACCACCGCCATGGTGTGCTGGCTGTTCGTCGGCTCGGCGCTCTTCTCCGGCGTGTTCGCGATCCTCGGCGGGCAGCAGCTCGTCGAGCGCTGGGTGCTCTCGCTCAACATGTCGCCGATCGGCTTCATGATCCTTTCGCAGGCAATCATCTTCCTGCTCGGCTGGCCGCTCGAATGGACCGAGATCATCGTCATCTTCGTACCGATCTTCCTGCCGCTGCTCAAGCACTTCAGCATCGACCCGATCCTCTGGGGCACGCTGGTGTTCGTGAACCTGCAGGCGGCGTTTCTCTCCCCGCCGGTGGCGATGTCGGCCTTCTATCTCAAGGGCGTCGCCCCGAAGCATGTGACGCTGAACCAGATCTTCGCGGGCATGATGCCGTACATGCTGATCGTGATCGTCTGCATGGTGATCATGTATCTGTGGCCAGGGATGACACTGTGGCTGCCGAACTATCTCTACGGCGGGGGCTAGGCAAGTGACGGAAGTGCATCCCGCATCCCTCACTGCCTCGCAGGCGGCGAAGCTGATCGGCGAGGGCTTGCTCACCGCAGAGGAGCTGGTGAAGGGCTGTCTCGAGCGCATCCAGCAGACAGAGCCGCTCGTCCAGGCATGGACCTTCCTCGACGAAGAGCACGCCCTTGCCCAGGCGCGCGCGCGCGACGAGCTGAAGCGCAGCGGCCAGTCGATCGGCGCATTGCACGGCATTCCGGTGGGCATCAAGGACATCATCGACACGGTCGACATGCCCACCGAGAACGGAACCGTGCTGCACAAGGGGCGCATGCCGGGCGCCGACGCCACCGTGGTGAAGAGCCTGCGCGCGGCCGGGGCGGTGATCCTCGGCAAAACAGTGACCACCGAATGCGCCTACTTCTCGCCGGGCAAGACGCGCAACCCGCACAATCCCGAGCACACCCCGGGCGGCTCTTCCAGCGGCTCTGCCGCCGCCGTCGCTGCGGCCATGGTGCCACTCGCGCTCGGCAGCCAGACCGCGGGATCGACCATCCGCCCGGCCTCGTTCTGCGGCGCTTTCGGCTTCAAGCCGACGCACGGGCTGGTGCCGCGCACCGGCATCCTGCAGCTCTCGCGCACGCTCGACCACGTGGGCCTGTTCGCCCGCTCGCTCGACGATCTCGCATTGCTCGCCGAGGCGATCGGCGGCTTCGACGACGGAGACCCGGACACGACGCTGCGCGCGCGAGTGCCCTTCCGCTCGCTCGCGGCGGAACAGCCGCCGCTCGAGCCGATGTTCGCCTTCATCAAGACGCCGCATTGGGCGCGCGTCGATGCCGACGCCAAGGAGGCGTTCGGCGAGCTGGTCGAGGCGCTGGGCGAGCGGGTGGAGGAGGTGGATCTTTTGCCCGCGGCGCGCGAGGCGTGGGACTGGCACCGCACGATCATGGAAGCCGAGATGGCGGCCAACCTCGAGCCGCTCTGGAATGCCGGACGCGAGCAGCTCTCGGAGCGGCTGCGGGCGCTGATCGAGCGGGGACGCGAGACCCGGGCGCTGGACTATCAACGGGTGCTGCGCCAGATGCCCCGCCTCGTCGAGAGCTTCGACGAGCTCTTCATGGAGCGCTACGACGCGATCCTCACCCTGCCGGCGCTCGGCACGGCGCCCAAGGGACTGGGTGCGACCGGCGATCCGGTGTTCTGCGCGCTGTGGACGCTGCTAGGGATGCCGGCGGTTTGTCTGCCGCTGATGCACGGCGCGAACGGCCTGCCGCTCGGGGTGCAGCTGGTCGGCCGGCGCGACTTCGACGCGCGCCTGCTGAGAACGGCGCGCTGGCTGGTCGATAAGGTTTCGGGCTAACGGCACTCGGCGAACGCCACCACCCAGTGGGTGATGTGCTCGTCGGGACTGCGGACCGCGCCGACCGTCGCTTCGACGCGGTGCGCCGCCCCGTCCCTGGTCCACACGCCGATCTGCCAGTGCGCGCGGCTGCCGGCGAGCAGCCGATGGCCGAGCGGCTCGTCGCCACGCAGCACGAGCTGGGCGAGCGGGCGGCCGAGCGCCGCGCGCTCGGGGTAGCCGAAGAACGCCTCGAATGCCGGGTTGATGTAGATCACCCGGCGTTCGGGGTCCGCGCCGTCGAGGATCGCCACCGGGAAGCCGCAGGCGCCGAGCGCCGCGCGATAGAGCGCGCTTTCGGAAAGCAGTCGGGCGAGTGCCGGTGTGCCCGCGCCGGCCGCGGCTCTTTTCAAGGCATGCATGGCACGTTTTTGCCATGATCGCCGCGCGCGAACAAGTGTCCGCGCGCGGCGACACCCGGCCGCGCTTGCTAGGCCGCGGCGGCGCTGGCGCGGGCCGAAAGCGAGTAGCAGTCGCGCCGCAGGCGCTTCAGGTCCGCCATGTCGATCGCCTCGCGCAGGAAGCCCATGTTCCGGTCGATCTCGGACTGGTAGAGGTTCGGGCCGTCGAAATGCGACTCGGCGTAGCGGTCGACGTGCCCGAGCTTGCGGTCGATGCGCGCGCGCGCCACGCACTCGTAGAAGGCCGGGGTCTTCAGCACCAGGTCCTCGGGCGAGCTGTAGCGCACGATCTCGCGGCCGTCGGGCAGCCGCTCGCGCGCGATCCGCGCCCAGACGAATTCCTCGTACAGGAAGCGGCGCACCTTCTCGAGGTACATGCGGTCCGACATCTGGCCGATCAGGTCGGCGGTGCCGACCATCCAGCCGACCATGCGGTCGCGCGGATCGTCGACCCGGATGTCGGCCACGTCCATCTCGTAGCCGGTGAAGTGCACCAGGCGCGAGGCGAGCGGCGCCTCGCGCGCGAAGCCGATCTTGGGCAGATAGGCGGCGATGAAATCGGCGCTGCGGCTGACGTGGACCTTGGTGAACACCGCCCCGTTGCCGACGCTCGCCTCGGAGCTGCGCTTGAGATAGCCCGAGTCATGCAGCAGCGCGATCAGGATCCCGAGCATCGCGCGGCGCGCGCCGAGGCGCTCGGTCGGCGCGCAGTTGCGGTCGTGGCCGTCGACGAGGCGCGCCATGGCAAGCGTCATGTCGAGCGTGTGCCGGATGTCGTGGTAGAGCGTGTCGCAGGCGAGGTAGCCCGGGTAGCGCCCGCTGAAGAGCGCCCAGAAATCGGCGAAGCCGCGCTCGAGCGGCTTCAAGTCCGCGCCCGCATAGCGCGCGGCGAACAGCGCGAGCACCGCGTCGCGCACCGTGCCGGGCGCTTCGACGTTGACGCGGTTGGTGACGTCGTTCTGGTTTAAGCGGTCCAACATGCGCTGGCGCGGCCGCGCGCTTCTCCCCTTGCGACAGATTATTTCGCCCGTGCCGGTCGGAAGCAAGGATATAAGCGGGAGACGGCCGGTAAGCCGGGTTCTGTGCGCTGCCGGGCAAGCCCGGCAGCCGACAGCCATTCCTCTGGGCTCCCGGTCACCCGGGAGCTCTAGCCACCTACCCGCAGGCTCGGCCGAGCCGGCCTTCCGCGCGCCGCCGCGGATTTCTCCGCGGACGGGCGCTGCGCCTGCCTATTTGGTGTTGCTCCGGATGGAGGTTGCCGCGTTTCACCCCTGCCGCCGTTAAGCGACAGGACTCGTCTCTGTGGCCCTATTCGTCGCGTCGCCGCGCCAGGGCGTTACCCTGCATCCCGCTCTGCGGAGCCCGGACTTTCCTCTGCGAGGCATCGTCGATGCGCCGCAGCGGCTGCCTGGCCGACTCCCGCTTGCAATTTTACCCGGTCGGGCGGACGCTAGGTTCCCGCACGACTGCGATACCGGAGGTTGCCATGCGCAGACGGCTGTACTTTCTCCTCCCCGATGTACTTAGCGCGAAGCGCACCGCGGACGACCTGCTCCTCGCCCGCATCGAAGATCGCCGCATGCATTTCCTCGCCCGGCGCGGCACCGATCTCGGTGAGCTGCACGAGGCGAGCTACCTGATCAAGACCGATCTCGCGCGTGGCGCGATCCTCGGCCTGGTGCTGGGCGGGCTCGGCGGCGCGCTGGTCGGTGCGATGATCGTCGGCACGCCGCCCGAAGGCACGCATCCCGGGCTGGCGAGCGCCGTCATGGCGATGCTGGTCGGCGCCGTGCTCGGCGTCTGGCTCGGCAGCATGGCGGCGGTTGCCGTGCCGAACTCGCGGTTGAGGGCGTTCCAGCCCGAGATCGAGCGCGGTCGCGTGCTGCTCATGCTCGACGTGCCGTACACACGCGTGGACGACGCGCGCGAGATCGTGCTGCGCCGGCACCCGGAAGCGATGTCGGCCGGGCTCGAGACCCGCTACCCCGCGTTCCCGTAGCTGCGGGCGCGGAAATACCGCGTGTCGTCGTAGAACTCGGCGCTGCCGCTCTCCGGCAGCCAGCCGGGATAGCCGAACACCGGCAGCGCCGCGAGATCCTTAGGCGTCGCTTGCGGCCCGCATGCGGCGAGCCACTCGGCCGCCTGCTCGTCGAGCGCCCGCCGGGGTGACACGAAGATTGCCTTGCACGTGATGCCGGGCCACGGGTCGAGCGCCTGCTCGAGCACGGCGTGGCCGAGGACCACGAAGCGCATGCCGTGCGCGAGGCATTCGCGGCGCGTCCAGAACAGCTCGCGCCAGCGCATCTCGCGCGCGAGCCCGATCAGCGCAGCGTCCTCCGAGACGACCAGTGCGCCGCCCTCGTCGAAGATCGTCAGCATGTCGCGCAGCCGGCCGCGGCGCGCGCCTTCGCGCGGAATCGCGGCGGCGTGCATCGCGTTGAGCCGCGCCTTGGTGCGCGGAAAGGCGAGCCAGACGAGGGCGTTGAACCAATCGTGCACGTTGTCGACCCGCGTCGGCACTTCGCCCGTGGCGGCGATGTGCAACTCGTAGCCTTGCTTCGCCGGAGGCGCGACAAAGCGGATCGGCAGGCCGCGTTCGGTCGCAATGCCGGCCGCCGCGGCGCGAGCGTTCAGCGCGTCGAGCGAGCGCTCGAGCCCGAGCCAAGGCGCGAGCGGCGCGAAGATCGGATGACTTAGAGAAGCTTCCAGGGAATGGTCTCGCCGGCGCGCAGCGGCACGACCTCGGCGCCGCCGAAAGCCAGGCGCTCGGGGACGCGCCAGGGCTCGCGCACCAGCGTGAGGCTGTCGCGGTTCTGCGGCAGGCCATAGAACGCGGGGCCGAACTCGCAAGCGAAGCCTTGCAGCTTGTCCAGCGCGCCGGCTTCCTCGAAGGCGCAGGCATAGAGCTCGATCGCCGCGTGCGCGGTGTACATGCCGGCGCAGCCGCAGGCGGCTTCCTTCGCATCGCGCGGATGCGGTGCGCTGTCGGTGCCGAGGAAGAATTTCGGGTTGCCGGAAGTCGCCGCCTCGACCAGCGCCTCGCGGTGCTCCTCGCGCTTGAGCACCGGCAGGCAATAGTGGTGCGGCCGCAGGCCGCCGAGGAACAGCGCGTTGCGGTTCATGAGCAGGTGGTGCACGGTGATCGTGGCGGCGACGTTGCCGCCGGTCACCTCCACGTAGTGCACGGCGTCGCGCGTGGTGATGTGCTCGAGCACCACCTTGAGCTGCGAGAAGCGCTCGAGCGTCGGGCCGAGGGTCTCCTCGATGAACGCCTTCTCGCGATCGAACACGTCGATCGCCGGGTCGGTCGACTCGCCGTGCACGAGCAGCGGCAGGCCGATCTCCTCCATCTTCTCCAGCACGCGAAAGCAGCGCGACAGGCGCGTCACGCCCGCCTCCGAGTGGGTGGTCGCACCGGCGGGATAGAGCTTGATCCCGGCGACAGCCCCCGACAGCTTGGCGCGCACGATTTCGTCGGGCGGCGTGTCGTCGGTGAGGTAGAGCGTCATCAGCGGCTCGAAGCTCAGCCCCTCGGGCAGCGCGCCTAGGATCCGTTCGCGGTAATGGAGCGCGTCCTGCGTCGTGCACACCGGCGGCTTCAGGTTCGGCATGACGATCGCTCGCGCGAAGCGGCGCGCCGTGTCGGCAAGCACGTCGGCCATCGCGGCGCCGTCGCGCAGGTGCACGTGCCAGTCGTCGGGGCGCCTGAGCGTCAGCCGTTCCATCGCACGATTCTACGTGGCGTTGCTACTTCGAACGGTGGAGCGCCTTGCGATAGAGCTGGTTCTTCGGCGCGCCGGTGATGCGCGCGGCGAGCTTCGCCGCTTCGCTCGGCGCGAGCGCCTCGAGCAGCACGTCGAGCACCCGCTCGGCGTCCGCGTCATCGGCGCGCTTTTCCTCGCCGGCGGCGAGCACGAGCACGAACTCGCCCTGCTGGCGGTGCGGCGCGGCGAGCCACTGCGCCGCCTCGCCGAGCGGCAGGCGGACCACTTCCTCGAACTTCTTCGTCAATTCCCGGCCGATCACGATTTCGCGCTCGCGGCCCAACGCTTCGTTGAGGTCGGACACGGTTTGCGCGATGCGATGCGGCGCCTCGTACAGCACGACCGGCCAGGGTACGTCGAGCGCCGCGAGCGCCTTCTTGCGCGCCGCGCCGCCCGTCGGAAGGAAGCCCGCGAACAGGAAGCCGCTCGCCGGGAAGCCCGCGGCCGAGAACGCCGCCGCCGCGGCGCTCGGGCCGGGGACCGGGCGCACGCGAATGCCGGCGCGATGCGCCTCGGCGACCAGCGCGGCGCCGGGATCGGACAACGCCGGCGTGCCCGCATCGCTCACGAGCGCGATGTCCTTGCCCTCGCGCAGCAGCGCGACCAGCTTCGCGGCGGCGGCGCGCTCGTTGTGCTCGTGCAGCGCGACCGTGCGCGTCTCGATCGCATAGCGCGCGAGCAGCGTGCGCGTGGTCCGCGTGTCCTCGCAGGCGATGAGCGCCACCCCCTTAAGCGTTTCCACCGCGCGCGTGCCGATGTCGCCGAGATTGCCGATCGGGGTAGCGACGATGTACAGGCTGCCAGTCAACCGGGGCGCCCCTCCATCCGTTAAGCGTGCCATGAACCGCGAAGGCGCGCGAGCCGAAGACCTTTGCGCCGACCTGCTGCGCGCGGCCGGACTGAAGCTGCTCGAGCGCAACTGGCGCTGCCGGCTCGGCGAAATCGACCTGATCGCGGAGGAGCGCGGCACGCTGGTGTTCGCCGAGGTGCGCATGCGCGGGCCGGGCCTGTTCGGCGGCGCGGCCGAGAGCGTCACCGCCGCCAAGCGCTCGCGCCTGATCGCCGCGGCGCGCCTTTACCTCACGCGCCGCCCGGAGGCGGTCTGCCGCTTCGACGTGTTTCTCGTCGAAGGCCCGCCGCGCCACGTGCAATGGATCCGCAACGCGTTCGGCGAATGAGCGCCGCTCGTGCAGTGTAGAATCGCCGGCGCATGGGCCAGGCTGATCCGCTGCTCGACCGCGTCGCCGCGCAGTTCACCGAAAGCGCGAACCTGAAGCTCGCCGCGGCTCAGGCGCTGGGCGCGCCGATCGCGCGCGCCGGCGTGCTGTTCGCCGACAGCCTGCGCGCGGGCGGCAAGGCGCTCGCCTGCGGCAACGGCGGCTCGGCTGCCGACGCTCAGCACTTCGCCGCCGAGCTGGTCAACCGCTTCGAGCGCGAGCGCCCGCCGCTCGCCGCGGTCGCGCTGACCACCGACACCTCGACCCTGACCTCGATCGCCAACGACTATGCCTACGTCCAGGTGTTCTCGAAGCAGGTGCGCGCGATCGGCCGGCGCGGCGACGTGCTGCTCGCCATCTCGACCAGCGGCAACTCGGCCAACGTGATCGAGGCCATGGGCGCCGCCGCCGAGCTTGGCATCCGCGTCGTCGCGCTGACCGGCAATGGCGGCGGCAAGATGGCGCGGCTGCTCGGCGAGGCCGACGTGCACATCTGCGTGCCGCACAAGACCACCGCGCGCATCCAGGAAGTCCACCTGCTCACCTTGCACTGCCTGTGCGACATCATCGACCAGCGCCTGTTCGGAGATCGCAAATAAGGCGCCTCGCGGCCTGCGCGGTGGCGGCGGCGCTCGGCCTGCAGGGCTGCGCGCCGGTGATCATCGGTGCGGGCAGCGTCGCGGCGGCGACCAGCCTCGAGGACCGACGCTCGACCGGCACGCAGCTCGACGACGAATCGATCGAGGTGCGCGCCTCGAACCGGCTGAGCGACCGCTTCGGCAGCCGGGTGCACATCAACGTGACGAGCTACAACCGCATCGCGCTCATCACCGGCGAGGTGCCCGACGAGCGCTCGCGCGACGAGGCGGAGAAGATCGTCCTCGCCGTGCCGAACGTGCGGGGAGCGACCAACGACCTGCAGATCGCCGGCCTGTCCTCGCTCGGCTCGCGCACCAACGACTCCTACATCACCACCAAGGTGCGCGGCCGGCTGCTCGACACGCAAAGGGTCAGCCCGGCGCACCTGAAGGTCGTCACCGAGGCGGGCGTCGTCTACCTCATGGGCGTCGTCACCGAGCCGGAAGCCGACGAGGCGGTCGAGATCGCGCGCACCACCGGCGGCGTGCGCAAGGTCGTGAAGGTGTTCGAATACTGCAAGCCGGACGACGAGCGCTGCAAGGCCGCAGCGAAGCCGCCCGCCTCCAAAGAGAGGGCCGGAAGGTAGCGCCGCCCGCTTTCGAGGCGAAGATCCACGACCCGCGCTCGCTCGAGCGCTGGCTCGGGGCGCTGCCCCGCCCGCTCGTCTTCACGAACGGCGTATTCGACATCCTGCACCGTGGCCATGTCACCTATCTCGCCCGGGCGCGGGCGCTCGGCGCGGCGCTGCTCGTCGCGCTGAACGGCGACGCCTCGGTCCGCCGCCTGGGGAAGAGCGGCGAGCGACCGATCAACCCGCTGGCCGACCGCCTCGCGCTGGTCGCGGCCCTCGAGGCGGTGACTGCGGTTACGTGGTTCGACGAGGACACGCCGGAGGCGCTCATCGCCGCCGTGCTTCCCGAGGTGCTGGCGAAAGGCGGGGACTGGCCGGTCGAGCGCATTGCCGGCGCGCCGGGCGTGCTGGCGCGCGGCGGACGCGTCCTGTCGATTCCCTTCGAGCACGAGCGCTCCACCACGGCTCTGCTGGAGCGGATTCGAGGGGTTAATATCGGACCATGAAGCTGCACCAGCTCAAGGTCGACTACGAAGCCGAGCAGGATCGCCTGGTCATGCTGGTCGCGACCAGCGAGGCGGTCGAGCTGCGCCTGGCGCTGACGCGGCGCTTCGTCAAGCTGCTGTGGCCGCTGCTCGTAAAGCTCGCGGAGGATGCGAGCCCGCGCATCCGCACGCAGGCCAATCCGGAGGCGCGGCGCGCGCTGCTCGGCATCGAGCACGAGCACGCGGTGTCCAAGGCCGACTTCAGCAAGCCCTACGACGCGCGCGGCAGCTCGCGTCCGCTCGGCGACGCGCCGCTGCTGCTTGCGCGCATCCAGACGGGCCACGACCGCAGCGGCCAGCCGGTAGTCGCCCTGCACCCGGCGGAAGGCCAGGGCGTGACGCTGTCGCTCGATTCGGTGCTGCTGCATTCGCTCTGCCGGCTGCTTCAGTCGGCGGTCAAGAAAAGCGACTGGGACATGGAGCTCAAGCTGCCGGGAAGCGACGCCGCGCCAAGCGGCGAGCGGCCCGCGCGCACGCTGAATTGAGCTCGGGTTTCGATTCCCTGGGTCTTGCCGAGGCTCTGCTTCGGGCGGTGCGCGAGCTCGGCTACGAGCGGCCCACCCCGGTGCAGGAGCAGGCGATTCCGCTCGTGCTCGAGGGGCGCGACCTGATGGCCGGCGCGCAAACCGGCACCGGCAAGACGGCGGCCTTCGCGCTGCCCATCCTGCAGCGCCTGCTGCCGCAGGCGAGCGGCTCGGCGTCTCCGGCGCGTCACCCGGTGCGCGCCCTGGTGCTGACGCCGACGCGCGAGCTCGCCGTGCAGGTGGCGAGCAGCTTCCGCGACTACGGCCGGCACGTACCGTTGCGCACCACGGTCGTCTACGGCGGCGTCGACATGAACGCGCAGATCCAGGAGCTGCGGCGCGGCATCGAGGTCCTGGTCGCCACGCCGGGGCGGCTGCTCGACCACGTGCAGAACAAGACCGTGATGCTGAACCAGGTCTCCGTGCTCGTGCTCGACGAGGCCGATCGCATGCTCGACATGGGCTTCCTGCCCGACATCAAGCGCATCATCGCGCTGCTGCCCAAGACGCGCCAGAACCTGCTCTTCTCGGCGACCTTCCCGGACGAGATCCGCACGCTGGCGAAGACGCTGCTGCGCAACCCCGCCGAGGTGCAGGTCGCGCCGCGCAACGCCGTGACCGAGCTCGTGACGCACGTGCTGCATCCCGTCGCGCGCGAGAAGAAGCGCGAGCTGCTCGCCTACCTGGTGCAGACGCGGGGCCTCAAGCAGGTGCTCGTCTTCACCGGCACGCGCATCGGCGCGAACCGCCTCGCCCACCAGCTGCGCCGCGACCGCATCCATGCCGACGCGATCCACGGCGACAAGACGCAGGCCGAGCGCGAGGCGGCGCTCGCCGACTTCAAGTCCGGCAAGACCGCGGTGCTGGTCGCCACCGACGTCGCCTCGCGCGGCCTGGACATCGAGGGGCTGCCGCAGGTCATCAACTTCGACGTGCCGCACTCGCCCGAAGATTACGTGCATCGCATCGGCCGCACCGGGCGCGCCGGCCTGACCGGCGAGGCGATCTCGCTCGTCGCGCCGGAGGACCTCGAGGCCATCGCGGCCGTCGAGAAGCTGATCAAGAAGCGCATCGAGCGCGTGCTCGTCCCGGGCTTCGCGCCGAGCGGGGCGACGGTCGCCGCGCTGATGGGCGACGAGCGGCGCCGCACGCCACGCCGCGAGCCGCAGGCGAAGCCGACCGTCGATCCGATCTTCTCGGCGCCCTATGAGCCGGCCCCGGCGCCGAAAGCCGAGCCGAAGCCCGAGTCGCCGCGCGAGCCCTCGCGCAAGAAGCGGCCGCAGGTGGCGGCGCTGCTCGGCGGGCTGAAAAGGGTTTAGCCGCTCAAAGGCAGGGCCTAGCCGCTCAAACGCAGCGCGCGCCGTCGACCTCGATGCACGTGCCGCTCACCATGGCGGCCTCGTCGGAAGCGAGGTAGAGGCAGGCGTTCGCCAC
>CAYZFN010000174.1:0-3535 GCA_964477695.1 uncultured Enterobacteriaceae bacterium | reverse complement strand
TGCTGAACGGCGCCGACGATCCGTTCGTCAAGCCCGAGCAGTACGCCACGCTCAAGAAGGACTTCGACGCGGCAAATGCCAGCTACCGGGTGGTCGAGTTCCCCGGCGCCGTGCACGCCTTCACCAACCCCGAGGCGACGGCGCTCGGCAAGAAGTTCAACCTGCCCCTGCGCTACGACGCCAAGGCGAACAAGGAGGCGAAGGCGGAAGCCGACCGGCTGTTCGCAAGCGCGCTGAAGCAGTGATCAGTCCGCGTACACGCCGGCCTTCTTGATGAGCGGCGCCCACTTGTCGATCTCCGACTTGAGGTGCGTCTGGAGTGCGGCCGGCGTGGCCCTTTCCGGCGTGTAGGTCGTCGCACCGCTAAGGCGCGGCGGCGATGGGGCCTTGCGCCGGGGCGACGTGCTGTACCAGGTAATCGGCGAAACGCTTGCGCAATGCCCGGTCCTTGACAGCCTGGATATGGCCGGCCCCGGCAACGACCCAGAGGTCTTTCGGGTAGCCGGCGAGCTCGTAGAGGCGCTGCGAGTGATGCAGGGGCACCAGCGTGTCGGCGTCGCCGTGGATGAAGAGCACCGGGATCGGGCTGAGCAGGCGCACCGACGCTTCCGGCGAATAGCGGTTGTCGATCGTGAGCGAGGCGAACCACTGGAACGGCCAGGTGACGATCGCCGCCGCGAGCTTTTCCTGCCCGATGCGCTCGTAGTCGGAGAACGCGCTGTCGATAATCACGGCCTTCACGCGGTCGCGATAGCGGCTGTGCGCGACGTAGTGGATGGCGAGCGCCCCGCCCAGGCTCTGCCCGAAGACGATGATGCGCTCGGGGTCCACGTCCTGGCGCGCGAGCAGTGCCTGCATCGCCGCGTCGATGTCCAGCTGCACGCCTGGGAGCGAAGGCTGCCCCTGCGAACCGCCGTAGCCGCGGTAGTCGAGCGCGAGCACGTTGAAGCCGGCCGCCGGCAGCCACGCGACGTTGGCGAACTGGGTGCTGATGTTCTGCCCGTTGCCGTGCAGGTAAAGAACGCTGCCTTTCGCTTTGCCGCGCGCCGGCAGGAACCAGGCGAACAGCTCCGTGCCGTCGGCAGCGTGCAGCTCCACCGGCTGGTAGTCGAGTCCGTAGAGACCCGGCGTCTGGTAAAGCCCGCGATCGGGCTGGAAGAACACCGAAGTACAACCGCAAGCGCACAGGGCGAGGATGAAGGCGGCAAGGTTGCGCATATCCCGCTAAGGCTGCACCAACAGTGTTACACCGTAGCGCGGCACGCGCTGCCTCGCTTGACGGAGGCCAAGCGCGTCAGAAATACAAATACAGGGAAAGCAGCCCGGAATTGAACGACTGGCCGGCTTCGCGCTTGCGGCTGAGATCGAGTTTCACGGCCGCATCTCGCGCGAGCGTCAAGCGCGCCTGCAGCCCTACCGATCCGGGGCGGTCGCGCTCGCCGGCGAAATTGTCCAGCCCTTCCGCGTAGGCATGGATGCGCCAGCGGGGCAGCGGATCGACCAGCGCGCCAAAGCGCGCGCCGGCGCCGAGCGCATAACCGCGCTCGAGGTCGTGATGCGCCCGCGCACTTGCCTGAGCCATCGCGTAGGCGAGTCCGCCGCCCGGCGTCGACCATGCGCCGCCGATCGCGCCGTCGACCGCGCCGACAAGCGGCTCGGTGCCCTTGTCGATCAGCATGCGGCGCCAGCCGACCGAGACGCCCCACGACTTCGGATGCAGGAACTCGTCGCGCGGGGCGGCCGAGAAGATGTCGATCGGGGTGAAGCTTTCCAGGCGCGGGCCCGCCTTGCGGTAGTCACGCACGCGAAAGTCGAAGAACTCGATCTGCGCGCCGCGCACGTAGCCCGAATCGTCGTCGAGGATGTCGTGGTAGGTCGGCCGGTAGCCGAGCTCGGCGAAGTCGTCGCCGCGGCGGCTGCCGATTCCGCCGCTGAACCGGGAAGTCCCGTGCCCCTCGTCCGGCCGCACGCCGGGCTCGATGCGCGGCGCCTGCGAGGCGACCGGGATGCGGCTGCGCGCGACGAGCAGCTCGTGCGCGAGCGCCTGCGGATCGGCGACGTCATGCTCGCCGCTCGCGCGCCGGTAGGTGAGGTAGTCGTACCCGGTCTCGAGCACCGAGGCCGCGCGCTCGGGCGCGAGCGCGGCTAGCGGTGCCGCCTCCGCGCTGATCCTGCCCAAGCCCAAATCCCTCGCCATGCCTCGCTCCTCGACCGGCATGCGGGCGATCCGGCGCTCGATCACCGTCGAGTTGGCCGGGCGGTAAACCGTCTTGCGAACCAGCCCCGGCTCGCGCATCACGGCGCGGATCGTGTCCGAGGGCAGCGCCCAGAGGCGAAAGGGCGCGGTCAGCTCGAGCTGCGGGCGCGCCACCTGCAGTAATCCGAGCAGATGGTACGAACAGTTTTCGTCGAAGAAGTAGTAGGCGAAATAGGCCGGAAGGAGCTCCCACGCATGGCGCAGGACCCGATCGACTTCGTCGGGCGTGAAGTCGAGCTGGTACTCCCAGAGGTCGCGGTTCTCCAGGTCGCCGTACTCGCGCACCTTGAGGTAGTAGGGCAGCATCGAGAACGTTCCGGGGTAGCCGCCAAACAGGCCTTTCACGGCGAACACCACGCCGTTCTTCTCGTCCGTGTTCGCCGCGAAGTTGATCGTATAGGCGAGCAGCCGCGTGCGCTCGTCCTGATCGCGCGCGTCGACACGCAGCAGTGTGTGGCCGTACATCGACGAGGGATTGTTGAGATATGCCGAGGCGAAGACGAGCGTCAGGTGCTCGGCATTGAGCGCCGCCCGCCATTCGCGATAGCGGCGACAATCGGGCCGCGGCATGCGCGTGCGATCGAAGCCGAGCGCTTCGTCGAGCCAGCCGTAGCGCGCAACGAACGTGCATTGCGGATGAGCGTCGCCGGTTACGTCTTGCGAGAAGAAGGCCGCCAGCGTGGACTCGAGCTCGGCGCGGGGATCGTCCTTGCCGCTGCTCGCGAGGAAAAACGGCGGGCTGTCGACCAGGCTGTGCACGCCCGGGCGCGCGACGTTCGGCACGTAATGGCCGAGCTTCAGCCACTCGGGCCGCTCGGCGAGGCGGAGCTCGCGCGAGCGAGCGACCAGCTCGCCCAGGTAGGCGTTTTGCTCCGCGCTGGCCGGCAGGACCGTGAAAAGCGCCGCAACGGCAACGGCAAATCGCGCTACGCGCATGGCACGGAGGATAAAAAAAACCCCGTGGCCGGGCCACGGGGTTTTCGCCTTGCGGGTCTGGCTCTAGAGCGCCGTGGTGTAGCGCGCGAGACGCGCATCGGCCGCGAGCACCTGGCGCAGGCCGGCGACGATCTCGTCGGTCTTCGCGTCGCTCGAGGGGAAGATGCGCTGCATGTTCTCGCGTGCGACGCGATCGAACTGGGCGCGATCGGCGGCTTGCACGCCGAGCAGGTGCGCGAGCGAGTCGAGCGCTTCGCCGCTGCCCACCGACATGTCACGCGCCAGCTTGTCCTTGTTGCCGTCGATGAACATCGCGGTCTTCCAGTTCGACTTCACCGCGCC
>CAYZFN010000173.1:0-12934 GCA_964477695.1 uncultured Enterobacteriaceae bacterium | reverse complement strand
GCGGGCATCCCGTAGGCAATGCATTCCTCGGCCTTGGGCGCCGCAGCGCGGATCGCCCGCCGTAGCTTCTCGAGCGCAGCGCGGCTGTCGGCGTCGACGCCGGCCAAGTATTCGTCGACAGTGCGTGCTCGCCTCGCCATCAAAGCTCTTCTTGCATTTTGTAATAGCGGCGGCGCGGCAGTATGAACAGAACCACACCGATCGCGTTCTGCAAAAGCACCCGTGGGATTACGATGATGCCCCGCTGGCTCGGGCACGCAGCCAGGCGATGACGCCGGGTGAAACCGAAATCGCCACGATGACCAGGATGACGAGCGTCAGGTTCTGCTTTACCGCCGGGATGTTGCCGAAGAAGTAGCCGGCGAGGGTGAGCGAGACGACCCAGAGCAGCGCGCCGGCGATGCAGAAGGCGAGGTAGCGCAGGTAAGGCATCGCGCCGAGCCCGGCGACGAAGGGAACGTAAGTGCGGATGATGGGCATGAAGCGCGCGATGACGATCGTCTTGCCGCCGTGGCGCTCGTAGAAGTCGTGCGTACGCCGCAGGTAAACGGGGTTTATCCAGCGCCCCGCAATGCGCCGGCCCAGCGTGCGGCCGACCCAGTAGTTGACGTTGTCGCCGCACAGCGCAGCGCCGACCAGCACCAGCATCACGAGGCCGATGTGCATGCCGCCGACCGCGGCGAGCGTGCCGACGACGAACAGCAGCGAATCGCCCGGCAGGAACGGCGTAACCACGAGCCCGGTCTCGCAGAAGATCACCGCGAAGAGCAGCGCGTAGACCCAGCCGCCGTGCTCGGCGACGAAGCGCGCGAGATGCGCGTCGAGATGGACCGCCAGGTCCCAGAGCGCGGCCAGAATTTCCATGCGAGCGATTCTATATACTCCGCGCGTGCGCCCGATTCGCGTGCTCCCCGAGCTCCTCGTCAGCCAGATCGCGGCCGGCGAGGTCGTGGAGCGCCCCGCCTCGGTGCTGAAGGAGCTGCTCGAGAACAGCCTCGATGCCGGTGCCGCCGCCATCCAGGTCACGCTCGACGAAGGTGGTGTTCGGCGTATCCAGGGGGAGGACGACGGCGAGGGCATCGCGCCGGGCGATCTGCCGCTCGCGCTTGCGCGCCACGCGACGAGCAAGATCGCGAGCCTCGACGACCTCGAGGGCGTCGCGACCATGGGCTTTCGCGGCGAAGCGCTCGCGGCGATCGCGTCGGTCGCCCGGCTGCGGCTCCTCACGCGCACGCGCGAGGCCGAGCGCGGCGCCGAGATCCGCGCCGAGGGCGCGACGCTCGGCGAGCCGGCTCCCGCCGCGCGCACGCCCGGGACGACGGTCGCGGTCGAGGACCTGTACTTCAACACGCCGGCGCGCCGCAAGTTCCTGAAGAGCGAGCCGACCGAGTTCGGCCACTGCGACGAGGTCTTGCGCCGCATCGCCCTCGCCCGGCCGCAGATCGCTTTCTCGCTGCGCCACAACGGACGCGTCAGCCGTCACCTGCGCGCGCAAACGCCGCTCGAGCGCGCGACGGCGCTGCTCGGCACGGACTTCGTCCAGCAGGCGCTCGCCGTCGAGGCGGGCGGCGTCGGAATGAGGCTCACCGGCCTCGCCGGCAGCCCGCAGGCCGCCACGGCACGCGCCGACAGCCAGTACTTCTTCGTCAACGGCCGCTTCGTGCGCGACCGGGTGCTCGCGCATGCGGTACGCGAAGCGTATTCGGAGGTGCTGCACGGCGATCGCCAGCCGGCCTACGTGCTCCACCTCGAGGTCGACCCGCGCGCCGTGGACGTGAACGTGCATCCGGCGAAGACCGAGGTGCGGTTCCGGGATTCGCGCGCCGTGCACCAGTTCGTGCGCCACGCCCTCGAGCGCGCGCTCGCGCCGAGCGCTGCGGAAGCGCCGGTCGCCTATGCCGCCGTATCGCAGAACCCTTCGATTCAAGGCGCGTTCGCGCTCGCGCAGCCGGTGAGCGCCTATCAGGCGTTCATGGCCGCCGCCGTTCCAGGAACGCACGAGGAAGACGCGCCGCCGCTGGGCTACGCGCTCGCGCAGCTGCACGGCGTCTACATCCTCGCGCAGAACGCGGCCGGCCTCGTGATCGTCGACATGCACGCCGCGCACGAGCGCATCACCATGGAACGCCTGAAGCTCGCGCTCGACTCGGGCGACTTGGCGCGCCAGACCCTGCTCGTGCCGGCGGTTTTCACGGCCGAGCCGCTCGACATCGCACTCGCCGAGGAAAATGGCGAGACGCTCGAGCGCCTCGGCCTCGAGCTCCAGGTGAGCGGGCCGAACACGCTGACCGTGCGCGCCGCGCCTGCGCTGCTCGCCTCGGGGGACCTCGCCTCGCTCGCGAAGGACGTGCTCGGCGAAATCCGCGAGCACGGCGCGAGCGCCATGCTTTCGGCGCGCCAGAACGAGCTGCTCGCCACGATGGCGTGCCACGCCGCGGTGCGTGCGAACCGCGTGCTGTCGATCCCCGAGATGAACGCGCTGCTGCGCGACATGGAGCGCACCGAGCGCTCGGGAAGCTGCAATCACGGCCGTCCGACGTGGTACCAGCTGACGCTCGCCGACCTGGACAGGCTTTTCCTGCGGGGACGCTGAATGGCAAAGGTGATGATCGTCACGGGAGGCGGCCGCGGCATCGGCGCCGCGACTGCGCGGCTGGCGGCGAAGCAGGGCTATACGGTGTGCGTCAACTATGCGCGTGACCGCGACGCAGCCGAGGCCGTGGCGCGCGAGATCAACGGTGTCGCGGTGCAGGCGGACGTTGCCGTGGAAGCCGAAGTGGTGCAGATGTTCAGGCAGGTGGACCAGAAGCTCGGCCGGGTGGCCGTGCTCGTCAACAACGCCGGCATCGTCGACCGGGCGACCCGCGTCGACGAGCTCACGGTCGAGCGCATCGAGCGCATGTTCGCGGTCAACG
Source organism: uncultured Enterobacteriaceae bacterium (assembly GCA_964477695.1). GTDB lineage: Bacteria > Pseudomonadota > Gammaproteobacteria > Burkholderiales > SG8-39 > SCGC-AG-212-J23. The sequence goes on along the minus strand of CAYZFN010000173.1, from coordinate 10,019 downwards.
TCACGGGCAGCTTCCTCTGCGCGCGCGAGGCCATCAAGCGCATGTCGAAAGTTCATGGCGGCCCGGGCGGCGCCATCGTCAACGTCTCCTCGGTCGCCGCGCGCATCGGCGCGCCCGGCCAGTATGTCGACTACGCAGCGGCGAAAGGCGCGATCGACGCGTTCACCCTCGGGCTGTCGAAGGAAGTCGGGGGCGAAGGCATTCGCGTGAACGCCGTGCGGCCGGGCGTCATCAAGACCGAGATCCACGCTTCGGGCGGCGATCCCGGGCGTGCCGAGCGCATCGGTGCCGGCGCGCCGCTCGGCCGCGCCGGCGAGGCGGAGGAAATCGCGCGCGCGATCCTTTGGCTCGCCTCCGACGAGGCGTCCTACGTCACCGGAGCCCTCCTCGACGTCGCTGGCGGTCGCTAACGTCGTCGTTCTGCTCGGGCCCACCGCGAGCGGCAAGTCGGCGCTCGCCATGGCGCTCGCCGAGCGCCTTCCGCTCGAGATCGTGGTCATGGACTCGGCACAGGTCTACCGCGGCATGGACATCGGCACGGCGAAGCCGGGCGCGGAGGAGCGCGCGCGGGTGCCGCACCATCTCATCGACCTCGTGGATCCCGACGAGCCTTATTCCGCCGGCAGATGGCGCGCGGATGCAGTCCATGTGGTCCAAGAGATCTTGAAGAGGAAACGAGTACCGCTGATCGTAGGCGGCACGATGCTCTACTACCGCGCGCTCGTGCACGGGCTCGACCCGCTGCCGCAGGCGGACGCGGCGGTGCGGGCGGCGATCGACGCCGAAGCGAACGAGCGCGGCTGGCCTGCGCTGCACGCTGAGCTTGCGCGCATCGACCCGGACGCGGCGCGACGCATCATGCCGAACGATGCCCAGCGCATCCAGCGAGCGCTCGAGGTGTGGCGCCTCACCGGAAAGCCGCTCTCGGCGCTGCAGGGCTCCTCTTCCGGCGCGCTTCCCTTCGCGCTGAAATCGTTCGCCGTGGCGGTGGAGAGGGCCGAGCTGCATGAACGGATCGCCCGGCGTTTCGAGGCGATGTTGGCGGCCGGCCTGCTGGATGAAGTTGGTGCGCTGAAGAAGCGCTACGAGTTAAGCGAGCGCACGCCCAGCATGCGCGCGGTCGGCTACCGGCAGGCCTGGGAGCATCTCGAGGGCCGCACGGGCTACGACGAGATGCGCAGCCGCGCCATCGCGGCGACGCGCCAGCTCGCCAAGCGCCAGATGACCTGGCTGCGCTCCTTCGACGACATCGAGCCGATCGCGCACGACGCCGAACGCCTGGCTCATTCGTTCTTGTAGACGCCGCGCACGTTCATTGCTGCGAGGCAGAACTGCAATGCGATCAGCGCATAGGCATGGTCGTGGAAGCCCCACGTCACCCATAGCGCGTTGCCGGAGAGGAAGCACCAGAACCCGGCGGCGCGCCGTGCGGCGGCGCGCGAGCCGACCAGCCAGGCGGCGAGAACGGTGATCGCCATCGCCGGCCACTGCACCAGATCGAGGATATCCATCGTCACGCTCTGACCCTAGAATCGTCGCCTTCGTTCAGGAGAAGCCATGCAAATCGGCATCGTCGGTCTTGTCCGCATGGGCGCCGCCATGGCGCGCCGCCTCGCGCGCGGCGGCGCGCGCGTCGTCTGCTACGACCGCGCCGAGGCGGTGCGCACCGCGCTCGCCAAGGTGGAGAACGTCGAGTGCGTCGAGAACCTCGCGGCGCTCTGCGCGCGCCTCGACGGCGTGCGGGTCATCCTGCTCATGCTGCCCGCGGGGGCCGCAGTGGAAGACACGATCCGCGAGCTGATACCGCTCGCCTCGGCCGACGACCTGCTGCTCGACGGCGGCAACAGCTACTACCGCGACTCGATGCGCCGCGCGCTGGCGCTCTCGCAGCAGGGCCTGCGCTACATCGACGCCGGCGTCTCGGGCGGCGTGCACGGCCTGGACAACGGCTACTGCCTGATGCTCGGCGGCACGCCGAAGTCGATCGAGATCTTCGCGCCGTATGCGCGCATCCTCGCCCCCGAGCCCGAGAAAGGCTGGCTGCATTGCGGCCCGAGCGGCGCCGGGCACTTCGCGAAGATGATCCACAACGGCATCGAGTACGGAATGATGCAGGCCCTGGCGGAAGGATTCTCGCTCCTCACCGCGCGCAAGGAGCTCGACATCGACGTGCAGCGGCTCGCCGAGACCTGGCGCCACGGCAGCGTGGTGCGCTCATGGCTCCTCGACCTGTGCGCCGGCATCCTCATGGACAACGAGGGCCTTGCCGGCATTGCGCCGGTGGTCGCGGACTCGGGCGAGGGCCGCTGGACCGCGCTCGAGTCGCTCGAGCTCGGCGTGCCCACGCCGGTGATCACGCTCGCGCTCATGAACCGCTTCTCGAGCCAGGGCGGCTCGGACTACGCGCGGCGCCTGCTCGCCATGATGCGCGCGAGCTTCGGAGGGCACGCGGTCCAGAAGAGCGGATGATCATCGTCGTCATGGGCGTGTCGGGGGCTGGCAAGACCACCATCGGCCGGCTGCTCGCCGAGCGCCTCGACATGCCCTACATCGAGGGCGACGATTATCACCCGCCGGCGAACGTGGCGAAGATGACTGGCGGCGTGCCGCTCGGCGACGAGGACCGCTGGCCCTGGCTCGATGCGTTGAACAAAGTACTGCTTCGGCAGGAGCGCGCCGTGCTCGCCTGTTCCGCCTTGAAAGAGGCGTATCGCAAGCGCCTGTTGCGGGGCATCGATGACGCGCGCATCGTGCACCTGCAGGGCGACAAGGCGCTCATCGCTTCGCGTCTCGCGACACGCAGCCATCGCTACATGCCGGCCTCGCTGCTCGACAGTCAGCTCGCCACGCTCGAGACGCCGCGCGGCGCCGTCTTGATCGACGTTTCGGCGCCGCCGGCCGAGTGCGTCGAGGCGATCGTCGCCGCCATCGGCGCCGGCTGAGCCGGCTGCGCGGCCTGCTCGCGGCGCGCCTTGGCGAAGGTCTCGCGGACGTCGGTCGCGAAGCTCGGCCGGTAGCGAAACGCCGGATCGAGGATGCGCCTCATCGGCGCGCTCACTGTTGCGGCGCGAGGAGCCTGAGCTCCACCGCGCGCATGACCGCCGCGGCGGCGCAGTGCACCTCGAGCTTGCGGTAGCAGTTCTTCACATGGCTGGTGACCGTGTGCACCGAGATACCGAGCCGCAGCGCGATCTCGTAATAGCTGCAGCCATGGGCGATGAGCTGCAGCACGTCGCCTTCTCGTTCGGTCAGCATGATCAGTTCCCCACATGCACCTGGTAGCGGGCGCCATCGGAGAAGCTGCACGTGCCGGCACCGCGCACCGGCGTGCTCATCTGGTACTCGCAGCTCATGAACGAGCCGGAAGGACCGTAGGCGCTGGCGATGCCTTTGCGATCGTCGCCGGAGACGCGCGTCGCCTCGCCGGCGAGCAACTCGCCGCGATACTGCAGCTGGAAGCGGCCTTTGCCGTTCATCAGGCTGGTCACCGTGCCCGAGACCATGCCGACCTCGGTCGCCGTCTCGTTCGCCGGATAGAGGCGCACGTTGAGCGTCGCCTGCTGGGCGGCCGGGGCGGCGGCGCCGCCCGGCTGGGCGGCCGCCGTCCGGCCGCTCGCGGCCGGGAAGTCCGAGGGCAGGTAGATGCCCGGCGGCATGCCGGGAACTCCGTTGGGGACGATGTAGCAGCCCTGCAGCGAAAGCGCCGAAGCGGCGAGCGCGAATGCGCCAAGTGCCTTGATTTGCATGACTCCCTCCTGTTGGCGGCAGATCGTCCTGCCGTGCCGCCATGATGGGGAGCGCGCGCCGCCCGATCGCTTACCGATCGGTTACGGATGGCTTAAAGGTGCTCGAGCGACTTCTCTTGGAGCGCCGCCGCGCGCTCGTCCTGGCCGCGCTCGCGCAGCTGCCGCTGCACGCGCTCCATCGCGCGCGCGAAGCGGTTGCGCAGCCGCTCGCGCGGCGCGATGAGCCACGGCGCGTCGGGCTCGTCGGCGAGCAGGCTGCCGCGGTAGAGCGCGAGCAGGCGCTCGGCGAGGCTCGCGAGCTGCGCGGGATCGGACGCCTCCTCGGTTTCGCCCAGCAGCTGCTCGAACGCCCAGGTGTCGATCCAGAAATAGCGCCGATCCAGGCTGGCGCGGCCTTCGTGCAGCGTGACGGCGCGATCTTCGCCGAGCAGCTTGCGCAGCCGGTGCAGCGCGCTCGTGAACGAGCGGTGCGCCGAGTCGCCGTCGATGCGCGGCCAGAGCGCATCGACGATGCGCGCCTCGCTCACCTGCTCGCCGCCGAACGCGATGAGCACTTTGAGGAGCTGCAGCGGCCGCACCTGCGCCTTGCCCGTGCCGCCGAGCGGCTCGTCGTCGCGCGTGAGGCGGAAGCGGCCGAGGGTCTGCACGCGGTAGGTCCAGGGCCAGTCCGCGAGCGCGGCCGCCGACTCGTCCGGAACGAGCCGACGCCGGCGGATGAGGCTGCGCACGTATTGCGGCTCGATGCCGCACTCGAGCGCGTAAGCGAGCACCCGCGCCACCGCCGCAGGCCGCCACCAGAGGAAGTGCGCATAGCCGTACTGGCGGCCGAGCTCCAGGCCGCGCGCCAGGGCATTGCGCGCCGCGCGCAGCCGGTCGTGCCCGAGCGCGATCTGCGCGAAGACGATAAGGCCGGTGAACTCCAGGTGGTGGTTATCGATCGCACGCACGATCTCGCGCACCGTCTGCAGCTGCGCGACGCACTTGCGCTCGTCGTTGCACGCGGCGAGCACCTCGGCGAGCGCGAGGCGGCAGAGCGCCTCGAAGAGCGGGCAGCCGACCTCGATCGCCATGCGCAGCGCCGCCTTCTCCTTCTGCAGCGCCTCCATGAGGTCGCGCCGGAGCATCGCCTCCCAGGCCTGGAAATGGTGATACACGCAGAGGTTGAAGCGCCCGGCGCCGGCGGCGCTCGCATGCAGGCGCTTCGCGAGCGCCGCAGCGCCGACGAGGTCTCCGCTGCCGAGCGCGCCGCCGTAGCCGTAGAGCAGCAGCTGGAACGACCACGTGGCGACGCCGGTCGCCCCGGCGACCTGCAGTCCCGCCTGCATCGCCGCCTTGCACGCCGGGCCGTCGGCCAGCAACGTCGCGTACATCGCCTCGATGTTCTTGAGCGTGATCTGCGAGAAAGGCGAGACGCCTTGCTCGCGCGAGGCGAGGCGCATGCCCTCGAGCAGCTCCGCTGCGCGCACGAAAAGCCCGGTCCACATCAGCGTCAACGCCGCCAGAACCCCGGCGAACATGCGCAGGTTGACGTCGGGTACGCCGTTGGCCGCAGCGAGCGCACGCTCGAGCCAGCGTTTGATGTCGCGGCGCTGCGGCTGGCGCAGCGTGAGCGAGATGAACATGCTCGCCGCAACTTCGGCCTCGATCTCGCGCGAGGGCAGCTTCACCGGGCCCTTCTCGGCTTCGTCGATGACCGCGATCCAGCGATCGAGCAGCGAGCAGTCGTCGAGCTCGTAGACGATCGAGAACATCGCACCCGCGGCCGCCTGCATCATGCCGAGCGCATCCGGCGCTGTCTGCGTGCGGAATAGCTCGAACGCCTTCTCGTAGCGCACGCGGCCTTCGCGCGGGGCAACGTGCGCGAGGCTCGCCGCCGACCAGTACACCGTCCAGGGCCGCCGCGCCCGCACCTCGGGCGGCAGTTCCTCCACCCAGTGCGCAAGCGTCTCGCCGCGACCCTGCGCGAGCATCGCCGGCGCGTGCAGCTCGATCACGCGCGCCACTTCCTCCCAGTCGTGGCTGGTGCAGTAAAGCGCCACGGCGTCCTCGACGCTGCCCGCCTGCTCCATCTCCCCGGCCGAGCGGCGCTGCAGATCGCGCCGCTGCTCCTTGGCCAGCGTTTCCTCGGCGCGCGCCTGCAGGAAGTCGCGCAGCATCGGGTGATACTGGTAGACCGGCTCGGGCTCGACGTCGCGCAGGCTGACGAAATAGTTGTTGCGGTGGAGCGCGTCCAGGATCTCGCCTGCCTGCGCATCGCCGCTCAGCCGCTGCGCGCTCGGCGCCGTCATCTCGCGCAGGTACGCCGTGTCGAGCAGGAACCGCCGCGTGCGCTCGTCCGATTTCTGAAACACCTCGCCGGCGAGATAGTCGAACACGACCTTGCGCGAGGCGAGGCCAGGCGGCTCGGCGATTCGCCCGGACACCCGGCCCTGCTCGAGCATCAGCACCAGCCCGGCCGCCCAGCCTTGCGTGCGCGCATACAGCGCATCGACGGACTCGGGCGGGAGCTCGGGGCGCCGGCGCGCCACGAATTCGCGGCTTTCGTCGGCGCTCAGCCGCAAGTCCTCCCATCCGAGGACGTGCAGCGCCCGATTGGCACGCAGCCGGGCGAGCTCCGCCGGCGCGTCGCCGCGGCTGACGATGATCACCCGCGCGCCCGGCGGCAGCTCCTGCAGGCCGATGCGCAGCACTTCGTGCAAGGGCGAAGCAGCGGGGATTTCGTGGTAGCCGTCGAAGACCACGGCGAAGGGGCTCCTCAGCCGCGCGAACAGCTGCTGGAAATAGCGGCGCGCAAAGACTTTGAGGCCGGAATGCTGCTCGGGCGTGAGGAGCGGGAGCGGCGCAGCCTGGCCCGTATCGAGGGCCTCCGCGGCCTGGCTCAGGTAATGGAAGAAGGTCGCGACCTCGCCGTCGCCTTCGTCGAGCTGGTACCAGAGGTAGGGCTCGGCGGCGTGGTCGAGGTAGCTCGCGGCGAGCGTGGTCTTGCCGCAGCCCGGCGGACCCGACATCCACACCACGGACGCTTCGCGTGCCTTGTCGAGCAAGGCGAAAAGCCTCTTGCGCGGCAGCACGCCCGCGAGGCTTGGCCGGGTCGTCTTGGCGAGCGAGCCCTTGCGCGCTGTCACGGCAACCTCCCCGGAGCTATTCTCGTCCGGTCAGTCGCCTTTCGCCACTCCTTCGCGCCGCGCGTCCGCGCCGCCGCGCCAACCGCCCGGGACGCGCTCGATCCCTTGCACGCCGCTGACCAGCTCACGCGGCTGCACGAGGTGGCCGCGCTCGGCGAGCGGCTTTGCGAGCGCTTCCAGGCTGCTCCCCGCCTCGATCTCGAGCGGGCCGCTGCGGCTGCCGAAATTCGGCACGTCGATCGCCGACTGGATGTCGAGCCGCCAGTCGAGCACGGCGACCAGGGTCTTCGCGACGTAGTCGATGATCGCCGAGCCGCCCGGCGAGCCGACCACGAGCTCGAGCTCGCCGCCGCGGAACACGAGCGTCGGCGCCATGCTGCTCCTCGGGCGCTTGCGCGGTCCGGGCTCGTTCGGGCCGCCCGGCAGGAAATCGAAATCGGTGAGCTCGTTGTTGAGCAGGAAGCCGTGCACCATGATCCGGCTGCCGAAAGTGCTTTCGATCGTGGTCGTCATCGCCACCGCTTCGCCGTCGGGCGCGACGATCGAGACGTGGCTCGTGCCGCCTTCGTTGTCCCCCGGCGGCGCGCGCGGCATGGCTCGATCGTGGATCAGCTTTGCCCGGCCTTTCAAGTAATCGGCTGCCAGCAGCCGCTCGACGGGAATGCGGTTGAAGGCCGGGTCGCCGAGGTAGCGCGCGCGATCGGCGTACGCGAGCTTGCTCGCTTCGCTGAACAGATGGACCGCTTCGACCGAGCGCGGCGGCGCGCTTGCGAACGCCGTGTTCTCGAGGATGCCGAGGATCTGCAGCACGGCGATGCCGCCCGAGCTCGGCGGTCCCATCGAGCAAAGGCGATACCCACGGTAGGCGCCGCAGACCGGCGCGCGCTCGACCGCACGGTAGCTCGCCAGATCCTGCTCGCTCATGTCGCCGCCGTGCGCGCGCACGGTGCGCGCGATGTCGGCGGCGATCTCGCCCTCGTAGAGCGCGCCCGCGCCGCGCGCAGCAACCGCTCTCAGCGTCGCTGCATACTCCGGATTGCGGATCCGATCGCCGCCATAGAAGACGCGCCGCGCCGCCGCATCGTCGCGCAGGTACTTGTCCTTTTCGAGCAGCCCCTTGAGGCGCGGCGAGACGACGAAACCTTCCTCGGCGAGGCGGATCGCCGGCTGGAAAAGCTCGGCCCAGGCGAGCCGCCCGTGGCGGCGATGCGCGAGCTCGAGCATGCGCAGCGTGCCCGGCACGCCGGCCGAGCGCCCGCCCAATACGGCACGCATGAACGGCATCGGCTTGCCGTCCTCGAGAAAGCGCGCCGGGGTCGCAGCGGCCGGCGCGGTCTCGCGCCCGTCGTAGGTGCGCAGCTTGCGGTCGCTTTGCGACCAGTGCACGAGAAACGCGCCGCCGCCGATCCCCGACGACTCCGGCTCGACGAGGCCGAGCACCATCTGCACGGCGATCGCGGCATCCACTGCCGAGCCGCCGCGCTTGAGCACGTCGTAGCCGGCTTCGACCGCGAGCGGATTCGCCGCCGCGACCATGAAGTGCTTCGCGACAACCGCCTCGCGCGCGTCGGCGAAGGCAATGAAGCCGAAGGCAAGAAAAACGATCCTGGCCAGCATCGCCGCGATGCTGGCACAAAAACCGGCTCTCTCCCTCTTATTCCTGGAGCGCGGGAATGGCCAGCGTGAAGCGTGCGCCCTTGCCGGGCTGCGACTCGGCGGTGAGGTCGCCGCCGTGGACGCCGGCGATGCGCTTGGCGAGATAAAGCCCGAGGCCCAGGCCGCCGTTGCGGCCTCCTTCAAGAGCTTCGCCGGCCGCGCCGGTATGGAAGCGATCGAACAGGTGAGGCAGCTGCTCGGGCGGAATGCCCGGTCCTTCGTCGATGATCTCGACGAGCGCCTGCCGCTCGAGCCCCGGTCGCTCCGCGCGGCGTACGAACACGTTGATCGGCGCGCTCGCCGGCGATTTCTGGATCGCGTTGGCGACCAGGTTCTCCAGGCACTGGCGCAGCCGCGCCGCATCGCCGGCGACGTAGATTGCGTCGCCCTGCTGCACGGTGACCTGGATCGGATGCTGCGCCGACTCGAAGGCGCCCACGAGGTCGCGCACCAGAGCGGAGAGCTCGATCCGTTCCGGCTGGATCTGGAACACGCCCCGGTCGATGCGCGAGACGTCGAGGATGTCGTTCACCAGCTCGCCCAGCCGGTTGATCGAGCGCCCGAGCAGCTCTATGTCGCGCAGCTCGTCCGCGCGGCTCTCGCGCTCGGCCCGGATGCGAAGCACGTGCAGGCGCATGTTGAGCGGCGCGAGATAGTTGCGCAGGTCGTGCGCGAGCACGGTGACGAGCTCCTCGGCGCCGGCTCGCCGGCCCTGCTCGATCGCGTTGCGGGCAATCTGCTCGGCAAGCTCGGCGCGGTGCGTCACCACGCCCACCCAGCGCGCCACGGTCTCCATGAAGCGCGCGTCGACCTCGGTGAAGAACTCCGGCCGCTGCGAGGCGAGCATGATCATGCCGCGCCGCTGGCCGCCGACCTCGAGCGGCACGCCGAGCGCCGAGCGCACCTTCAGGGCATCGCGGATGCCGGGCAGCTCCTCCTCGTCCTCGTCGACGTGCGCCGACAGGTAAGTCTCGCCGGTTCGGTATACGTTCACGGTTCGTCCGCCGTTCGAGAGCTGCAGCACGTCCAGCCCGAGCTCGCGCTGCAGCTGGGAGAGCGGCTGCGTGCTCGAGCCTACGGCCGCGAGCGAGTCGCGGCTCGCGTCGTAGAGAAACGCGTCGACCTTGTCGGCGGCCGAGCTAGCCGCGATCACGTCGCTCACCCGCATAAGCGTGGCTTTCAGGTCCGCGCCGGTCAGCTGCAGGAGCTGCTCGAGGACATCGAGGAGGCGCTGCGAGAGCGTCGAGGTAGCCCGGTCCATTTCCGGGGGCCCGCAAGCGCCGTACCGCGAAAGGCCTTTCCGATCAGCCGCCTACGCGGCGCTTGCAGCGGAAATAGAAAACATGTTCAATGAAAGCGTTAGAGCACGTTGCTAAGAAGGGTAACTAGAACCTCTGCTAACGCTCGGCAAGCCGGTCGCGGATTTCAGCCACCCCAGCACCGGCGGCAGTACCTTCCGACTCGCCGACCAGCGCGGCAAAAGCTGGCGCCT
>CAYZFN010000172.1:0-16070 GCA_964477695.1 uncultured Enterobacteriaceae bacterium | reverse complement strand
TCCTCACCAACCGGCGCATCCTCGCCGACCAGATGGAGTTCCTCAAGCAGCACGTCGCGTCGCATTCGCGACTGGTCGTCCACCCTGCCTGATTTCTGGCGTAACAGCGGCTACCACCTGTTAGAGCGCGACGCGGCCGGCCGGCTGCGCGTGACCAACGACTTCCTGCGCGCCTATTTCCTGAGGCCGGAAGTGCACCCGGTCGAGGAATCCGACGACGCCGAGCGCGCGCTGCACGGCGCCCTGATGGCCGATCCGCGCCGGCCCGTGGCCGAGGAAGAGCTGGCATCGCTCGGCGACGCCGATGCCGGGGACAACTACCGCGCGGTGCTGCGCTTTCGCGACCGGCTGCTCGCGGCCGGGACGATCGAGCGCTGCTACCGCGCGCTGTTCGACGGCCCGGTCGACATTCCGCCGCTCTTCATCGAGCAGATGGTGCACGTGATCCTGCGCGGCGTGCTCGAGGCCTGCGAAGATCCGCTCGAGGCGCGCGCGGCGGAGCTGTTTTTCCGCGAGCAGAAGGCGACCGTGCAACAAGGCCACGTCCTCGTCGCCGACCTCGAGACGGTCGAGCGGCATGCCTCGGGCAACCGCTTCGGCTCGCTCGGCCGCCTGATCGTCGAGGCGCAAGGCAGCCTCGGCGCCGCGGACCTCGACGTCCTCGAGCGCGCCAACGCGGCGCTCTATTGGGAGCGCGAATCGCGCCACGACACGGTCATCAGCCTGACGTACGGCCGGCCGGCGCTCGATGCGCTCGCGCGCGTGATCGAGGCCTGGACCGGCCACTTCCTGGACCGCGAGGTACGGGTGCGGCCGATCCGCCGCATCGACGAGCCGCGCTGGGCGTGGCACGTCGGCCTCGATGCCGACTCGACCGCCATCCTGAACGAGCTGTGGCAGGGCGGCGCGATCGATCCCGGGCGACTGCAGCGCATCCTCGCGCTGTTCGCGCTCGATTTTGCCGATCCGGCCGCAATGCGGCCCGACATCGCCGGCCGCACCGTCTACCTCGCGCTCGCCGCGGACGCAGCGGGCGTGGTGCGCATGAAGCCGCAGAACCTGCTCCTCAACCTGCCGCTCAATGAAGCCTGAATACTGGGATAGGGCGAAGCGCACCCTGGCGCGCAAGGACCCGGTGATGGCCCGCATCATGCGCGCGCACCCCAGGGTTTTCCTCGCCCGCCGCGGTGAGCCGTTCATGACCCTCGCGCGCGCGATCGTCGGCCAGCAGATCTCGGTGAAGGCGGCGCAGAGCGTGTGGCAGCGCTTTGCCCTGTGTGTCGGCGAGGTCACGCCGCAGAACGTCCTGAACAGGGAGCGGCCCCGCCTGCGCGCCTGCGGCCTCTCCGACCGCAAGACCGAATACATCGCCGATTTGGCGCAGCATTTCGCCGACGGCCGCATCCACGTGCAGCGCTGGCCGCAGATGCCCGACGAGGACATCATCGCCGAGCTGGTCGAGGTGCGCGGCATCGGCCGCTGGACCGCGGAGATGTTCCTCATGTTCAGCCTGCTGCGGCCGGACGTGTATCCGCTCGACGACCTCGGCCTGCAGAAGGGCCTGCGCATTTGCTATTTCGCCGGACGCAAGGTCTCGCTCAAGCGCATGCAGAAGCACGGCGAGCTCTGGCGCCCGTGGCGCTCGGTCGCCACCTGGTATCTGTGGCGCTCGCTCGACCCGCTGCCGGTCGAATATTAAGGAGAGCGGTAGAATCGCCCCCCAATGAAAACGACGTTCCTCGAGTTCGAGCAGCCGATCGCGGAGCTCGAACAGCGCATCGAGGAGCTGCGCTACGTCCAGGACGACTCCGCCGTGGACATCTCCGAGGAGATCCAGCGGCTCACCAAGCGCAGCCAGACGCTCACCAAGGACATCTACGGCAAGCTCACGCCCTGGCAGGTGGCGCAGGTGGCGCGCCACCCGCAGCGGCCCTATACGCTGGACTATATCCAGGCGCTGTTCACGCACTTCGAGGAGCTGCACGGCGATCGCGTGTTCTCGGACGATGCCTCGATCGTCGGCGGCCTGGCGCGCTTCGGCGGGCTGCCGTGCGTGGTGCTCGGTCATCAGAAGGGGCGCGATACCAAGGACAAGATCGCGCGCAATTTCGGCATGCCGAAGCCCGAGGGCTACCGCAAGGCGCTGCGCCTCATGAAGCTCGGCGAGAAGTTCGGCCTGCCGGTGTTCACCTTCGTCGACACGCCGGGCGCCTATCCGGGCATCGATGCCGAAGAGCGCGGCCAGTCCGAGGCGATCGGCCGCAATCTCTTCGAGATGGCGCGCCTGCGCACGCCGATCATCGTCACGGTGATCGGCGAGGGCGGCTCCGGCGGCGCGCTCGCGATCGCGGTCGGCGATGTCATCCTCATGCTGCAGTACGCGATGTACTCGGTCATCTCGCCCGAGGGCTGCGCGTCGATCTTGTGGCGCAGCGCCGAGATGGCGCCGGAAGCGGCCGAGGCGCTCGGCATCACCTCCAGCCGGTTGAAGACCCTCGGCTTGATCGACAAGATCGTGCCCGAGCCGCTCGGCGGCGCGCACCGCGACCCGCAGACGGCCGCGCAGGCGCTGAAGCGCGCGCTGGTTGAGGCGGTGAAGCAGCTGCAGGAGAAGAAGCCGAAACAGCTCGTCGAAGAGCGCCTCGAGCGGCTGATGGGCTATGGCAAGTTCAAGGAAGCCACCGACCGCTGACGCGGTGACGCTCGCCGTGCGGCGCTCGCTGCCGGCTCTGCAGGGCAAGCGGGTCGCGGTGGGTCTTTCCGGCGGCGTCGATTCGGTAGCGCTGCTGCACGCGCTGTCGCGCCACCTGCCGGTGCGCGCGGTGCACGTGCACCACGGGTTGAGCCCGAACGCCGACTCCTGGACGCGCTTTTGTCGTGCCTACTGCCGCTCGCTCGGCGTGCCGATCGCGGTAAAGAAAGTCCGCGTCGCGAAGCAGCGCGCAGGCGTCGAAGCGGCGGCGCGCGAGGCGCGTTACGCCGCGTTCAGGGCCGTGCGCTCGGATGTCATCGCGCTCGCCCACCAGCTCGACGACCAGGCGGAGACCGTGCTCATGAATCTGCTGCGCGGGGCGGGCCGGCGCGGCGCGAGCGGCATGCCGGCCGAGCGCGAGCTGAACGGCAAGAAGCTGGTGCGGCCACTGCTCGACGTGCCGCGCGAGGCGATCGTCGCCTATGCGCGAAACCACGATCTGCAATGGATCGAGGACGAATCCAACGCGGTGGAGGCCCTGACGCGCAATTTTATTCGCCGCCGCGTCGCGCCGCTGCTCGCCGAGCGCTATCCGCGCTGGCGTGAGGCGCTCGCGCGCGCGGCGCGGCACTTCGCGCGCGCCGAGCTCGATGCGCAGGCGCTGGTGCGCGCCTATCTCGCCGGGCAGGGGCTGCGCGCGCCGAGCGAGGCGAAGCTCGCCGAGATGGTGAAGCAGCTCGCTTCCGGCGCGAGCGGCGCGCTGCTCGAGCACGACGGCGTGCGCTTGCGCCTTTACCGGGGAAAGCTGATGCGGGCAGGCAAAGCTGCGCCGCCGTTCGTGCCGGTGCGGTGGCGCGGCGAGCGGCGGCTCGCGCTGCCCGAGCTCGAAGGCGAGCTGGTCTTCCGGCGCGCCCGCGGTGCCGGCATCGACGCGAAATTGCTCGCCGCGGGCGAGATGCGCGTGCGCCTGCGCTCGGGCGGCGAGCGGCTGCAGCCCGATGCGCGCCGGCCGCGCCGTACGCTGAAGAATCTGTTTCAGGAAGCCGGCGTCCCGGCGTGGCAGCGCGCGCGGCTGCCGCTGATCTTCCATGGCGCCGCGCTCGTCTGGGCGCCGGGCCTCGGCGTCGACGCGCGCTACCAGGCGAAAAAAAATTTTCCCGGACTCGTTCCGGAGTGGCGCCGTTCGTGACAGCCGGCGCTCTAAGCTGCTAAAATTTCAGGTTAATTTAGCTCGCAGGCAAAACGGAGATTGCCGGAATGGCGGTACAGCGCACGCTCTCGATCATCAAGCCCGACGCGGTCAGGAAGAACGTCATCGGCCAGATCCTTGCGCGGTTTGAGAAGGCCGGCCTGCGCATCGTCGCGGCGCGCATGATGCACCTGTCGCGCGCCGAAGCCGAAGGCTTCTATGCGGTGCATCGCGAGCGGCCCTTTTTCCGCGACCTGGTCGAGTTCATGACCTCCGGACCGGTGCTGGTGCAGGTGCTCGAGGGCGACGACGCCATAGCGAAGAACCGCGAGCTGATGGGCGCCACCGATCCGAAGAAGGCCGCCAGGGGCACCATCCGCGCCGATTTCGCCGACTCGATCGACGCCAATGCCGTGCATGGCTCGGACGCCCCGGAAACCGCGTGCGTGGAGGTCGGTTATTTCTTCCCCGCGTGCGAGGTGTTCTCGCGTTGAAGGTCAATCTGCTCGGGCTCGACGCGGCGGCGCTCGGCCGCTTCTTCGCCGGGCAGGGCGAGAAACCGTTTCGCGCGCGGCAAGTCCTGCACTGGCTGCATCAGGCGGGCGAGGACGACTTTGCGCGCATGAGCGATCTGGCAAAGGCGCTGCGCGAGAAGCTCGCCGCCGCGGCGAGTATCGAGGCGCCGCAGGTCGTCGGCGACACGCTGGCCGCGGACGGCACGCGCAAGTGGCTGCTCAAGGTCGACGCGGGCAACGCGGTCGAGGCGGTGTTCATTCCCGAGCCGAGCCGCGGCACGCTGTGCGTCTCGAGCCAGGCGGGCTGCGTGCTCGACTGCGCGTTCTGCGCCACCGGCAAGCAGGGCTTCAACCGCAATCTCGCCACGGCTGAGATCGTCGGCCAGCTCTGGCTGGCCAACCGCCTGCTGCGCACGCCGGGGCTCGAGCGGCCCGTGAGCAACGTGGTGCTGATGGGCATGGGCGAGCCGCTGCTCAATCTCGACAACGTGATCCCGGCGCTGCGGCTGATGATCGACGACAACGGCTATGGGCTTTCGCGCCGGCGCGTCACCGTGTCGACGGCGGGCGTCGTCCCGGGCATGGACCGGCTGCGCGACGAATGTCCCGTGGCGCTCGCCGTTTCGCTGCACGCGCCGAACGACACGCTGCGCGATCGGCTCGTGCCGGTGAACCGCAAGTATCCGCTGCGCGAGCTGCTCGCGGCGTGCAACCGTTACCTCGAGAAGGCGCCGCGCGACTTCATCACCTTCGAATACGTGATGCTGGAAGGCGTGAACGATGCGGACAGCCACGCGCACGAGCTGGCGGCGCTCGCGCGCAAGGTGCGCTGCAAGTTCAACCTCATCCCGTTCAACCCGTTTCCCGGCGCACCGTTCGGCCGCTCGGATGCCGAGCGCATGCGCCGCTTTGCCGCGATCCTGCAGGGCGCCGGGCTCACCGTGACCACGCGCAAGACGCGCGGCGACGACATCGCCGCGGCCTGCGGGCAGCTCGCCGGCGACGTCGCCGATCGCACGCGCCGCCGCGCGACCGTGCCGCTGCGGGAAGTGCGCGCTTGAGGCGTGCGCTGCTCCTCTTCGTCGTGCTCGCCGCCCTTATCCCCGGCTGCGCCCGGCCCCCCGAAGGGCCGAGCGCGGATACCGGCACGATCGTCGGCGAGGTGGGCGACCCGCGCAACCGGGCGCGCGTGCATACCGAGCTCGCCGGGCTGTACTACGAGCGCGGCAACATGGCCGTGGCGCTCGAGGAGCTGCGCCGCGCGAGCGCGGCGGATTCGCGGTACGCACCGGCGTACAACATGTTCGGCCGCGTCTACATGGACCTCAAGGAGAACAGCCTCGCCGAGGATAGCTTCCGGCGCGCACTCGAGCTCTCGCCGAACGACTCGGACATCAACCACAACTACGGCTGGTTCCTGTGCCAGACCGGCCGGGAAGGCGATTCGATCCGCTACTTCCTCCAGGCGATCCGCAATCCGCTCTATGCCACGCCCTGGGTCTCGTACTCGGCGGCCGGCGTGTGCAGCCTGCGCAAGGACAACGTGAAGGACGCCGACGAGTTCTTCCAGCGCGCGCTGCGCCTCAACTCCGACGAGCCGACCGCGCTGCTCAAGCTCGCCGGCATCCGCTACGGCGAGGGGCGGACGGACGAGGCGCGCAAGCTCATCACGCGCTACAACAAGCTCATGACGCCGACCGCGGAGTCGCTGTGGCTGGGATTGCGCGTCGAGCGGCGCCTCGGCGAGCGCGTCACGCAGGCCAGCTATGCCGACCAGCTGCGCCGGCGCTTTCCCGGTTCGCCCGAGACCCGCGCGCTCGAGCGCGGTCAGTATGACTGAGGCGGCGCTCAACGTCGGCGCGGAGCTGCAGCGCGCGCGCGAGGCGCGCGGTCTCGCGCTGTCCGAGGTTGCGCAGCAGCTCAAGTTCGCGCCCCGCCAGCTCGAGGCGCTGGAGCAGGACCGCTTCGACCTTCTGCCCGGCGGTACGTTCGCGCGCGGCATGGTGCGCAACTACGCGCGCCTGCTCAAGATCGATCCCGAGCCGCTCGTAGCGCGCGTCGCCGACCGCTACGAGGCGCCGGACGCGAACACGCTGGCCGCGCGCTACAAGCAGCCGGTGCCCTTCTCGGACAACGCGCGGCGCTCCACCTTCGTCTATCTCGGCCTGTCGCTGGGCGTGCTGGCGCTCGGCGGAGGCGTCGCCTGGCAGTGGTATCACGAGCGCAATCGGTCCGTACCGCTGGCGCAGGCGCAACCGGCCAAGGCCGCCCGGCCCGCGGCACGCCTGGCCGAGCCCGCGCCCATGAAGGAAGAGCAGCCGCAGCAAAAAAGCACCGAGGTGCGCGTGGCGGCGGCCGCCCCGGCGAAGCCGAAGACGGCCGAGAAGCTCGCCGAAGCCGGCAACGACAAGGCCGGGGGCGACAAGATGGCGAGCGACAAGGCGGCCCTGGAGAAGGCGATGAGCGCGAAGCCGCTGCCGATCGCGAAGGTTGCTCCGGGCGTGCATCGCCTGATCATCCGCTGCGAAGAAGCGGCCTGGATCGAGGTGCGGGACGTGAACGAGCGCGCGCTCGTCTCCTCGCTGAATCCGGCCGGCGCCGAGCGCATCGTGCAGGCGCGCGGGCCGCTCACCCTGGTCATCGGCAACGCGTCGCACGTGCAGATCCTGCACAACGACCGGCCGATCGATCTCGAGCCCTATACCAAGGTCGAAACCGCCCGCTTCACGCTGCCATGACGAGACGCGTCTCGCGCCAGGTCCGCGTCGACGGCGCGGCTTCCGCCGTGCTGATCGGCGGCGGCGCGCCGATCGTCGTGCAGTCGATGACCAATACCGACACCGCGGATCGCGAGGCGACGGTGCGGCAGGTCGCCGAGCTTGCCCGTGCCGGCTCCGAGCTGGTGCGCATCACGGTGAACACCGCGCAGGCCGCCGCGCAGGTGCCGCATATCCGCGAGCGGCTCGACCGGATCGGCTGCCCGGTGCCGCTGGTCGGCGACTTCCATTTCAACGGCCATAAGCTCCTCACGCAGCATCCGGACTGCGCGCGCGCGCTCGCCAAGTACCGCATCAACCCCGGCAACGTCGGCAAGGGCGCGAGGCGCGACGAGCAGTTCGCGCAGATGATCGAATGCGCGCTGCGCTACGACAAGCCGGTGCGCATCGGCGTGAACTGGGGAAGCCTCGATCCCGAGCTCCTGGCCCGCATGATGGACGAGAACGCGGGTCTTGCAGAACCGCAGAGCTCGCTCGAGGTCATGCGCGAGGCGGTAATCCGCTCGGCGCTCGAGTCCGCGCGCCAGGCAGAGGCGTGGGGCCTGCCGGGCGAGCGCATCGTCATCTCGTGCAAGATGAGCCAGGTGCAGGACCTGATCGCCGTGTACCGCGCGCTCGCCGCACGCTGCGACTATGCGCTCCACCTCGGGCTCACCGAGGCGGGCATGGGGTCCAAGGGAATCGTCGCGTCGAGCGCCGCGATGGCGGTGCTGCTGCAGGAGGGGATCGGCGACACGATCCGCGTCTCACTCACGCCCGAGCCGGGCGGCAGCCGCACGCGCGAGGTGCAGGTCGCGCAGGAGCTGCTGCAGAGCATGGGGCTGCGCTCGTTCGCGCCCATGGTGAGCGCCTGCCCGGGATGCGGCCGCACCACGAGCACGCTATTCCAGGAGCTCGCCCAGAAGATCGAGGCCTACCTGCGTGCGCAGATGCCGGTGTGGCGCGACGCGCATCCGGGCGTCGAGAACATGCGCGTCGCGGTGATGGGCTGCGTGGTCAACGGGCCGGGAGAGTCGAAGCACGCCGACATCGGCATCAGCCTGCCCGGGACCAACGAGGTTCCGGTCGCGCCCGTCTACGTCGACGGCAAGAAGACCGTCACGCTGAAAGGCGAGCGGATCGCCGAAGACTTCCAGAAGATCGTCGAGCAATACGTCCGGGAGAAGTACGGCGTAGCGACTTCGGAAACCAACCCCGGGTAACGGTCCTGCGAAAAGTTCGCCCCGCCCTGCTGAAGGGCTTCGACCAGGAGTTCCTGCCCGAGGACCAGCTGCACTTCAACGCGCTGATCGACCTCATTCGGCGCAACTTCGAGCGCTACGGATTCCTGCCGATCGAGACGCCTTCCGCCGAACGCACCGAGGTGCTGACGTCCAAAGGCGGCGTGGAGAAGGAGATCTACGCGCTCGCCCGCCTGGCCGAAAGCGCCGACGACGATGAAGCGGCGCGCAAGGGCGCCTTGCGCTTCGATCTCACCGTTCCGCTTGCGCGCTACGTCGCGATGCGCGAGCGCGAGCTCGCTTTCCCGTTTCGGCGCTACCAGATCCAGCGCGTCTGGCGGGGCGAAAACCCGCAGGTGAAGCGCGGCCGCTTCCGCGAGTTCTACCAATGCGACATCGACATCATCAACCGCGAAACGCTGAGCACGCTCGCCGAGGCCGAGATTCCGAGCGTGATCTACAGCGTGTTCAAGGAAATGGCGATCGGCGCGTTCCGCATCCGCATCAACAACCGCAAGCTGCTGAAGGGCATCCTGCAGCACTTCGCCGTTCCGGAGGACCGCGCCAGCGAGGTGCTGCGGGCGCTGGACAAGATCGACAAGGAGCCGCAACCGGCCATCGTGCAAAACCTGCAGGGCGAGGGGCTTTCGCCGATGGCCGCGCAAGAGCTGTACGGGCTCATTTCGGCGCGGCGCGAAACGAGCGACACGCTGCGCGTCCTGGCCGACCTCGCGTTCGGCAACGAGATGTACGCGCAGGGCCTGAGCGAGCTGCGCCAGGTGGTCGACGCGGTGCGCCTGTTCGGCGTTCCGGCTCAGGCCGTGGCGATCGATTTGAGCGTGGTGCGCGGCCTCGACTATTACACCGGGACGATCTACGAGACCACGCTCACCGAGCATCCGGATATCGGCAGCATCTGCTCGGGCGGCCGCTACGACGACCTGGCGAGCTATTTCACCAATACCCGCCTGCCCGGGGTCGGCATATCGATCGGCCTGAGCCGCCTCTTTGCCCGGCTCAAGGACGCGAATTTGCTGCGCGCGATCGAACGAACGCCGTGCGAAGTGCTGGTCACGACGCTCGACGCGAACTATCTCGAGCGCTACCTGGGCATCGCGGCGAGGTTGCGGGCCGAAGGCGTCAATACCGAGGTCTATCTCGAGCGGGCGAAAATCGGCAAGCAGTTCGAATACGCCAACCGCAAGCGCTTTCGCATAGCCGTGATCGCCGGGCCGGACGAGTTCGGCCGCAACTCGGTCAAGCTGAAGGACCTCGCCGCACAGAGAGAATCCGAAGTGCCGCTCGAGCAGCTCGTAAATAAGGTAAAAGGCATGCTGATGAACGCAGCGAATCCCGAGGTTCGGTGATGGCCCTTGATCTGGAAGAGCAGGAGCAGGTAGCGGAGCTCAAGGCCTGGTGGCGGCAGTACGGCACGCCGATCGTCGCGCTGATCGTCGCCCTGGCGGTGGCGTTCGCCGGCTGGCAGGCCTGGCGCTGGTATCAGGGGAGCCAGGCGACGCGCGCCGGAGCGCTCTACGACACGCTCGGCCGCGCCGCGCAGGGCGGCGACGCGAAGGTCGTGCGCGACGCGAGCGGCGCTCTGATCGAGAACTATCCGGGCACGCTTTACGCCACGATGGGAGCGCTCACCGCGGCACGGTTCTACTTCGAGCGCAACGAGCTGAAAGACGCCAAGGTGCAGCTGCAATGGGCGATCGAGCGTTCGCCGTCGGACGATTTCCGCGACCTCGCGCGCCTGCGCCTTGCGGCGGTGCTGCTCGAGGAGAAGGCCTACGACGAGGCGTTGCGCGGCCTCGAGGAGAAGCACGGCGCCGCCTACGACGCGCAATACGCGGCGCTCAAGGGCGACGTGCTGGTGGCGAAGAACGACCCGGCGCAGGCGCGCGCCGCCTACAAGCTCGCGCTGGAGAAGGCCGACTCGGGCAACGCCGCGTTCCGCGAGAGCGTGCGCATGCGCCTCGAGGCGCTCGGTGGCTAGCTGCCGGGCACGAAGCGCGGCGCTGCTGGCGGTGCTGCTCGCCGCGTGCTCGAGCACGTCGGGCCCGAAGCCCGCCGAGCTCGTGCCCCTGCCAAGGGGCGCGGCGGTGAAGCAGGTGTGGAGCGCCCACGCAGGCGACGCCGACCGCTTCGTGTTCGAGCCGGCGCTGGTCGACGGATCGGTCTACGCCGCGGGCCGCAACGGCACGGTGCTGCGCCTCGACGCGGAGAGCGGCCGCGAGCTCTGGCGCGCCTCGGCCAACATGAACCTTTCCGCGGGCGTCGGCAGTGATGGACGGATCGTCGTGGTGGCGAATGAGGAAGGCGTAGTCGCGGCGCTCGACGCCGCGACCGGCAAGCCGCGCTGGAAGGCGCGCGTCTCGAGCGAGGTCCTCGCCGCGCCCGCGGTGGGGGGCGGCGTGGTCCTGGTGCACAGCCTCGACAACCGCGTCTTCGCGTTCGACGCCGCGGACGGCAAGCGCCGCTGGGTCTTCCAGCGGCCGGCGGCCTCGCTCATCGTGCGCGTGCCCTCCGGGCTCGCGCTCGGCGAGGACACCGCCTACGCCGGCTTTCGCGGCGGCAAGCTCTCCGCGATCGCGCTCTCGAACGGCGGCCAGCGCTGGGAAGCGACGGTGGCGCTGCCGAAGGGCGCCACCGAGCTCGAGCGCGTCACCGACGTGGTCGGCGAGCCGGTATTGGCCGGCCGCGAGGTGTGCGCGGCCGCGTACCAGGGCAAGGTCGCCTGCTTCGAGGCCGCGAGCGGCCGGTCCCTCTGGTCGCGCGACGTTTCGTCGCTCACCGGCGTGAGCGTCGATCCGCGCTACGCCTTCGTCTCGGACGAGAACGGCGCCGTCCAGGCGCTCGATCGCTCGAGCGGCCGCTCGGTGTGGAAGCAGGACAAGCTCGCGCACCGCGACCTGACCCTGCCCGTGCCGGTCGGTGAGCTGGTAGCGGTCGGCGACTTCGAGGGCTACGTCCATTTCCTCGCGCGCGACACCGGCGCTTTCACGGCACGCTACGACACGCGCGACGGCGCGGTTCGCGCCGCACCGGTCCGGCTACCCTTCGGCGTGCTCGTGCAGACGAAGAGCGGCGGCCTGCATGCGCTTGCGCCTTAGCGGAAGCGCCGTTGAAACCGGTCCTCGCGCTGGTCGGCCGCCCGAACGTCGGCAAGTCGACCCTCTTTAACCGCCTGACGCGCAGCCGCCAAGCGCTGGTGCACGACCTGCCCGGCGTCACGCGCGACCGACACTACGGCGAAGGCCGCAGCGGCGAGCATTCCTTCATCGCCATCGACACCGGCGGGCTCGAGCCGAACGCCGAAGGCATCTACGTCGAGATGGGCCGCCAGGCGGAGCAGGCGATCGCCGAAGCGGACGTGGTGCTCTTCATCGTCGACGGCCGCGCCGGCCTCACCGCCGCGGACCGGCTGATCGCGGACAAGCTGCGCCGGCGCCAGTCGTCGCTGCGGCTCGTGGTCAACAAGACCGAGGGCATGCCGCCCGATACCGCGGTCGCCGAGTTCCACGAGCTCGGGCTCGGCGCGCCGGTGGCGATTTCCGCCGCGCATGGCGAGGGCGTGCGCGAGCTGCTCGATGCCGTGCTCGCGCGCTTTCCCGGACAAGGCGAAAGCGAGGAGCTCGATCGCCATCCGCGCGTCGCCATCGTCGGACGGCCGAACGTCGGCAAATCGACGCTCGTCAACGCGCTGGTCGGGGAGGAGCGCGTTATCGCCTTCGACCAGCCGGGCACGACGCGCGATGCCATCGAAGTTCCATTCGAGCGCGCGGGCCGCCCGTACACGCTGATCGACACGGCCGGGGTGCGACGGCGCGGCCGGACCGGCACGCCGGTCGAGTATTTCTCGATCGTGAAGGCGCTGCAGGCGATCGAGGCCGCCAACGTGGCGGTCCTCGTGCTCGATGCGATCGACGGCGTGACTGAGCAGGATGCCCATGTCGCCGGCTACATCCTCGAGCGGGGCCGCGCGGTCGTGATCGCCGTGAACAAATGGGATGGCGCCGACAAGGAAGCGCGCGCGCGCCTGAAGAACGAGCTCGCCTGGAAGCTCGGCTTCCTAGGCTTCGCCGACGTGCACACCGTTTCCGCGAAGCACGGCAAAGGCCTCGCTTCGCTGATGCGCTCGGTCGACGCCGCCTATGCCGCGGCGATGGCACGCCTGCCTACGCCGAAGCTCACGCGGGCGATGATCGCCGCGGTCGAGCGCCAGGCGCCGCCCAAGCGCGGCCTCATCCGGCCGAAGCTGCGCTACGCGCACCAGGGCGGGATCAACCCGCCGCGCATCGTTATCCACGGCAACGCGCTCGACCGCGTGCCCGATTCCTACAAGCGCTACCTCGAGGGCTATTTCCGCCGCGCCTTCAAACTGACCGGCACGCCGCTCGCGATCGAGCTGCGCACCGGGCGCAATCCCTACGCGACGAAGAGACGGTAGAGCGCGCGTCCGGGCGCTAGCGCGCCCAGCGCGGCGCCGGCGAGGCCGAGAAACGTGCCGATCATGAAGCGGCGGTGCGCCGCCACGTTTCCGCGGCGGATGGAATAGAGCGCGCAGGCGAGCGAGACGAGGGTCCAGACGGAAAGCAGGTGGATCCAGGACGGCCCCGCGCCCTTGCGGATCGCGAAGATCCAGAACGACGAGAAAGCGACCAGCGCCATGAGCGCCACCCAGATCCTGCCCAGCGCCTTGTGCGAGGGCGTGCCCTTGCGCCGGGCGAGCAGCGCGCTGCCCAAGGTGAGCGCAGCCACGGCAGCGAAGAGATGCAGGACGATGCTCGGCGACATGCGCGCGCCAATGTTGACAGAAGAAACATCATTGTCCATGCTATGTAGACGTTGTCAACATACCACCATGGGAGCCTCCGGCCGGCGCTGCTGCGCGCTGCCGGCAAGCTTCTCGAGAACGACGGGCCGGAAGCGCTGTCGCTGCGCGAGCTGGCGCGCCGTGCGGGCGTGTCGCACAACGCGCCGTACCGGCATTTCGCCGGCCGCGAGGCGCTGCTCGCGGCGCTCGCGGCCGACGGCTTCCGGCTGCTCGGCGAAGCGCTCGCCAGGACATCGGGCCGGGCCATGGGGGAGGCGTATGTCGGCTTCGCTCTCGAGCACGCGCAGCTTTTCCGCCTGATGTTCGGCGGCCGGCTGCGCTTTTCGCGCCACAGCGGGCTCGCGGCGGCGGCCGCGAAACCGTACGAAGCGCTGCTCGCCGCGTTTCGCGCGCAGCCCGCCATCGCCGACCCCGAGAAGGCCGCCGCGGCGGCCTGGTCGCTCGTGCACGGCCTCGCACACCTGTTGCTCGACGGACATTTCCCGCAGCCGGCGGCCGACCGCGCCGCCTTCGCGCGCGACGTGATCGGCGCGGTGCGTTTCGCGGCCCGGCGCAGCTGAGCCGTGCCGGCGCCCGTTCGCCTTGGCGCTTTCTACTTCGCGTTCTTTCTCTATGCCGGCCTCATGCTGGCGTACCTCCCGTCGTATCTCGCCGCGCGTGGCCTGAGCGCAGCCGAGATCGCCGCGGTGCTCGCCTTTCCGCAGATCGTGCGCATTTTCGCCCCGGCGCTATGGGGCTGGGTCGCCGACCGTATGGCGGCGCAACGCACGATCGTCGTGCTCGGCTGCGCGGCGAACGCGCTGTGCTTCGTCTTCGTGCCGCATGCCGCGAGCGTGGCCGCGATCGCCGCCCTGGTCGCCGGCGCGAGCTTGATTTCTGCGGCTGCGCTGCCGCTGGTTGAGGCGATTACGCTGGGCGCGCTCGCCGGTCAGCCGGGACGCTACGGCCCCATCCGCCTCTGGGGGTCGATCGGCTCCATCGCCGCGGTGCTCGCGGGCGGCGCCTGGCTCGACCGCTACTCGGCGCTCACGCTGGCGCCGGCGCTTTTGCTGGCAGGCCTGGCGAGTCTTGCTAGCGCGATGGCCCTGCCTCGTACCGCGATCCATACTTCTTCAGGCGAGCTTTCCTTCGCGCTACCACGGGCCGCGCGCGCGCTCCTCGGCTGCGGCTTCTGCATGTCGCTCGCGCACGGCGCTCTTTACGCCTTCTTCACGCTGCACCTGCAGCGCCTGGGCTACAGCACCTCGCTGATCGGCATGCTTTGGACGCTTGGCGTCCTGGCCGAGATCGTCGTGTTCATGGCGTTGCCGGCGATCTTTCGCCGCGCCCGCCTCTCCGTCATCCTGATCGCCAGCTGCCTCCTGGGCGGCTTGCGCTTTCTCGTCATCGGATGGGCGGCGGAATGGGCATGGCTTCTCGCCGCGGCGCAGCTCCTGCATGCGGCCACGTTCGGCGCTTTCCATGCCGCTTCGGTTGCCGCGATCCATCGGCTTTTCCCGGCGCGTGCGCATTCGCGCGGCCAAACCCTCTTTTCCAGCGTCGCGTACGGCGCCGGCGGCGCTGCCGGCGCCCTATGCGCCGGATGGACGTGGCAGCTCGCCGGACCCGGCGCGGCGTTCTCCCTGTCGGCGCTCGCTGCCTTTGCGGGAGTCTTTCTTGCCTATTCCCTGAAACGCGCAGGGTTGTAGAGTGTCAGTCGAGACACAGACAGTAGGAGGAGCCGCATGAACCGGACAGTAATCGCCGTCGCTTCGCTTGTGGCGGCGCTCGTAGCAGGTTGCCAGACCGTAGAGACTACGCAGCCAGGCGTCGTCGGGGTGAGCCGACAGCAGCATATGGCCGTCTCGTCCGACGAGGTCAACGCCAGCGCCGAGAAGGAATACTCGCAGATGATGGCCGAGGCGAAGAACAAGAACGCGCTCGACCGCGATCCGGCGCAGCTGCAGCGCGTGCGCAACATCGTCAACCGGCTCATTCCCCAGACGAAATCCTTCAGGCCGGACGCCGTCGGCTGGCCCTGGGAGGTACACGTCGTCTCGACCGACGAAGTGAATGCCTGGTGCATGCCGCACGGCAAGATCGCCGTCTATACCGGGTTGCTGCAGAAGATCCAGCCCACGGACGACGAGCTCGCCGCGGTGCTCGGCCATGAGATGGCGCATGCGCTGCGCGAGCATACGCGCGAGCAGATTTCGCAGCAGATGGGCACCCAGGCGGTGCTCGGCATCGCCGGCGCGCTGTTCGGCCTTGGCGAAACGGCGCAGAACCTCGGCGGGATGGTCGCCAATGTCACGCTCGCATTGCCGAAATCGCGTACCGACGAGACCGAGGCGGACCGCATCGGCCTGGAGCTCGCCGCGCGCGCCGGCTTCGATCCGCGTTCCGCCGTGGCGCTCTGGCAGAAGATGCAGAAACTCGCCGGCGGCGGGCAGCCGCCGCAGTTCCTCTCGACGCACCCCTCGGACGAAGCGCGCATCGCCGACGTCAGGCAACACGCGGAACAGCTGATGCCGCTCTACACGGCCGCGAAAGGCGGCACCGCGAGCGCAGGGAAGTAGCGGTTCCGATGGCATAATTCCGGTTTCCGCAGTGCAGAAACCGGGAATGCCGCAAACGCTCTACGACAAGCTCTGGGACAGCCATGTCGTGCACGTCGAAGACGACGGCACGGCGCTGCTCTATATCGACCGTCATCTGGTCCACGAAGTGACGAGCCCGCAGGCCTTCGAGGGCCTGAAGCTCGCCGGACGCGCTCCCTGGCGCATCGACTCGGTCGTCGCGACGGCCGATCACAACACGCCGACCGATCATTGGGAAGAAGGCATGGCCGGCGTGCG
>CAYZFN010000171.1:0-12814 GCA_964477695.1 uncultured Enterobacteriaceae bacterium | reverse complement strand
TGGACCCGCGCCACGAGGGCGTGCAGCGCTGGGTCGCGGATTTGAATCGCGTATTGACCAGAGAACCCTCGTTTCATGCGCGTGACTTCACCCCCGACGGCTTCCGCTGGGTGCAGCGCGGCGACTGGGAGCAGAGCGCGGTTTCGTTCCTGCGCCAGGCAGGTGAAGGCGCGCCGCCGCTGCTCGTCGTTTGCAACTTCACCCCGGTTCCACGGCACAATTACCGCCTCGGGGTCCCCTGCGGCGGCCACTGGCGCGAGCTGCTGAACAGCGACGCCGCGATCTACGGCGGCAGCGACGTCGGCAATTACGGCGGCGCCGAAGCGATCCCCATGCCCTATGAGCAGTACAGCCATTCGCTCTCCATCACCCTCCCTCCACTCGCCGTGCTCGTCTTCAAGCCTGAATAGAGAGAGCCCAGAGAGAAGCGCGCCGCCGCGGGTCGTTATCGAGTCGGTCCGTCCCCAGGTCGATTGCGGGCGCTACCCCGTGAAGCGCGCCGTCGGCGGGCAGGTGCTCGTCGAGGCCGACGTGTTCACCGACGGGCACGAGGCGGTGCTCGCCGAGCTGCTTTTCAAGTTCGAATCCGACGACGACTGGCAGCGCGTGCCGATGGCGTTCCTCGGCAACGACCGCTGGCAGGCGTCGTTTCCGGTCGAGCGCCTGGGCCGCTACCGCTACACGGTGCGCGGCTGGACCGATCCCTTCGTCACCTGGCAGCGCGACCTGAAGAAGCGCAACGACGCGGGGCAGGACCTGTCGCTCGACTTCCTGATCGGCGCCGAGCTCGCCGATGTGGCGGAGCTGCGCGATGCTTCGTTGCCGCCGGACGAGCGCTATCGCGCGGCGATAGGCGCGGCGCCGCCCCCGCCGCCTCCTTCCAGGACTCTTCAGTATGAACGCGTGCTGGAGGTAATCGTGGACCCCGAGCGCGCGCGCTTCTCCACCTGGTACGAGCTCTTCCCGCGCTCGGTGCGCGGCGACGGGCGACACGGCACCTTTGCCGATGTCGCAAAAGCGCTCCCCGAAATAGAAGCCATGGGCTTCGACGTGCTCTACCTGCCGCCGATCCACCCGATCGGCATGACCGAGCGCAAGGGCAGGAACAACGCGCTCGAGGCCGAGCCCGGTGATGTCGGCAGTCCCTGGGCGATCGGCGCGAAGGAGGGCGGGCACAAGGCGATCCACCCGCAGCTGGGCAGCTTCGACGATTTCCAGGCGCTGGTCCGCGAAGCGGGAAAGCGGAACATCGCGATCGCTCTCGACATCGCCTTCCAGTGCTCGCCGGACCATCCCTATGTGCGCGAGCACCCCGAGTGGTTCCGCCAGCGGCCCGACGGCACGGTGCAGTACGCCGAGAACCCGCCCAAGAAGTACCAGGACATCTATCCGTTCGATTTCGAGACGCCGCGCTGGCGCGAGCTGTGGCAGGAGCTGAAGAGCATCTTCGAGTTCTGGGCCGGGCAGGGCGTGAAGATCTTCCGCGTCGACAACCCGCACACGAAGTCGTTTGCTTTCTGGGAATGGTGCATCGGCGAGCTGAAGGCCAGGCATCCCGAGCTGGTCTTCCTTTCGGAGGCGTTCACGCGGCCGCGCGTGATGCACAAGCTCGCCAAGCTCGGCTTCACGCAGTCGTACACGTACTTCACCTGGCGCAACTCGCGCCAGGAACTGACGGAATACTTCACCGAGCTGACGCAAGATCCCTCGCGCGAGTACTTTCGGCCGAACGTGTGGCCGAATACGCCCGACATCCTGCACGAGTACCTGCAGCACGGCGGCCGGCCGGCGTTCATCGTGCGCGTGGTGCTCGCCGCGACGCTGGCGGCGAACTACGGGCTGTATGGCCCGGCCTACGAGCTCATGGAGCACGCGCCGCGCGAGCCCGGCAGCGAGGAATACCTGCACTCGGAGAAGTACGAGATCCGCCGCTGGGACCGTGACCAGCCGGGGAATCTCACTGAACTGATAGGAAGGCTGAACCGCATACGGCGCGAGAACGTCGCGCTGCAGAGCGACTGGAGCCTGCAGTTCCATCCGACCGACAACGACCAGCTGATCGCCTACTCGAAGCAGCACGACGAGAACCGCATCCTTGCCGTCGTCAACCTCGACCCGCGCTACGCGCAGTCGGGCTGGATCGATTTCGCGTGGGGCGAGGGCAAGACCTACGACGTGGAGGATCTCCTCGGCGGCGGCCGCTACGCCTGGACCGGGCGGCGCAACTTCGTGCAGCTCAATCCGCAGACGCTACCGGCGCATGTCTTCCGTGTTATCCGAGGATAAAGAGCTCGCGCAGGTCGCCGCCGCGGACAAGGAGGAGTCCTCCAGCGACCGCGCGCTCTGGTACAAGGACGCGGTCATCTACCAGCTGCACGTCAAGGCGTTCTTCGACTCGAACGCCGACGGCATCGGCGACTTCGTCGGCCTCACCTCCAAGCTCGACTACATCCAGCAGCTGGGCGTCAACGTGGTGTGGCTGCTGCCTTTCTATCCCTCGCCGCTCAAGGACGACGGCTACGACATCGCCGACTACCGCAACGTGCATCCGCAGTACGGCACGCGCGAGGACTTCAAGGTGTTCCTCGACGAGGCGCACCGCCGCGGCCTGAAGGTGATCACCGAGCTGGTCATCAACCACACGTCGGATGTACACCCGTGGTTCCAGGCGGCACGCCGCGCGCCGGTGGGGTCGAAGAAGCGCGATTACTACGTGTGGAGCGACAGCGACCAGAAGTACAAGGGCACGCGCATCATCTTCACCGATACCGAGACCGCGAACTGGGCGTTCGACCCGGTGGCGAAGCAGTACTACTGGCACCGCTTCTTCAGCCACCAGCCCGACCTCAACTTCGACAACCCGCGGGTGCTGCGCGCAGTGCTGAAGATCCTGCAGTCGTGGGCCGACATGGGGGTGGACGGGTTCCGGCTCGATGCCATTCCCTACCTCGTGGAAAGGGAGGGAACGAGCAACGAGAACCTGCCCGAGACGCACGAGATCCTGCGCAAGATCCGCAAGCACATCGACGAGCGCTATCCGGGCCGCTTCCTGCTCGCCGAAGCGAACATGTGGCCCGAGGACGTGCGACCGTACTTCGGCGACGGCGACGAATGCCACATGGCGTTCCACTTCCCGCTGATGCCGCGCATGTACATGGCGATCGCGCAGGAGGACCGTCACCCGGTGATGGAGATCATGCAGCAGACGCCCGACATCCCGGACATCTGCCAGTGGGCGATCTTCCTCAGGAACCACGACGAGCTGACGCTCGAGATGGTAACGAGCCGCGAGCGCGACTACATGTACCGCATGTACGCCGCCGATCGGCAGGCGCGCATCAACCTCGGCATCCGGCGGCGGCTCGCGCCGCTCATGGAGAACGATCCCGAGCGCATCAAGCTGATGAACAGCCTGCTGCTGTCGATGCCCGGCTCGCCGATCCTCTACTACGGCGACGAGATCGGCATGGGCGACAACATCTATCTCGGCGACCGGAACGGCGTGCGCACGCCGATGCAATGGAGCCCCGACCGCAATGCCGGGTTCTCGCGCGCCGATCCGCAGCGCGTCTACCTGCCGCCGATCATGGACCCGGTCTACGGCTACGAGGCGGTGAACGTCGAGGCGCAGGCGCGCGATCCGGCGTCGCTCCTCAACTGGACGAAGCGCATGCTCGAGACGCGCCGCACGAGCCGGGCGTTCGGCCGCGGCTCGCTGTCCTTTCTGCGGCCCGGAAATCGCAAGGTGCTCGCCTATATCCGGGAAGTGGGGCAGGAAACGATTCTCTGCGTCGCCAACCTGTCGCGCACCGCGCAGCCGGTCGAGCTCGACCTGAAGAAGTATCGCGGGCGCGTGCCGGTGGAGATGCTCGGCCGCACCTCCTTTCCGCCGATCGGCGAGCGCTTCTACCTGCTCACCCTGCCGGCGTACGCGTTCTACTGGTTCCGCCTCGCCAGCGACGCCCAGCCGCCCGACTGGCACGCGCAGGTCACGCCGCCGCAGGAGCAGCCGATGCTCGTGCTGTTCGACGGGTGGACGAGCTTCTTCCGCGAGAAAGTCGTGCCCTGGCGCATCGGCATGGCGGAAAAGCTGCGCGCCGAGCTCGAGACCGAGGTGGTGCCGCCGTTCCTCGAGGCGCAGCGCTGGTACGCGCAGAAAGGCGAGCCGGTCGGGCGCGCGGCGACCCGCGACTACGCGGTGTGGAGCCTCGGCGCGATGAGCTGGCTGCTCGCTTTCGTCGAGGTGCGCGAGTGCACGTACTTCCTGCCGCTCGCGCTCGCCTGGGAGGAAGAGGAAGAGCAGGTGAAGGCGCTCTCCGTGGCGACGATCGCGCGGGTTCGCCAGCAGGCGAACGTCGGCGTGCTGGCCGACGCGGTGGCCGACGAGGGCTTCTGGCGCCAGGTGGTCAAGGCGATCGGCGAAAGCCGCGTGCTGCCGACCGAGGCGGGCGCGCTCAAGTTCGCGCCGACGCGCGCCTTCGGCGACGTCGTGCGGGAGGACGTCGCGACGCTGCAGCTCGGCAGGATGCACGCGCAGAGCACCAATACATCGGTGATGCTGGGCGAGCGGCTGTTCCTCAAGTGCTACCGGCGCGTGCGCCCCGGCATCCATCCCGAGCTCGAGGTCGGGCGCTACCTCACCGAGGTGGCGCGCTTCCCCAACTGCGTCCCGCTCGCCGGCACGGTCGAATACGTGCCGAAGGATGGCGAGCCGGCGGCGCTGGTGCTGCTGCAGCAGTATGTGCCGAACCAGGGCGACGGCTGGAGCTACACGCTCTCGTACCTCGAGCGCTCGATCGAGATGCGCCGCGAGGCCGAAGGCCACGAGGCCTACCTCACGCTCATCCAGACCCTCGCCGCGCGCACGGCCGAGCTGCACAAGGCGTTCGCCATGAAGAGCGGCCTCCCGGCGTTCGAGCCCGAGCCCTTCACGGCGCAGGACTTCGAGTTCTGGCGAGCGCGGGTGCGCGAGGAGGCCGAGCAGACGCTCGCCCAGATGGCGCAGGTGGAGAGGGCGAAGCCGTACGCCGGGCTGCGCGCGAAGCTGCTCGGCGTGATCGACGCCTGCCCGGCGCCCCGGCGCGCAACGCTCAGGACGCGCCACCATGGCGACTACCACCTCGGCCAGGTGCTGCTCGCCAACAACGACTTCCTGATCATCGACTTCGAGGGCGAGCCTTCGCGCCCGCTCGCCGACAGCCGGCGCAAGCACACGCCGCTGCGCGATGTCGCGGGGATGCTGCGCTCCTTCAGCTATGCGCGCGGAGCGGTGCAGAAGCGCGAGCGCGCGAAGACCTCCGAGAACCTCGGCGCCGTGCTCGACGAGTGGGAGGCCAAGGCGCGCAAGGCGTTCCTCGAGGCTTACGCGCACTCGAGCGCGGGCAGCGGCCTCTACGAGAGCTTCGACGACGTGGCCGGCCTGCTCGCCCTCGCCGAGCTCGAGAAGGTGCTCTACGAGCTGCGCTACGAGATGGCGAACCGACCCGACTGGATCGACATTCCCCTGCAGGGCCTCGCCGGCCTGCTCGGGGAGAGGTGACAAGAACAGGACACTGACATGGATCGCTTCGACCCGATCATCGAGCCGCTGCGCGTGTTCCTCGCCCAGATCGGCGACCTCGTGCCGCGCCTGCTGCTTGCGGTGATCATCCTGATCGCCGGCTGGATCCTCGCCAAGGCGGTGCGCTTCGCGATCGCGCGCGGGCTGCGCGCGGTCAATTTCCACGTGGTCACCGAGCGCGCCGGCATCGATAGGTTCCTGCACGACGGCGGCATCCAGGGCGACTTCACCGACATCGTCGCGGTGGTCTTCTACTGGATCGTGATCCTCGCCGCGCTGGTGATGGGCTTCAACCTGCTCGGCCTGTCGTACATCACCGACCTCCTGTCCGAGGTGCTGCGCTTCGTACCGAAGGTGCTGGTGGCGCTGCTCATCCTCGCCTTCGGCGCCTACTTCGCGCGCTTCGTCGGCAACGCGGTGACGGCGTACTGCCGCAACGTCCGCCTGCAGGACGCCGACCTGATGGGCGGGATCGCGCGCTATGCGATCCTCGTGTTCGTCATCCTCGTCGCCCTCGACCAGGTGAACATCGGCGGCGACATCGTCCGCCAGACGTTCCTGATCCTGCTCGCCGGGGTCGTGCTTGCGGTCGCGCTCGCCTTCGGCCTGGGCGGCCGCGATTGGGCCGCGGATCTGCTGGAGCGCTGGTGGCCGCGCAAGAAACCCTAGCTTCCGGCGCGCAGCTCCTGGCCCGAGGCGGAGTGCGCTTCCGCCTCTGGGCGCCGGCGGCGCGCAGGGTTTCCGTCGTCCTCGCGGGCGACGAGCAGCCGATGGAAGCCCAGGCTGACGGATGGTTCGAGGCGGTCGTTCCTTCCGCCCGCGCCGGCACGCTGTACCGCTACCGCATCGACGGCGGCCAGCTCGTTCCCGATCCCGCGTCGCGTTTCCAGCCGCAGGACGTCGACGGGCCGAGCGAGGTCATCGACGCTGCGGCGTTCAAATGGACGGACGGCTGGCAGGGCCGGCCGTGGCGTGAAGCCGTGCTCTACGAGCTGCACGTCGGCACCTTCAGCTCCCGAGGCACCTACGCCGGTGTAACCGAGAAGCTCGCCGAGCTGAAGAGCACCGGGATAACGGCAATCGAGCTCATGCCGCTCGCCGACTTCGCCGGCCGGCGCAACTGGGGCTACGACGGCGTGCTGCCGTATGCGCCGGACAGCGCTTACGGCAGGCCGGCCGATCTCAAGGCGCTCGTGCAGGCCGCGCACGACTCCGGCCTGATGATCTTCCTCGACGTCGTCTACAACCATTTCGGGCCGAAAGGCAATTACCTCGGCCTGTATGCGCCGGACTTCTTCACCGAGCGGCATCGCACGCCCTGGGGCGCGGCCATCAACTACGGCAACCCGATGGTGCGGCGCTACTTCATCGACAACGTCCTCTACTGGCTCGGCGAATACCGCTTCGACGGCCTGCGCTTCGACGCCGTGCACGCGATCTACGACGACTCGCCGGTGCACATCCTGGACGAGATCGCGCGCACCGTGCGGCAAAGATGGGGCAGCACGCGCCACCTCGTGCTCGAGAACGACGCCAACCAGTCGCGCTTAATCGGCCCCGGCAGGTACGACGCGCAGTGGAACGACGACTCGCACCACGCCTACCACGTCGCGGCGAGCGGCGAGAGCGACGGCTACTACGTCGCCTACGACGCGCCGGCGAAGCATCTCGCGCGCTGCCTCGCCGAAGGCTTCGCCTACCAGGGCGAGGTGTCGCCCTTCACCGACGAGAAGCGCGGCGATCCGAGCGCGCACTTGCCGCCGTCGTGCTTCGTCGACTTCCTGCAGAACCACGACCAGATCGGCAATCGCGCGTTTGGCGAACGATTGCTTTGCCTCGCAGACGTGAACAAGGTCAAAGTTTTATCGGCCATCCAGCTGCTCGCTCCCTCGCCGCCGCTGCTCTTCATGGGCGAGGAGTGGGGCTGCCGCCAGCCGTTCCTGTTCTTCTGCGACTTCGCCGGCGAGCTCGGCGAGGCGGTGCGCAACGGCCGGCGCGAGGAGTTCGCGCGCTTCGCGGCGTTCAAGGACCCGGCGAAGCGCGAGAAGATTCCCGACCCGCTCGCCGAGAGCACCTTCCGCGCCTGCGTGCTCGACTGGAAGAAGGCCGACGAGAAATGGCGCACGCACTACCGCGAGCTGCTCGCGCTGCGCAAGAAAGAGATCGTGCCGCTCGCGCTCGGGCCGGGACGCTACCGCATGCTGGGCGAGCGCGCCTTCGAAGTGACCTGGGGCCGGCTCGCCCTGGTCGCGAACTGCGGCGACGCAGCGCTGCGGATCGCAGCCCCGAAGGGCAGGAGCATCTACTCGAGCGGCGGCGCGGGCGAGCCCTGGTCGGTCAACTGGGTCATCCAGGATTGAAAGAGATCGCCGAGAGCTACCTCGACGTCTGGGGTAACGAGAAGAAGATCGACCCGGCAGTGCGCGAGGCGCTCGCGCGTGCGATCGGGCCGGAGCGCAAGAGCGCGAAGCTGAAGCTCGAGCCCGGCCGCTGCCACCAGCCGGAGCTCCTCGAGCGCGGCGGGCGCGTGTGGGGCTTCATGGCGCAGCTCTATGGCCTGCGCTCGGCGCGCAACTGGGGCATCGGCGACTTCGGCGACCTGAAGGCGCTGGTCGAGCTCGCGGCCAGGCTCGGCGCGGCGGTGGTCGGCGTGAATCCGCTGCATGCGACCCAGGGCAGCCCCTACAGCCCCTCCAGCCGCCGGGCGCTGAACTTCCTCTATCTCGACGTCGAGGCGATTCCGGCGTACGCCGCGAGCGCAGCGGCGCAGCGCCTGGTGCGCTCGAGCGCGTTCCAGCGGCAGCTCGCCGCCTTGCGCGACGCGGAGCTCGTGGACTATGCGGGCGTTGCGCAGGCGAAGCTGCAAGTCCTCAAAACCCTTTTCACAACCCTGAAGGGTTGGAATGCGAAGCCGAGCAACTTCGCCATCTTCGAGGCGCTGCGCGAGAAGCTCGGCGGGGGCTGGCAGAGCTGGCCCGAGCAGTACCGCAAGCCGGACTCTCCCGCAGTAAGACGGTTTGCGAGGATCAACGCCCGGCGCATCGCGTTTCACCAATGGCTGCAGGAAGAGGCGCGCGCTCAGCTTCGCACCGTGCAGCGCCGGGCGCACGAGCTCGGCATGCCGATCGGGCTTTACGTCGACCTCGCGCTCGGCGCCGACCGCGGCGGGGCGGAGGTCTGGGAAGAGCAGGCGGTGTTCGCCGTGGAAGCCTCCTGCGGTGCGCCGCCCGACGAGTTCAACCCCAAGGGCCAGGACTGGGGTTTGCCGCCGTATTCGCCGCGCGCGCTGCGCGCCGCGGCCTATCGGCCCTTCATCGAGCTCCTGCGCGCCAACATGCCCGAAGGCGGCGCGCTGCGCATGGACCACGTCATGGCGCTCTCGCGCCTGTGGTGGATTCCGCCCGGCCAGAACGCCGCGCGCGGCGGGTACGTGCATTACCCCTTTTCCGATCTGCTCGCCATCCTCGCCGCGGAAAGCCGGCAAAGGAAATGCCTGGTGATCGGCGAGGACCTCGGCACCGTTCCCGGCGAGCTGCGCGATGCTCTGAACGCAGCCGGCGTGCTTTCCTACCGTCCTTTGTTGTTCGAAAAAATAAACCAGGAATTCGCCGCGCCCGGCGCGTACCCGCGCGAGGCGCTGGTCTGCGTCAGCACGCACGACCTGCCGACCTGGCGCGGCTACTGGGCGGCGCACGATCTCGAGCTGCGGGTCGGACTCGGGCTCTCGGTCGACCCGGCAAGGGAGGCGGGCGAGCGCAAGCTCGACCAGGACCGGCTGCGCATCGCGCTCGAGCGCGAGGGCCTCGATACGTCGGCGCGCTCGGCGCATGCGTTCATCGCGCGCACGCCGTGCAAGATCGCCATGGTCCAGCCGGAAGACGTGTTCGAGCTGCTGGACCAGGCGAACCTCCCGGGCACGGTCGAGCAGCATCCCAACTGGCGGCGCAAGGTTCCGCTGCCGCTCGAGAAGTGGCCCTCCGATGCGCGGCTCGGCGCGCTCGCCGCGGTGATGGTCGAGCGCAGCCTGCATCTCGAGCGCCCGCTGCGCGTGCCCGGCGCGACGTATCGCCTCCAGTTCCACAAAACCTTCCGGTTCAAGGACGCTACCGCGCTCGTTCCCTACCTCGCGGGCCTCGGCGTCACGCATCTCTACGCCTCGCCTTTCCTCAAGGCGCGTCCCGGCAGCACGCACGGCTACGACATCGTCGACCATAACAAGGTCAATCCCGAGATCGGCACGGAGAAGGACCTGCACGCCCTGATGGAAGCGCTGAAGCGCCACGGCCTCGGGCTCATTCCCGACCTCGTGCCCAACCACATGGGCGTGCTGCATGCCGACAACCCCTTCTGGCTGGACGTGCTGGAGAAGGGCCGCGCCTCGCCCTACGCTCGCTTCTTCGACATCGACTGGTCGCGCGGCAAGCTGCTCCTGCCCGTGCTTGGCAAGCACTACGGCGAGGCGCTCGAAGCGGGCGAGCTGAAGCTGGAAAAGCGCGGCGGGCGCTGGAGCGTGCGCTACTTCGGCCACCGCTTCCCGCTCACCCGGAAGTCCACGCTCGGGCTGAAGAAGCCGATCACCGATCCGCTCGCGCTGCATCGACTGCTCGAGAAGCAGCACTACCGGCTCGCCTACTGGCTGGTCGCCTCCGACGAGATCAATTACCGGCGCTTCTTCGAGATCGTCGACCTCGCGGGGGTGCGGCAAGAAGACCCGAAGGTGTTCGAAGAGACGCACCGCATGATCGCTCGCCTTGCGCGGCGCGGCGGCGTGGACGGCGCGCGCATCGACCATCCCGACGGCCTCGCCGATCCGCGCGAGTACCTCGAGCGGTTGCACGGCCTGTTCGTCAAGCCGTGGGTCGTCGTGGAGAAGATCCTCGCCGGCTACGAGCAGATGCCCGAAGACTGGCCGATCGCCGGCACGACCGGCTATCGCTTCGTCAACGTGCTCACCGGCGTGTTCATCGACTCGGGCGCCGAGGCGCAGTTCGACCGCATCTGGCAGCGCTTCACGCGCGAGCGCAAGACCTTCGAGGAGATGGCGGTCGACAGCCGCTATCTGATCATGGGGACCACGCTGTTCGCCGAGCTGTTCATGCTGTCGAACTGGCTGGCGCGCATCGCCGCCGGCAACCGCATCACCCGCGACTACACGGTGAGCGGCCTGCGCAAGGCGCTGATGGAAATCGCCGCGCACTTTCCCGTGTACCGCACCTACGTCAGCCCGCGCGGCGTGGCGGACAGCGACCGGCGCTGGATCGACTGGGCGGTGAACGCGGCGAAGCGCGCGAGCCGCATCGCCGATCCGGCCGTATTCGACTTCGTGCGCGGCGTTATCACGCTCGAGGCCGCGCCGCCCTCGGGCGAGCGGCGCCGCGAGATGCTGCGCTTCGCGATGCGCTTCCAGCAGTTCACCGCGCCGGTCGTCGCGAAGGGCGTCGAAGACACCGCCTTCTACCGCTACAACCGCCTCATCGCCCTGAACGAGGTGGGCGGCCATCCGGCGCACTTCGGCCTCTCGCTCAAGGCGTTCCACGCCGCCAGCGAGGACCGGGCGCGGCGCTGGCCGGGAACGATGCTCGGCAGCTCGACCCACGATACCAAGCGCTCCGAGGACGTGCGGGCGCGCCTGGGCGTCCTCTCCGAGCTGCCTTCGCTCTGGCGCCTTTGGCTGCGGCGCTGGAGCGTCATCAACCGCTCGCTGCGTGCCGAAGCGGCCGCTGCGCCCTCGCGCGGCGACGAGTATCACTATTACCAGGCGGCGCTCGGCATCTGGCCTTGTTCGCCGCCGAACGAGGCGCAGACGGCCGAGCTGCGCGAGCGGCTCAAGGCCTACATGCTCAAGGCCGTGCGCGAGGCGAAGCTACACACGAGCTGGATCAATCCCGACGCCGAGTACGAAGCCGCGCTCGAGCGCTTCGTCAGCGATTCGCTCGCGCACAGCGTCTTCGTGCGCGAACTGAACGAGGCGGTGCCGCGGCTCGCGCGGCTCGGCATGCTCGTCGGCCTATCGCAGGCGCTGGTCAAGGTCGCCTCGCCTGGCGTCGCCGATTACTACCAGGGCACCGAGCTCTGGGACTTCAGCCTGGTCGATCCGGACAATCGCCGGCCGGTGGATTTTGCCCTGCGCAAAAGGCTCCTCGACCAGACCGCCTCGCCGGGCGAAATGCTGGAAAACCTGGGCGATGGCCGCGCCAAGCTGCACGTCATCCGCAAGGGCCTGGCGATCCGCAAGGCGCACCCCGGGCTCTTCTACGGGGCCAGCTACCGGCCGCTCCAGACCGACGCCGGCCGGGAGCAGAACGTTCTCGCGTTCTCGCTTACCGCCGGCGGGAAAACTCTCGTCGCGATCGCTCCGCGGCTCTTCGCGCGGCTCATGACGCCGGAGGATCGCGCGCCGATCGGCAGCCGGATCTGGGGCGAGGCGCGGCTGCACCTGCCGCAGATCGAGCTCGAGGACGTGCTCGCCGGCCGCCGCCAGCGCGGCGGGCCTACGCTCCTGGCCGATCTATTATCTGAATTCCCGGTTGCCCTACTGCTCGGCTAATGAAGCT
This sequence comes from uncultured Enterobacteriaceae bacterium, assembly GCA_964477695.1. Lineage (GTDB taxonomy): Bacteria > Pseudomonadota > Gammaproteobacteria > Burkholderiales > SG8-39 > SCGC-AG-212-J23. Next base: position 700 of record CAYZFN010000171.1, on the reverse strand, counting down.
CGCGCTCAGCATCGGCATGGCCGCCAACCCGCGCACGTGGCCGATCTTCGAGGGCCGCGTGAAAGCGGACGGCATCGACCTGCTGGCGAGCCCGGTCTTCCCTTCGGAGCTGTTCTGGCGGCAGCTCAAGTTCGGCGACTTCGACGTCGCCGAGATGTCGATGTCCTCGCTCATGATGGCGGTCGCCGCGGGCGACGAGCGCTGGCTCGGCGTGCCGGTCTTCACGACGCGCAAGCTGTTCCACACCGAGATCCTGGTGCGCCGCGCCGCAGGCATCGAGCGGCCCGCCGGCCTGAGAGGACGCCGCGTCGGCGTGCCGGAGTACCAGCAGACGGCGGCGCTCTGGACGCGCGGTGCGCTCGAGCACGAGTTCGGCGTGCGGCCCGCCGAGATGGAGTGGTGGATGGAGCGGGTGCCGAGCCATAGCCATCGCGCCGCGCTCGGCTTCGACGCGCCGCCGGGCGTGACGATCCGCCAGGTGCCGCTCGAAAAGAACCTCGGTACGATGATCCTCGCCGGGGAGATCGACGCCATCGTGCACTACATCGTCAACCCGAACCTCGTCGATCGCAGCACCGCCGACCTCTGGCATCACCCGGACGTCCGTCCGCTCTTCGCCGATCCGCTCGCCGAGGGCGTGCGCTACTACCGCAAGACCGGCCTCCTGCCCATCAACCACGGCATGGTCGTGAAGCGCAGC